>CAJTZH010000003.1 GCA_910584325.1 uncultured Lachnospiraceae bacterium | reverse complement strand
GTGGACAGGCTTACCCTGCAAATCATCGTGATGCAGTTGCAGGGTTATTCTACTCATGACATAGCCGCATCACTTCGCTTGACCGAGGAGGCAGTTTACAAGCGTGTAAGACGGCTCAAAGAAAAAATCAAAAAAGTTTTGAAGTAGCGTCCAAAAACGGACTGTTGTGGGACACGCCAACATCACGATGACCTTGAACTATTACGCCCATGCAACCTACGATTCCGCAAAGGCTGAAATGGAGCGATTAGCGGCATAGCAAAATCGGTGCTTTTACTACCGCCATACTACTTTTGGATTCAAAATTATGCCGAGAAGCACCAAGATATGCCAAGTATCTCCCGATATGACAAATGGCGAAAAAGCCTTAAAATCCAAGACTTATCGCCATTTGCCGAGATATGAAAAGATAATCTAAAAATTTGCTTGAGGTTTATGAAGAAAAATGAAGTGTTGGTGTAATTTCTTCTCCCGCAGGTTTAGGTGAAGTGTTTTTATCCTTAAAATAAAATTCATAGTAACTCAGACGCGGCTGATTGACTTTGCTCCGAAATATGGTAAAATGGAAAGTAATGTAAACGAATTAAGGAGAAAAGTTATGGAAGCAAAAGTTTATAACCATAAAGAGATTGAGAAGAAATGGCGTGAAAACTGGAAAAAGCATCCGGTGAACGTAAACGACGGCAAAAAGCCAAAATACTACTGTCTTGATATGTTCCCGTATCCGTCGGGCAGCGGACTTCATGTCGGACACTGGAGAGGCTATGTTATCAGTGACGTGTGGAGCCGATATAAGATGTTAAAGGGATATTACCTGATTCATCCGATGGGCTGGGACGCGTTCGGACTTCCGGCGGAGAACTATGCTATTAAGACGGGCGTTCATCCGAAAATTTCCACGGCGTCAAACGTTGCCAATATTAAGAGACAGATTCAGGAGATTTCCGCCGTATACGACTGGGATATGGAAGTTAATACGACAGACCCTGCGTTCTATAAGTGGACGCAGTGGATTTTTGTGAAAATGTTTAAGGCAGGACTTGCGTACGAGAAAGAGATGCCGATTAACTGGTGTCCTTCCTGCAAGACCGGTCTTGCGAATGAGGAAGTAGTCAACGGCTGCTGCGAGCGGTGCCATTCTGAAGTGACGAAAAAGAACTTAAAGCAGTGGATGCTCAAGATTACTGCGTATGCGGACAGGCTTCTTGACGATTTGGACAAGCTCGACTGGCCGGAAAAAGTGAAGAAAATGCAGAGCGACTGGATTGGGCGCTCTTACGGTGCGGAAGTTGATTTTAAGGTGGACGGTAAGGATGAGGCAATCACCGTTTACACAACGCGCCCGGACACGCTTTACGGCGCGACGTTCATGGTGCTTGCGCCGGAACACAGACTCGCGAAAGAACTCGCGGCAGATGAGACGAGAAAAGACGTGGAAGATTACATTTACAGAGCTTCTACACGTTCCAATATCGACAGAATGGCAGACAAGGAAAAGACGGGCGTGTTTACGGGAAGCTACGCAATTAATCCGTTAAACGGCGCCAAAGTTCCAATCTGGCTTTCCGATTATGTTCTTGCCGATTACGGAACAGGCGCAATCATGTGCGTGCCTGCCCATGATGACAGAGACTTTGAATTTGCGACGAAGTTTCATCTTCCTATTATTCAGGTTATCGCCAAAGACGGCAGGGAAATCGAGAATATGACAGAAGCGTATACCGAGGCTTCGGGCACCATGATTAATTCCGGAGACTGGAACGGTATGGAATCCGCAGTACTCAAAAAAGAGGCGCCGGCAATGATTGAAAAAATGGGATTCGGTAAGAAGACAACCAACTACAAGCTTCGTGACTGGGTTTTCTCAAGACAGAGATACTGGGGCGAGCCTATTCCGATTGTGCATTGTCCGGACTGCGGCTGTGTGCCGGTACCGGAGGAGGAGCTTCCGCTGCTGCTTCCTGAGGTTGAAAAGTACGAGCCGACAGGCACAGGTGAATCGCCGCTTGCGGGAATTGAAGAATGGGTGAACACGACATGTCCTTGCTGCGGTAAGCCTGCAAAGAGAGAGACAAACACGATGCCGCAGTGGGCGGGTTCTTCATGGTATTTCCTGCGTTACGTGGACAATCAGAACAACGAAGAACTGGTAAACCGTGAAAAGGCGGACAAACTGCTCCCGGTAGATATGTATATCGGCGGTGTGGAGCATGCGGTTCTTCATCTGCTCTATTCAAGATTTTATACGAAGTTCTTAAACGACATCGGCGTGGTGGACTTTGACGAGCCGTTTAAGAAGCTGTTTAACCAGGGTATGATATGCAAGAAACCGGACGATATCGAAACGTATGGAACAAAGGCGCAGAAAATGAGTAAATCCATGGGAAATGTTGTTTCACCGGATACGCTGGTGAACGATTACGGATGCGATTCTTTGAGAATGTATGAGTTGTTCGTAGGACCTCCGGATATGGACGCGGAGTGGGACGACAGGGGAATCGACGGCGTCCGCAGATTTATAAACCGCTTCTGGAATCTTGTGTATGAAAATGCAGATAAAAATGTGCCTGAGACGAAAGAGACCGTGAAGCTCCGCAATAAAATGGCGGCAGACATCACGCAGCGTCTTGAGAATTTCAGCTTAAATACCGTTGTCAGCGGATTTATGGAGTATAACAATAAACTGATTGAACTGGCAAAGGCGCAGGACGGCATAGATAAAAAGACGTTGGAAACAATAGTAACGCTTCTTGCGCCGTTCATTCCGCACGTCGCGGAAGAACTTTGGAGTGTTCTTGGACATGAAAACAGCGTATTTGAAAATAATATGTGGCCGGAAGTTGACGCAGAGCAGTTAGTGGAAGACGAGATTGAAATTGCCGTGCAGATAAACGGTAAGACAAAAGCGATTGTCAAAGTAGCGGCGGATATTTCCAAAGACGACGCGGTTGCGGCAGGAAAGGAAGCCGTAGCAGGCAAACTGAACAAACAGATAGTAAAGGAAATTTATGTTCCGGGTAAGATTGTTAATATTGTAGTAAAATAATATATTTTTTTGAAAAAGACCGTCCCCGATTGTTTGCCGGGAGGCGGTCTTTTTCCTACAGTCTGCGTTTATCATCTGTTCTTTCAAGAAGATAATCCACGCTTACTTCATAGAAGTCGGCCAGTTTAATCAATACGTCAACAGGCAGACTTCTCGTTCCTGTCTCGAAATGTGAGTAGGAACGCTGTGAAATGTGAAGAATCTCGCCTAATTTTGCCTGTGACAGGTCAGCATCCTCTCGCATATCACGAATACGTTGATATTTTGCCATAATCATCACCAAGGTGATTGTATCCGAGAACGTGCGGTTCTATGCGATTCTAGAGCAAAACGGTCTCTAAAATTTTTTGGCGGGGCATACTTTGGGAAAATAAACAGAATGTATTTTGATTTTTGGGACAACTGTGATATACTAGTGACAGAATACGGAATATATTTTTTCTATATTAAGGAGTGGCAGAATGGGTGATAATTTAGTAGAACAGATTGTACAGTGCAGGCCGCCAAAGTCGGCGAATATAATGAAGGCGTTGATGATAGTTTTATGCGTGGTGTCTTTGATTTTTATTTTGATTCCTTATGTTGGGGCGTTTCTGACAGCAATTGTCATTGTTGTTACAGTTTTTGTATTCCGCGGCTTTCATTATGAATACGAATACATTTATTTAAGCGGGGAACTTGATGTGGACAAGATTATTGCGCGCGCAAAGAGAAAGAGAATGGCATCGTTTGATTTTAACCGTGTGGAGCTGGTTGCTCCGCAGGGTTCTCAGGAGGATTTAAGGCTTTCACATAACAGGTACAGAACGTATGATTATACTTCCAATATGCCGGACGCTAAGGTTTACGCGGCGTATACGATGAAAGATAACGAGATGGTTAAGCTTCTGTTTGAACCAAACGAGAAGCTTTTAAAAGAATTACAATATATTGCGCCAAGAAAAGTTATTTTGTAATTGACTTTTTAGTTTTTTTCTGCTAAAGTATATAAAATTTAGCAAAAAAATTACAAAAAGGAGAGAAAGAAAATGGGTAAGATTATTGGTGAAGGAATAACGTTTGACGATGTGCTTCTTGTTCCGTCCTATTCGGAGGTAACGCCGAATATGATTGATTTATCGACCAATCTGACGAAGAAGATTAGGCTCAACATTCCGATGATGAGCGCAGGTATGGATACCGTAACGGAACATAGAATGGCGATTGCGATGGCGCGTCAGGGCGGCATCGGCATTATTCATAAGAATATGTCCGTTGAAGCTCAGGCGGAAGAAGTCGATAAGGTTAAGCGTTCGGAGAATGGCGTAATCACCGACCCGTTTTTCCTGTCTCCGGAACATACATTGGAAGACGCGAATAACCTGATGGCGAAGTTCCGCATTTCCGGTGTTCCTATCACGGAGGGCAGAAAACTGGTAGGCATCATCACAAACCGTGATTTGAAGTTCGAGAAGGATTTTACAAAGAAAATCCGCGAGTGTATGACCAGCGAAGGTCTTGTCACCGCCAAAGCGGGCATCACACTGGATGAGGCAAAAGAGATTCTCGCGCAGGCGCGCAAGGAAAAGCTTCCGATTGTAGATGACGACTTTAATTTAAGAGGTCTGATTACAATTAAGGATATTGAGAAACAGATAAAGTATCCGAATTCCGCGAAGGACGAGCAGGGCAGGCTCCTGTGCGGCGCGGCAGTCGGCATTACGGCAAATGTTATGGAACGTATTTCTGCTCTGGTGAATGCCAAGGTAGATGTGATTGTTGTTGATTCGGCGCACGGTCATTCCAGGAATATTATTGAGACAGTTAAGAAGATTAAGGCAGCTTATCCGAAACTTCAGGTGATTGCGGGCAACATCGCGACAGGAGAGGCAGCCAGAGCGTTGATTGAAGCAGGCGTGGACGCGGTTAAGGTTGGTATCGGACCTGGTTCCATCTGTACGACAAGAATTATTGCCGGTATCGGCGTGCCTCAGGTAACGGCGATTATGGATACATATCAAGTAGCGAAGGAATACGGTATTCCGGTGATTGCGGACGGTGGTATCAAATATTCCGGCGATATGGTGAAGGCGATTGCCGCTGGTGCCGATGTATGTATGATGGGCAGTATTTTCGCGGGATGCGACGAAGCTCCGGGAGACTATGAATTATTCCAGGGCAGGAAGTATAAGGTATATCGTGGCATGGGTTCCATTGCCGCTATGGAAAACGGCTCCAAGGACCGGTATTTCCAGTCCGGCGCAAAGAAGCTTGTACCGGAAGGCGTGGAAGGCCGTGTCGCGTATAAAGGAACCGTTGAGGATACGGTATTCCAGCTTGTAGGCGGTATCCGTTCCGGTATGGGATACTGTGGAACGCCGACGGTGGAAGAACTCAAAAATAACGGAAGGTTTGTTAAAATTTCGGCGGCGGCGCTGAAGGAAAGTCATCCGCATGATATTCATATTACAAAAGAGGCACCGAATTACAGCGTAGACGAATGATTGTGAAGATATAGGCAGGAGGGATGTCTTTTGCAGGCAGAATTATTTAAAGAAGGAAGCGGGAGTCTGGAACTGTATAAGAAAGCATTATCTGATTACGGACGCGCCAGAAATATGAAGCACCTTGCCATTGGGTATGAGTATGTGAGAACACTTACAAAGGACAGGGTGGCGTTTATCGAGGTCAAGGAGCTCTCATCTTACCATGCGGATTTTTTCGCGTGTCAGATGGCGCATGGCGATACGGATATTATGCTGGGACTTAGTGGTGATGTGAAAGCGCTTCTTTATCTGGCAGGCGGATTTGGCAGGGAAGAATATTTTGAGATTAATGAGGATTCCTATGATGCGCTATGCGAAGTTACCAATATGATAAACGGTAAATTTGCCAAGATGCTTGAGGAGGAGGGTGTTGAACTGGAGATTGTTCCGCCGGTTTGCTGCGAGAACTGTGATATTACCACAAACGGCAGTTTTTATGTGATGTGTCTGGAAGTCAACGGCAGTCCGATGGATATTATTTCTGTTGTAGATGTTATCCCATATATGACATAATAATCATAGAATACGTAGTATTCATGATATGATAATCATAGAATACGTAGTATTCATGATATGACAGGAGCAGAAAAAGAACAGATATGAGAAATTTCAAACTCAAAATCGAGTATGACGGCGGGCGGTATGACGGCTGGCAGCGTCTTGGCGCGAATGAGTCAACGAATACTATTGAGAGAAAAATCACGGACGTACTCACGAAAATGACGGGAGAAGAGATTGTTCTGGCAGTGGGTCTTAGAACGGAACAAGGCGTTCATGCTTACGGGCAGACGGCAAGTTTCCAATGTAACACAAAGCAGAGCTGCAGGGAGATACTGCATTATCTGAACAGATACCTGCCAAGAGACATTGCGGTGATTGACGTTATGGAAATGCCGGAACGGTTTCACGCCTCATTAAATGCAAAATCCAGAACGTATCTTTACCGGATAGATGTCAACGAAGTCCCGGACGTGTTTGAACGAAGGTACAAATATAACGCGTTTAAACGGCTTGACGCGGAAAAAATGAAGCAGGCATGTAAGCTGCTTTGCGGCGTACATGATTTTAGAAAATTTTCTTCCGCCAAGAAAAATAAGTCGACCGTAAAGGAAATTTACAGGGCGGAGGTTTTTGACGACGGAGGGGAAGTGCAGATTACCTTGGAAGCCAATGATTTTCTGCATAATATGGCCAGGTTGATTTTTGGTACATTGCTTTTAGTAGGAAACAAAGAGCTGGAGCCGGAAGAGATTCTAAAGATGCTTGATGCAAAGTCAGAGGTAAAACCGGAAACAATGGCGGATACCTGCGGTATGTTTTTACAGGAAATAAAATACGATAAATAAGAAAAAGGACTGCTGCTAAATTGTTTGATACGCGACAGTCCTTTTTATATGCTATTTGATGATACATTGATTATGGTCTATATGGGAATCGATATAATTGAAAACAGATTGTTTTAATTCTTCCGGGACGTCATGCTGATTTAACATAACCAGCATCTCGTTATTTTGAAAAAACATATAATAGCCCAGTCTGTTGTAAACCGTTGTAAAGTCTTCCCACTTAAAAATACGTTTGTCATCACTATCATCAAATTCGCAGAGAATACCCGAGTCCATTAGTGTAAACGTGCAGGGAGCGCTTTCTGACTTATCCCTGTTTTTTAGATGATAGGCAACGGCAGATTTAAACTGGCGGTACGCAATCAGTGGATATACGAAAAATATACAGTATACAACCATCATAAATGTAGAGCGGTATCCTTTTAGAAAAAAGAAAATGCCAAGCATGATAGGAAGTATCATAAGAACGGTTTCTGTTTTGGTGCGGATAAAACGATTCCAGAAGACAATCCGTTCATATTGTTTCCCATCGGGTTTTAATGTTGAATGAAATTTTATAACGTTCATAATCATGTCCTTTCTTATCGTTCTATTCTAACATAGGAAAGAAAAATAGACAACAATTTACTTTTTTGTCAAAACCGTGTATAATTATTAATTACTGGATATTAGGAGGTGAGTGTGTGTTATCGGAAGGAAATCATGTCAATCTGACGGAAAGTTTTCATGACGTTTCCCTGTCGGGTGGAAGTATATTGAAGGAGATTCTCGCCAATATCGGTTCGGGAGTTGTTGTGTTCGATTTGGAAAGAAGGCGCGTTCTCTTTAAGAATTTTACCGCGGAGAATTCGGAAGAACATATCCGCGTGCTGTCGGATGCGATGAAGAGCCTGGCAGATGACGAAGAACAGCTAATACCGAAACGTCCGGTGGAATTTTTTGACGCGGAATCCGGGTTATGGTTTGATATCAAGTTTTCCAGACTGCAATGGACGGACGATGAGGAAGTTGTGCTGATTTCTTCCAGTGATACAACGCTCAAGAAGAAGAACAGTACGAGAAACGCGTTTCAGGCACAGAATGATTTTCTTACTGGTCTGTTTAACAGGATGAAATGTGAGATTGATTTGAAGAAAGCCATTGAGCAGACGGAGAAGAATAAGCAGGCCGGAGCGGTTTTGTTTATCGACTTAGATAATTTTAAGAACATCAACGACAGTCTGGGACATGATTACGGCGACGCTCTGTTAAAAGAAATCGGGATTGCGCTTCAGGGAATTATGGGACTTCGGCAACACTGCTACCGTATGGGCGGAGATGAGTTTGTGGCAATTGTCACTCCGGAAAATTACGGATTGTTAAAGAAGATATTGACGAATATATCTTTCGCATTTAATAAACCGTGGTTTTTGCTTGATTCGGAAGTATACTGTACGATGAGTATGGGGGTTGTCAAATTTCCGGAACAGGGAAAAGAAGTCAATGAACTGATAAAAAAAGCAGATATTGCCATGTATCATGCGAAAAAGGCAGGAAAAAACCGTTATAATTTTTATAGAGAGAGTAAGGGCGACGTTTCTTACCGCCGTCTGGAAGTAGAAAGCAATATGCGGCAGGCAGTCGAGGGAAGCTGTGAGGAATTTGTGGTATTTTACCAGCCGATTGTCAGTACAAGGACGAACCGCTGCACGGGCTGCGAATCACTGGTACGCTGGAACAGCAAAGCGCTTGGATTTATGGCTCCGGGAGATTTTATTCCGCTGGCGGAGTATCTGGGACTGATTGTGGATATCGGTGATTTTGTCCTGGAGACGGCATGTCTTCAGTGTAAGGAATGGAACGATACCTTTGATAAGAATTTTAGTGTGAACGTGAATTTATCTGTGGTGCAGCTTTTACAGCAGAATGTGGTGTCCCATATTAAGAATATCATTTTGGGAACCGGCGTGAACCCAAAGAACATTACGCTTGAAATAACGGAAAATCTTGCGATTAACGATATTGACAGGGTAAAGAATATTATCAGTGGTTTAAAAGAGATGGGTGTCAAGATTGCGCTGGATGATTTCGGGACAGGATATTCTTCGCTGAATTACATTAAACAGCTTGATTTTGATATCATAAAGATAGACAAGTCCTTTGTGGATGAGATATTGACGGATGATTATGAAAAGGCGTTTGTGAAAATGATTGTGGATTTATCACAGCAGATCGGCGCGAAGGTTTGTGTGGAAGGCGTCGAAGAAGAGGCGCAGTATCTTCTTTTGCAGAGTCTTCATGCCGACAGTATACAGGGATATTATTTCAGTAAACCGGTTCCGTCCATAGAATTTGAAAGGAAATTTTTGCATGGATAAGAAAGAGTTTTATAGAAAGGTTTTTGTTCTGGTTCTGCCGATGGCGCTGCAGAATCTGATTAACGTCGGAGTCACTTCCTCCGACGTTATTATGTTGGGAAGGGTAGGGGAAAAGGTATTATCCGGCGCGTCGCTGGGCGGTCAGATTTATTTTATTATGACGCTGATTTTCTTCGGGCTGACTTCGGGGGCATCGGTTCTTACAGCCCAGTACTGGGGAAAAAGGGATAGGGATACCATCGAGAAGATTCTCGGAATGACGCTGAGGCTGTCCGTGCTGGTCAGCCTGACATTTACTATCGTGACATTGTGTATTCCGCAGTATCTGATGAAGATTTTTACATCTGACCCTGAGGTCGTGGTGCAGGGAGCAAAATACCTTCGGATTGTCTGTTTCTCGTATCTGCCGGCCTCCCTGACGATGGTCTATTTAAATGTCATGAGGAGTATCGAGCGTGTGGCGATTTCCACGTTAGTATATTTTATATCGTTTTTAGCGAACATCGTTTTAAACGCGATATTCATCTTCGGACTGTTTGGTGTTCCGGCGATGGGTGTTTCCGGCGCCGCGCTCGGAACGACGATTGCGAGACTGATTGAGCTTGGCATTGTGATTTTTTACAGTACAGTGTACAACAAGGAAGTCAAAGTACGGCTTCGGTATGTGATTTCCACGGAAAAGTGGCTTTTTCTTGATTTTATGCATTTTTCTCTGCCGGTCGTGATTAACGAGATGCTCTGGGGACTGGGTACGAGTACGAATGCGGCGATTCTCGGACATCTTGGAAGCGCGGTGACAGCGGCAAATTCGGTGGCGCAGGTTATCAGACAGCTGGCGATGGTCATTTGTTTCGGACTGGCGAACGCAACGGCGATTCTTATCGGCAAAAGCATCGGCGAGGGTAAAATGGAGCAGGCAAAAGAATATGGAAGGCATTTTAAGAATCTGAGCATTGTTCTGGGGCTGTGCGGAGCGGTTGTCGTGCTGATTGCGCGTCCGGTCGTCATGAGTTTTATGACGGTTTCTGAAGAGGCGATGGGGTATATGGGAGTCATGTTGTTTGTCATGGCGTATTATGTTATCTGTCAGGCATTTAACACAACGATGATAGTCGGCGTTTTCCGTGCCGGGGGTGATACGAAGTACGGCCTGATGGTGGATACGACGACAATGTGGTGCGGTTCGATTATTCTTGGATTTATTGCGGCTTATGTGCTAAAATTAAATGTTACGGCAGTTTATATGATTGTAATGTGCGATGAACTGTTAAAGATTCCGCTGTGCATTTACCGGTATAAGTCCTATCAATGGCTGAAGGATGTTACAAGGGCATGAATAAGAGAAATTTTCAAAAAGAGCTGGACAAAATTATTGAAACAAACGAAAGAGCGGGGGTTGTGCCGTCTCTTTTGCTGCACAGCTGCTGCGCGCCATGCAGCAGTTACTGTATTGAGTATCTGTCCCGGTATTTTAAGATTACGGTTTTTTATTATAACCCCAATATCTCCGAGGCGCAGGAGTACAGGAAGCGTGCGGATGAGCAAGTGCGTTTGATTGTGTCGATGCCTGTGCCAAATTCCGTTTCGTTTGTAGAAGGCGACTATTGTCCCGAGGATTTTTTTGCGATGGCAAAGGGGCTTGAAAGTTGTCCGGAAGGCGGCGGGCGGTGTTTTCGCTGTTATGAAATGCGCCTGAATGCCGCGGCGTTAAAAGCAAAGGAACTTGGCATGGATTATTTCGCGACGACGCTTAGCATCAGTCCGCGAAAGAACGCGGAAAAGATAAACGAGATAGGAGAGCGGCTTGCGGGCGAACTTGGAGTTTCGTATTTGGTTTCGGATTTTAAGAAACGGGAAGGATATAAGCGTTCTATCGAGCTTTCAAAAGAATACGGTCTGTATCGGCAGGATTTCTGCGGATGCGCTTTTTCAAAGGCGGAGAGGCTGCGAGGCGAAACGGGACGGGAGAAGACGGATATTGCGTCAATATAATATATTAATCATAGTATACGCGGTATTTATGACAATACAATAAAATATTGGTTTATAAGGGAGGATTACGACAATGCGTAATGTATTGGTTATTGTAGACATGCAGAAGGATTTTACGACAGGCGTGCTGGGAAACAAAGAATGTGAGGCGGCGGTACAAAAAGTCGCGGATGTAATAAGACGGGGCGGCTATGACGCGTTTATTCTCACGAGAGATACGCACGGTGCCGATTATCTGAACACGCAGGAGGGAAAGAAACTTCCGGTGGAGCATTGTATCAAGGGGACGTCCGGCTGGGAAATCGCGGACGAGGTTGCGGCGGCATGCAAAGAAAGCGGAAGGGAACTTTCGTTTATCGATAAACCGGTGTTTGGCAGCCTTGAGCTTGGAGAGAGGCTTCGTGATGTTTACGAGGACAGTAAAGACGAAGGATTAACGCTTGATTTTGTCGGCGTTTGTACCGGAATCTGTGTGATCAGCAACGTTTTAATCGCCAAGGCGGCGTGTCCGGAGGCGCAAGTCAGAGTGATTGCAGATGCGTGCGCGTGCGTGACGCCAAAATCTCACGAAACGGCGCTTGAGGCGATGAAGACCTGTCAGGTGGATGTGATTTAGGCAGCGCGTCAAGGCAGCTGTGTATGGTATTGTTGGGAGGAACGAAAAATGGAAACAAAGAATTTGTCGATGCTGATGGATTTTTACGAGATGACCATGAGCAACGGTTATTTTGTGCATCAGGATATGAATCATAAGGTTGCGTTTGACGTATTTTACAGAAGAAATCCTGATAATGGCGGTTTTGCCATATTCGCGGGACTGGAGCAGATTATTGAGTATATTGAAAATCTGCGTTTTAACGACGAGGATATTGCGTATCTTAGGAGTCAGGGGATTTTTGACGGGCAGTTTTTGCAGTATCTCAAAGAGTTCAGGTTTACGGGGGATATTTATTCGTTCCGTGAGGGACGGATTATGTATCCGAACGAGCCTGTTATGACGGTAGTGGCGCCGCTTATTGATGCGCAGCTTGTGGAGACGGCAATTCTTGCCCAGATTAATCATCAGAGTCTGATTGCCACCAAGGCAAGGCGCGTGGTAAAGGCGGCGGACGGCAGAGGCGTTTCGGATTTCGGAGCCAGAAGGGCACACAATATGGACGCGGCAGTCTACGGCGCGAGAGCGTGCGCAATCGGGGGCGTACATTCTACGGCGACGGTTCTGGCGGGGCAGATGTTTGATATTCCCGTTTCAGGAACGATGGCGCACAGCTGGGTGATGTATTATGAAGACGAGTTTACGGCGTTTGCGAAATATGCCGAGACGTATCCGGACGCAACGGTACTGCTCGTGGATACATACGACGTATTAAGAAGCGGTATTCCAAACGCCATCCGCGTGGCGCACGAAGTGCTGGAGCCGATGGGAAAGAGACTCAAAGGTATCCGCCTTGACAGCGGCGATTTGGCGTATTTGTCGATTAAGGCGCGTAAAATGCTGGATGAGGCAGGCTGTACTGACTGCAAAATTTTTGTTTCAAACAGCCTTGACGAGTTTACGATTTCTTCCCTGATTGCGCAGGGGGCGTGCATCGATTCGTTCGGCGTAGGCGAGAGAATGATTACTGCAAAATCGGAGCCTGTTTTCGGCGCCGTTTATAAAATTGCCGGCGTGTTAAAGGAAGACGGCGTATTTTCTCCGCGCATCAAGGTATCAGAAAATGTGGAGAAGATTACGAATCCGGGATTAAAAGACGTCTACCGTGTTTATGACGAAGCAGGAAAAGCGATTGCTGATATTGTTGCGAATAAGGACGAGGCGCTTGAGGGAAAAATCCGCTACGTTGACCCGCAGAAACCGTGGAAGGTACGGTATTTTGAGAACTGTACGTTTGTTAAGTTACAGGAACCGGCAGTTATCGGCGGAAAACGTGTGATGAAGCCTGTTCCGGTTAAAGAAATCGCGCAGTTTGTAAAACAGCAGCTCGATAATGAAATCTGGGAAGAGGAACAGCGTTTCGAGAATCCGCATATTCATTATCTGGATATGACGCCAAAATATTATGAAATGAAAATGACGCTTTTGGAAAAGGTGTCTAAATAGAAGCGGCAGCGTTTCGCAGCGCAAAAGGGCGGGTATTATTCCTTTACCCGCCCAAGCTGTTCGTATTTTTGCTGCTCATTTTCAAAGATATTAAGATAATCGCATACCAACTCCGCAAAATCCACAAAAGCGTAGCCTTTTGCGGTAATCAGGTTCCGGTCTGTAACCGTTCTTGCCTCCACATAGTTTGGACGGTAAAACGGGTCTTCTAAGCCGAGACTTTTGATTTTTTCTTCGGAACAGGACGTTGTAAACCGGTAATTACGCAGAATGCCGGCTCTGCCTAAAAATTGCGGGGCAAAGCAGATGGCGGCTGTCAGTTTATTTGCCGCAATCATTTCTTTGGCGACAGGGCAGATGGCGTTTTGTTCGTTATTGATAGGACCGCCCGGTATAATCAGCGCGTCATACGCCGCTGTGCTGCCGATATCTGCTATTTTCATCTGCGCAAGATACTGTAGACCGGACTGCGCGTAAAACGGCTCCAAGGATTCCGATACGGAAACGATTTCGTATTTGCCGGTATTTTTCAGGCGGTGCAGCAAAAGACTGATTTCGAAATCAGCCATGCCGTTGTAAATGTAGCAGAGTATTTTTTTCATAAGAATGCTCCTTATTATGGGGATTTTTAAAATTTTGTTTTAAGTATATCATGAATACTGCGTATTCTATGATTAGTATATCATATTTTAATGGAGAGAGAAACCATGAGTATCAGAATCATTCCTGCCTATGCGTATCCGCAGGAAATCGGCGCGTTATTTTCAGAGTATACGGATATGCTGATTGCAGGTGACAGTTCCTTCGCAGAATACTTAGTGATTCAGCATTACGACGAAGAGGTAAAACATCTGGAGGCGAAATACGGAATGCCTGACGGCAGACTGTATCTGGCGCTGTGCGACGGGAAGCCGGCAGGCTGTATCGGTTTGAGAAAAATAGATGAAGAAAACTGCGAGATGAAACGTCTTTATGTCAGACCGCAGTTTCGCGGAAAACAAATCGGCAGCAGGCTGATTGAAAAGATTATTGAGGACGCGAAAGAACTCGGATACGCTTATATGCTGCTGGATACGCTGCCGTTTTTAGAAAATGCCGTTGCGATGTATCAACGATACGGATTTTATGAGACGGCATGTTATAACGACAGCCCGATGAGCGCTTCTATCTATATGAAATTGGATTTACGAAATGAAAACCGATTTTTGGATAAAACGAAGGAGGACGACAAATGAAAACAAGACAACAGCTGATGACATTTATTGAAAAGCAGAAAACGGCGTTTCTAGGCTCTGTAGATGAGGACGGATTTCCCAATATGAAAGCAATGTTCGCACCACGAAAAATAGAAGGGAATTGTTTTTATTTCTCAACGAATACGTCTTCCATGAGAGTAAAACAATATCGAAACAATCCCAAGGCGAGCGTCTATTTTTTTAATAAGGGACGTTTTCGCTACGAAGGCGTTATGCTGATTGGAACAATGGAAGTGCTGGAGGATGAAAAAATTAAAAAAGAAATCTGGTGCACCGGCGATACTATGTTTTATAAGCAGGGCGTAACCGACCCGGATTACTGTGTGTTAAAGTTCACGGCAGTAAAGGGGCGGTATTACTGCGATTTAAAGAGCAAGAGTTTTACGGTGGAGGAATTGGCGTAAATTTTTATCATTACTGTAGTGTCCGGCGTAAAAAACGTAGTATATAGGTAAATAGGTAAATGCGAAAAGGAGGCAGTGCGTTTGATTGAAGACGAAAGGATCATCGAATTGTTTTTTGGGCGTTCGGAGCAGGCAATACAGGAATTGGACAATAAATACGGAAAAGTATTTCATAAGCTTTCATACAATATTGTTAATAACAGGCAGGATGCGCAGGAGTGTGTCAACGACGCCTACTTAGGTGCGTGGAACGCGATTCCGCCGGCAAGACCGAAACCGCTTTTAACGTATATCTGTAAAATTGTCCGCAATATTTCGCTAAACAGGTATTACCACAATGAGGCGGCAAAGCGAAACAGCGCGTATACGATTGCCATGGAGGAAATCGATTCCTGCCTTGCGGCTTCGGACACAGTGGAAGGGGCGGTTGAAGCCGCAAGTTTAGCCGGCGTGATTGAAGATTTTTTGGAAACGCTGACTGTAGAAAACCGCGTTATTTTTATGCGCCGTTACTGGTTTTGCGATAGTTTAAGGGAGATAGCCGGATATGTGGGACTGACCGAGAAAACGGTATCCGTGCGGCTTACGCGTATTCGTCAGAAAATGAGAGCGTATTTGTCAAAGAGAGGTGTGATTGTATGAATACAAAGGTATTTTCCGAAGCAATGGGCGAAATCAATGAGAAGTACCTTGTGGAAGCAGTGCAGTATCAAAAGAAAGACAATCCGCATGGCTGGGTGATGTGGGGAACGCTTGCGGTCTGCCTCATACTCTGTCTGATTGTTTCCTTAAACGGCAGTTTGACGCGACATTCCCGGCAGGAAGGCGGGGATGTGAGCAGCGTCGGCGACGCGCCGCTGATGGTTTTTGTAGATGACAGATTGTATAAACAATCTATACAGCAGATTTCTTACAGCGAGATGAAAAATGAATTTGTATATTTGGGAAAAATTGAAAGCGACGTAACCCAAAATAAAAGTGCGGTGACGGACGGCGTGCCGAAAGAGAATTTTCAGGCAAATTATCCGATTGTCGGCGCAGAAGTCTATCAGTACGGCGATGATGTTGTCGTACAATTTGATGGGAAATATTGGCTGTATGAAGCAGTGTTGGGGGATTGAAATTTCCCATTTCTTTAGATATACATTATATGGAATCAGCATCCATGACTGTGTGGTATGGATGCTGATTTCTTTTTGTGATTATCTAAATAATTGAGCCGCAAATAGTTTAGATTTATTGATTGTTATTACTTTTTAGAAAGAAGCGTATAATAATTAAGATTTTTGTATCAAAAATGATTAGTTAAACATATACGTAGTTAAATTTATTATACCTGTGAATGAGTCAAAAGTATTGTCAATGTTGTTAAAAGGTATTGCAATAAAAAAATGATTTTTTTTAAACCTTTTGTAAAGTTTTTTATAATATTTTGAAAAAATATCTGGAATGAACATTGTTGCTTTGTTAAATCCACTAAACATGATGAATACTGTTTTGGAAAAGGAATAGTCAAAATCAGGTGGAGTAAGTTTTATTATAAAAATATAATCTTTGTCGTTGTGGTCAATTTTATAATAATCAATTAATGTTCCATCAGATTTATTATATATTTTAAATCCAGTTTCTTCTTGTGAATACTCTATAAATTGTTGATTTATTGGGTATTTCTCATATTTTGTTTTTTCATGTAGTGGAACTATAAATTTGAAATTAGAAAAACGAGTTGTCAGGTAAATATTAACTTTCTTGTTGCATGTTGGTCCTCCGATATTAATTTCATCAAATTGTGAATTTAATTCATCATATATTTTATAATTATATTTGCATTCAGATAAAATGGTAGTGATTTTGTTTAAACATATAGCTGATTCATATGTAATCATATTATGGTTAATTCCTTGAATCATTGAGGGTTCAAAAATAGACTGCGATAATGTTATTTCTTTTGTTTTGAATCCTAATAATTTTTTTATGTAACGAGTTTTAGATAGATATACAATGAATTTTTTTGATGCTAGAATAGCAGCAACTATATTTATAATTATAGATATTAAGGTTATAATATAATCTGTGTTATTTACTATTGTTTGAAATGTTAGGAACATTTTATCCTCCTAAATTTTAATGTAGTTTATTCTTTTATTATTTATATTTTATTTAATATTGTCAAGTGCTTTCAGTACTATAGTGTGTTGTTATTTGTCAATATTTTTGAAAATATATGATTAATTTAAATCATCAATTATTTTTGTATAACGATACTCTAAAGATTTGCTATACATTTTTCGTTTAAAGATGTACAATTATGTATATAAAAACTGATATTTACGCTAAAAGTTATCAAGAAAATAAAAGGTTGATAAAGATATGAAAAAGCAAGAGGACATTTGCAAGAAATTACTTAATAGAAAAATTTCGATAGAAGCGGAGTTTCAATCATTAAGAGCTGAAATATTGAGCTAGCAAGCATGCGATACGAATGTAATGATTTATATGTATGTTCTTTCAGTAACATTAATTGGTTTCAGTATACAGTTTAAAAATCCACTATTATTATTTTTAATTTATTTTATACTTTTCTTATTTGAATCATTATTATTATCATTCCGTAGAGCTACAGCTAGGCTATCAGCATATATTGTGGTTTTTCTTTTAATAGATAGAGATAAATTTATATATTGGGAATCATCTCGGCTTTATTTACAAAGCATATCTAGGGAAGATAATACAATTATTACTCCATATTTTTTAGCGCAGCAGGGTTCTAAAATATTGGCGACATTTTCATTTGTTTTTTTAGCATTTAGTAATATTAATAAAATTATTTTATTTTTAAATTGTATTCTGTATGTTGTATTTATGATTTTTTCAGTAGTAACCCATAATTATGTTGACAATAAGCTTACATATTATATTAATATATTTGAGAAAATAAAAAGTTCTGGAAATTGATTTTGAAATAACAACGAAAATGATTGGGAATATAAAAAACTGTCATGTTTAAAAATTTAGGGGTATATGGAAAGCAGATTTAACGGGGGCTTCGAAAAGTTGTATATTTGACAGATTATAAGTAAATATCATAAAGAGTAAGAACCGATTGAAAATCAAACGGTATTAGTGTATAATTATTTAAGAAGTAATCGGGACTGAAATATCCCCATTTCTTTAGATGTACATTATATGGAATAAGCATCCATGCCTGTGTGGTATGGATGCTTATTTCTTTTATATTTCGTTTAATACATACAATAGCATATCATAAGCTGATGCTCGTTTACACTGCTTCTTAGATGTTGAAGTATTCGTAAAACTGGTATCAATTCCGTCGATCCAACATTCACAAGTCCATATTGGGTTTCCATTTCTATTATGGTTCTCTTCAAACTTATAGTTGGGCATAGAAATATATTCTTTTTGTGCCAATTCTTGAAGCTGGTTAATGGCTTTTTCTGGCATAGGAGTTCCGATTTCATCTTGGATTGTAAATAACAAATCATTTTTTTGCAAAAATATGTATGCGGCTTCTGAGGCGTTCATGCGCGCTTCACTTTTAGAGTCCCCGCGACCGTAGAAAGCTTGATTAATGGTTTCTAAATGTAAACGACATACGAAACGTTTATCACTATTGATGATGGAATAATTAATATTTTTAGGGCAATAAAAATTTTTCTCATATCGCTCTTTAAATTCGTTACATATTACTATATAGTTTCCCCTATGTCTATAATTACAATTAATGTAGTTGCATGTTCCACACAGAAGCACATTTCTATTATATTAGTCCGATTCCGCAAATTCGTAATATGGAAAATCGAGATTCTTTTTTTGACTCCATTGCTGAATCATTGTTGTAAAATTATCGTTGCCTGTAAATCCGTTTTCCAAATAATGTTCATAATCGAGCATCATACCAATGACTGTATCCAGAGAGTCAATATCCCAATCACTGTCGAGCGCAACGGCTCCCACAATGGCTTCAAACAGGTCTTCCTTTACATGAGTTTCATTCTGAATATTTTTTTGACAGTCGCCTCTTCCCATAATCAGATAGTCTTGAAAGCTGAGCAGGCTGATTCGTTCTGCAAGCATTTTACTTTCAACTAGTCGTTTTTTGATTTCAGTTAGTTTTCCTTCTTTAAATTCGTTATAGTATTCATCATCGTCTGTGTAGTTCCCATAATAATCAGATAATGCACGCACAATAATAAAATCCAGAGCTTTATCACCGATAAATTCTAAAATCTCATTATTTTCCGATTCAGGGTGCTCTTGAGAATAAGAACGGCGAATAAAAGCCTGCTGTAGTAGCATTTTATTCTCAAATTCATATCCGATTTGTTCTTCAATAAAAGCAAAATCTTCGTTGTCCACAAAAAGTCCTCCATGGCTTATTTTTTTCATGAAGGCATAAAAAGAGCCTAAACATATGGATTAATAAAATACCGTGTCAGGCATCAAATAAAAATATTTTACATAAATCAATGAGCTTTGAAAGTACAACTTACATCATACAGTTCAAATAGAGTGTTTTATATCTGATATTTTTATATTATGCCCTTCATTATTTATAATATAGTATGTGTAAATAAATTTGTCAATGTAAAATCTTATGTTCCCGCAACATCCCGTTGCGTTTCAGCACTTCTCCGGTTCTTTTCATTCTCCCTTGCAGGATTTATAATGTATTTATAATATTTCCAAGGAGCGTGGTCATCATGAATACGAAATTAGTATCCAAACATTTACAAATCTTACGAAAAAAACATCATTATACGCAGGACGACCTGGCAGAACAATTAAATGTGTCGAGGCAGGCGGTGTCAAAATGGGAAACAGGGGTAAGTGTTCCCGATTTGGAGAGCCTGCTTCGAATTTCAAAGCTATATGATATTTCTATCAACGATATTCTCGAACCTAAAATACAGCCTGAAAGAATAAGCGATTTTGAGCAGATTGTTACGCTTCCCAAAACGGGATTAAAAGAAGTATTAAAACAAATTGATACGGTTCTTCTTGCGGCGGCATTGATGGGGGCGTCGCCCGGCGTCAATCTTCTGGTGGAAAATATGTTTCCGGAGATTGATTTTGCATCAATCAGGAAAACCATTGGCAGAGTCAGGGTAGAAACGGTTGAGGACGCGCAAAATCAAATTGTCACGCTTATTAATTTATGGGCGCAGGCAGAACAGCAATAGTTTAAACCTATAACCAATTCATTACTTTCCATATTATACAGGAACGGTGTTCCGTGTTATTATCGTTTCATACCAAATAGGAAATAATTTATGCCTAGTTTACCTATTGACATAGTAGGTAAGTGGGTATATGATAAGGAGTGATGAATATGGCAGGAAATTATTTATTTAAAACGTATCAGGCAGAGGATTATATCGCGATTGCCGAGGAGAGCGCAAGGTGGATTAAAACGACGGAAAAGATTACTCCGCATGGGAAAAGGTGGAATCAAAGTCCTGATTCCGACGAGGATTTTTCAGATTATCCGATGTTGACGGAAAAATCTTTATACGGCGGTTCGGCGGGTATCGGCTTGTTTTATCTGCGTCTGTATCAGGTGACCAAAAAGGAGGAATATCTGCTGGAAGCAAAAGCGGCGGCAGATGATATTATTGCCACGGATGAAGGAAGTGCATTCTATGAAAATGCGTTAGACAATGTGAAGAAAACAGAGGACAAACTTGTTCATGTGAAAAATATGCCGGGATGGATTACAGGCTACTATAACGGACCGACAGGAAGCGCGTATCTGATATTAAAGCTTTATGAAGTCACCGGAGAAGAAAAGTATAGAACGTATGTTGTGAAGGCGGCGGACGACCTCTTAGCGGCGGCGAAGAGGGCGCCGGAAGGAATTTACTGGAGTGAGCAGAACGATTTGTGCGGCGATGCGGGATTTATTACATATCTTGTTTCAACGTGGAAAGTGACAAATGACGCGAAATATCTGGAGGCGGCAAAGTCGTTAGGATATTTCCTTGTTTCAAAGGGGAAGGATGCGCCAAACGGCGGAAAATACTGGAATGTTGTGGATTTAACAATCATTGATTTCCCGGAGGATGTATTCTGGGTCAATCTTGCGCACGGCACTTCCGGCGTAGGCTGGACGTTTACAATTTTATATAAGGTGGCAAAAGACGAAGTATTTTTACAGGCGGCAAAAGATGCGGCGGCGTATATTCAGGGGATTGCCGTAGGAGACGAGGAGGCGGTTCTCGTTCCGTATTTAGACAGTTTAAAAAGAGGACCGTCAACAGAATTTTATTACCTGAGCACCTGCCATGGACCGGCAGGGACAGCGTTACTGTTTGCGGCGTTATATACGATTACGCGGGAGAAGGAGTACCTTGACTGGGTGAAAAAACTGTCCAGAGGTATTATCGAAGCAGGTGCCCCGGAGCATTTTTCCAGAGGATACTGGCGCAGTCAGGCATTGTGCTGCGGAACGCCGGGACTTTTGGAACATTTTATTCTGGTATACCGTTTAACGGGCGAGGAGGAATTTTTAAATTACGCGAAACGCACCGCGAGAACGGTCATCGGTCAGTCATACGCGGATGACGACGGACATGATATTTATAAGATTGGAAATTCCAGAAGATGGCTGGGAAACTGGTGGAGAACGATTCCGCAGGATGTCCACAGTTATACCGGTCTGTATATCGGAACTGCCGGAAACGCATGGAGTCTGCTGTCATTGGCAGGCGTGCTCAGGAACGAAAAATACATAGAAGTAGTTGAATACAATTATCAGTAAGGAGAGAAAACGATGGGAAAAATATATGATTCGATAATCTATTTGGTTGGAAACACACCGCTAGTCAGACTGCACAGATACGAGGAGGCGGAACATGCCGTCGGTCACATTTTAGGGAAATTTGAGTATTTTAATCCTTCCGGCAGCGTAAAGGACAGAGCGGCGCGGAATATGATTCTGGAAGCGGAGTATGAGGGAAAGCTGAAACCGGGAATGACAATCGTGGATTATACAAGCGGAAATACGGGAATTGCCACTGCCGCGTTCGCGAATGCCAAAGGATACCATTACGCGGCGGTCATTCAGCCCGGCGTTTCGATAGAACGCTCGCAGATATTAAAGGCGATGGGCGCTGAATTATTGCAGGTATCGGACGTGCCGGGATTTTGCGAAATGTTAAAAACGGGACTTTCGCTGGAAGGTCTGGAAAATGTTATGGAAAGTTTTGCGAAGTCGCGCGGATGGTTTTACATTAATCAGTGCTCCAATCCCGCAAATTCAAGAGCGCATATTATCGGAACCGGCCCCGAGATTTGGGAAGCGACGGACGGCAGAGTAGATTATGTCGTTCAATTGGTGGGAACAGGCGGTACGCTGTCAGGCTTATCGGCTTACCTGCGGGCAAAAAATCCCGATGTGAAAATTATCGGGGCGCAGCCTGCCAAACAATCGTTAAAAGACCCGGCGTATCCCGACAGAAATACGATTGACGGCGTTTTGAAATTTGACGGCGTGCCGGATGATAAAGTACCGGTATTATTTAAGAAATTTAATACATATTACGACGAATGTTTTGACGTCATTGCGGAGGATGCGTATGAAACAGGCAGGAAACTGGTGAGAGCGGAAGGATTTTTTGTGGGTCAGTCGGCGGGAGCGGCGCTCTGGGTGGCAACGCAGATAGCCAAAAGAGAGGAAGCGGCGGACAAGAATATTATTGTTATTCTGGCGGATAACGCGTTTAAGTATTTATCGACGAATATGTATCAGTAAAGGGCAGGAGAAGGATATGTTGATTTCAACAAAAGGGCGTTACGCACTGCGGGTAATGATTGATTTGGCGGAGCAGCAGAGCAGCGGCTACATTCCGTTAAAAGAAATCGCGAAACGTCAGAATATATCGCAGAAATATCTGGAAAGCATCATGACGATGTTGTCTAAAAACAACCTGATAGAAGCGGTACATGGGAAAGGCGGCGGATACCGCCTCAATCGTGCGCCAAAAGACTATAAAGCAGGAGAAATTCTGCGTCTGACGGAAGGAACGCTGGCGCCGGTGGCTTGTCTGGAAGAGGGCGCCGGACACTGTGCTAATGCCGCCGAATGCAGGACGCTTCCTATGTGGACGAAACTAAACGAGATTGTCAATGCGTATCTGGACAGCGTGTCGATTGAGGATTTGGTGAAAATGTAAAGGAGTTTGTTATGAATAAGGTAATTTATCTGGATAACGCGGCGACAACGCAGGTTTATCCTGAAGTACTGGAGGCGATGAATCCGTATTTTACGGAGATTTACGGAAATCCGTCTTCCATCTATACATTTGCCCAGAAAGCAAACAGGGCGGTATTAAGCGCAAGACAGACACTGGCGGATTTCATTCACGCAAAGGCGGAGGAAATTTATTTTACGGGCGGCGGCACCGAGTCGGATAACTGGGCGCTCAAAGCCGCGGCAGAAGCCTATGAAAGTAAAGGAAAACATATTATCACGACGAAAATTGAACACCACGCAGTGCTTCATACGTGCGAATATTTAGAGAAAAAAGGGTATGAAATTACATATCTGGATGTCAATGAATATGGAACAATTTGTTCCAAAGAATTAGAACAGGCGATTCGTCCGGATACTATTTTAATCTCCGTGATAGCGGCAAATAATGAAATCGGTACGATTGAGCCGCTCATGGAAATCGGACAAATCGCGAAAAAACACGGAGTACTGTTCCACACAGACGCGGTGCAGGCATTCGGGCATATCGGGCTTGACGTGGATGAGATGAACATTGATATGTTAAGCGCCAGTGGGCATAAAATAAACGGACCCAAGGGAATCGGATTGTTGTACGTCAGAAAAGGCGTGAAAATCCGTTCTTTTATTCATGGAGGGGCGCAGGAGAGAGCGCGCAGGGCAGGAACGCACAATGTGCCGGGAATCGTAGGATTTGCGAAAGCGGCGCAGCTTGCGGATAATGCGATGGATGAGAAAATTGCCTATGAGACGGGACTTCGGGATTATCTGATTGACAGAGTTTTGAAGGAGATTCCATACAGCAGGTTAAATGGAGAAAGAACAAAAAGGCTGCCAAACAACGCCAATTTCTGTTTCCGGTTTGTAGAAGGAGAATCCCTGCTGATTCTTTTAGACCAGAAAGGTATCTGCGCGTCAAGCGGTTCCGCCTGCACATCGGGTTCTCTTGATCCTTCCCATGTGCTTCTGGCAATCGGGCTTCCTCATGAAATCGCGCATGGTTCCCTACGCCTTACGCTGTCGGAAAAGACAACAAAAGAAGAGATTGATTTTACGGTGGAGCAGTTAAAAGAGATCGTGGACAGATTAAGAAAGATGTCTCCTCTATATGAGGATTTTTTAAGGAATGGAGCAAAATAATATGTACAGTGAAAAGGTAATGGACCATTTTAACAATCCCAGAAATGTCGGGGAAATAGAGAATGCGAGCGGAATCGGAACAGTCGGTAACGCGAAGTGCGGCGATATTATGAGAATGTATCTGGAGATTGACGACGCGGGAGTTATTCAGGATGTAAAATTTAAAACATTTGGCTGCGGCGCGGCAGTGGCAACAAGCAGTATGGCGACAGAGCTGGTCAAAGGTAAAACCGTGGAAGAGGCGCTGAAGGTCACGAATAAAGCGGTTATGGAGGCACTGGACGGTCTGCCGCCGGTAAAAGTGCACTGTTCTCTTCTGGCAGAGGAGGCAATCCATGCGGCATTGTGGGATTATGCCGAAAAAAACCATCTTGTCATCGACGGATTACAAAAGCCCGTCAATGATATTGCGGAAAAAGAAGAGGACGCTGGCGAAGACTATTGATTACAATACTGCCGCACGGATTGATTTATGGGAACCTGACAATCTGATTTAACGGAATGTCAGGTTTTGTCGGGTCTTCAAACAGTTTCATGTCCGGCGGATGATACGTAAATATCATGAAGCAGGCAAACAAAACACATACAAGGCAGCACAATAAAACCGTATACGGTTCCAATTTGCAGGACAGTGTAAAACGGTAGGCGAGTAGGAAGGCAATGACGATACTGAAAATAAATACCGCGATATCAAGGAGAAACATATCTTTGCCGAGAATGGCGGTATAGGCATAGTAAAAAATCGGAATCAGCAACGTTCCGGTCACAATTCCAAAACATAAAGCTGAAGTAACACACGGATACTCTTTTTCAAATATTAAAATCAGAAAAAGGGCGTATAACAGCATGGGGAAGAATAAAAGTTTCATATGCTCCCAGATAGATTCGTTAATCGGTGTGAAAAGTCCGACAAAATATCGATTTCCCGACCAATCATATAGAAAATGGGCAAGTGTTCCCGCAATCAGGACAAAAATGATTCCGATAATCGTATAGCGTTTTAAATGTTTCATAGAATTTACCTCTTGAGTAGTATATGAAAGCGGCGGCAGGTTATGTATGGTAAATTTCTACATGAGGATAAAGCGGAAAATTTCTATTTAAAAGTTCCTTAATTTTTGTTAAAATAAATATCATAATAAGCAGTTTTCGCAAAGGAGGCAATGGTGTGAAATCGGGAAAAAGCAGATTGATATTGGGAGCAGCCTTGGCGGTGTGTTTTTCATTGTCGATAGTGTTGAGCGGCTGTTCTGATAAGTCGGAAGAAGCTTCTTATACGCAGATATCAATGGAAGAAGCGGCAAAGCTGATGGAATCGGAAGAAGATTACATCATTCTCGATGTTCGAACCATAGAAGAATATGAAAGCGGGCATATTCCCGGCGCGGTTTGCGTGCCAAATGAAACAATCGGGGAGGAGGCGGTTGAAGAACTGCCTGACAAGGAGCAGATGATTTTGATTTACTGTCGAAGCGGAAACCGGAGCAAACAGGCTGCGTCAAAGCTCGTAGAGCAGGGGTATACAAATATATATGAATTTGGCGGAATTATCGACTGGAACGGTGAGACGGCTGTCGGTAACGATTGAATGAAGTAAGTATTGCAGAAAGGTTGTGATTTGTAAATGAAGATTGTGATTGTGGGCGGTGTGGCAGGCGGCGCTACTGCAGCAGCGAGAATCCGCAGACTGGATGAAAACGCGCAGATTATTGTTATTGAAAGGACGGGATATGTTTCTTACGCAAACTGCGGTCTGCCGTATTACATAGGCGGGGTTATTGAAAATGACGACGATTTGACGCTGCAGACTCCGGACAGTTTTTGGAACAGATTCCGCATTCAGGTAAGGGTAAAGCAGGAAGCGACAGATATTGACGTTTCAAAAAAGACGGTTACTATACAGGAATTAGAGAGCAAAAAAGTATATGAGGAATCTTATGACAAATTGATTCTTTCCCCGGGAGCCAGACCGGTCAGACCGGACCTGCCGGGAATGAATCATGAGAGAATATTTTCGTTAAGAACGGTAGAGGATACATTTCGGATTCGGAAGTTTGTGGAGGAACAAAACCCGAAATCGGCAGTGATGGTCGGAGGCGGTTTTATCGGACTGGAAGTTGCGGAAAATTTATGTGATTTGGGGATTTCGGTGACGGTTGTACAAAGACCGAATCATTTGATGAACACGCTCGACTATGATATGGCGTCTATGGTGCATGCGAAACTGCGTTCTAAGGGCATAACGCTCAAACTTGGTAAAAATGTGATTGGTTTTGAAGAACACGCCGACGGTCTGAACGTTTTATTAAAGGACGACGCTTCCATTCAGGCAGATATGGTGCTGATGGCAACGGGAGTGAGCCCGGAAACGACTCTGGCGAAGAAAGCGGGACTTACGCTTGGAATGAAGAATGCTATTATTGTAAATGACAGGATGGAGACTTCTGTTCCCGACATTTACGCGGTAGGCGACGCTGTTCTGGTAAAGCATGCCGTGACGGGAACTGACGCGCTGATAGCGCTTGCGGGACCGGCAAATAAGCAGGGGCGGATTGCAGCGGATAATATATGCGGATTGGATAGTCATTACAAAGGCTCTATGGGTTCATCGGTAATAAAACTGTTTGACATGACTGCCGCCAGCACCGGTATTACGGAAAAAGCCGCGAAAGACGCCGGGATAGCGTATGACAGAGTAGTGCTATCTCCGTTATCACATGCCGGATATTATCCGGGCGCCAGGGTGATGACAATGAAAGTTATCTTTGAGAAGGAAAGTCTGAGAATCCTCGGAGCTCAGATTGTGGGCTGCGACGGAGTGGATAAAAGACTCGACGTCATCGCGACGGCCATAAGCGCAGGAATGAGGGCGGACAGTCTGAAGGATTTGGATTTGGCGTACGCGCCGCCATTTTCTTCGGCAAAGGACCCGGTTAATATGGCAGGATTTATGATTGAAAATATTGCGACGGGAAAGATAAAGCAATTTCACTGGGATGAAGTAGAAAATCTGCCTAAAGACGGCAGCGTTACGCTGCTCGATGCAAGAACACAAAGAGAATACCGGTACGGGCATGTGGATGGGTTTATCAATATTCCGGTGGATGATGTAAGAGAGAGGCTTGATGAGCTCGATAAGTCTAAACCGGTGTATGTCATGTGTCAGAGCGGACTCAGAAGTTATATCGCATGCAGGATTCTGACGCAGAACGGATTTGACTGCTACAATTTTTCCGGCGGGTATCGTTTTTATCAGAGCGTAATCAGCGAACGGATGTCAGCGGAACAAGCCTATGCGTGCGGGATGGATAAGTAAGGCGTAATATGGTACTGAAAAAGAAATTGGGTATTGACTGCTCCCCCATCACCTGCAAAAGTGACCAAAGTGACCAAGCCCTCATCCCCTTCCTAAAACATAAAAAGAGCCGAATCCCTTGAAAAACCAAGAGATTCGGCTCAATACCAATAGTGCGGAAGATGGGACTTGAACCCACACGGCAAAAACTGCCACTAGAACCTGAATCTAGCTCGTCTGCCAATTCCGACACTTCCGCGGAATGAATAGAAATCTGTTCAAACAAACTCTGTTACATAACAGAATTTATTTTACATACTTTATCGAAGATTGTCAATGAGAAAATTAAAAAAATTGAAAAAACTTGTACCGGTTTCTCACAACAAAACCGGTACAAGTACTGTCTGTCATTGTTTTTGTGCTAAAAACTTCAGAAAATCCGCTTCAGGCAGCGGCTTTGAAAAATAATATCCCTGTATGTAGCTGATTCCCAATTCCTGCATGACTTGGCACTGCTGTTCGGTCTCTATGCCCTCGGACACGATTTTTAGCTGCATACCGTGAATCATGTGCATTGCGGCGTCCATAACGTATTTCGCTTTTCCGTTGTCAAAATAAGAATTTATCATGCCGCGGTCAAATTTGACAATATCAACCGGCATATCCACAATATAATTGAGATTGGATTGTCCTGTGCCGAAATCGTCGAGCGAGAACTTGATGCCGTAATTCATCAGGCATTTCATATTATCCAGTAAAATTTTCCTGGCGTTTAAGGACGCGGATTCTGTAATTTCAAGATTAATCATCGCCGGATTAATATTATATTTTTTCATAATGTCTATGTAAGTATCCGATAAATGTTCGTCCGCGCACTGAATCATGGAAAGGTTGACTTCAATATACTGGATTCCGTACTGCTCGAGGCGTTCCCGCTTTATAAAGCGGCAGACCTTCTCAAAAACAATTTCACCTAGTTTTAAAATCATGCCGTTTTGTTCGGCGATTGAAATAAACATGTCAGGAGGAATAATAGAACCGTCCTCGCCACGAATGCGGACAAGAGCTTCTGCCGAAGTAAACTGCTGCTTTTCGGTGGAGAAAATGGGCTGGTAAAATACTTCTATGCGGTCCGAATCCATCGCTTCAAGTATAATCTGCTTGATTTTGCGCTCCTCATACATCTGTACGGCAGTGTCTTTTGTCACGGTCAGCAGCGTATCAGTCGAAAATTCTTTATTTGCCTGCCTTGCGTGGCGGATGAGATAAAATAAATCTTCACCCTTATCCACAAGGTAAGCGTCCGGTATAAATAAAACGGAAGTCCGCAGGCTGATTTCCTCATTTGGATGCAGTATTTTTTTGAATTGTTTGTCAATCATATCAAGCCATTTTGCCGCGGTAGTTTCATTATTAAAGATAATAATAATCTCGTCGGCCGCGTTTTTAAAGACTTTTCCGTCAGAAATGCGGGACAGAAAGTCAATCATATCAATACGCATATTTTCTATAAAGTCGGTATTAAAGTTCTGTTTAAAAGACTGTTCTATCAAAATAGACAACAATGAAAAAGGTTCTTTCTTCCGGTAAAGCTGTTCTATGTATTGTACAAGTGCGTTTTGATTAAAAAGCCCCGTTGTGCGGTCAAGATTTGTCTCCGGATTTTCCAGTTTTAAATAAAGAACCATCATTCCGATACATCCTGCATAACCGATGAGCAGCAGGTTGTTGTTCAGAAACTGAATGAACGCCGCGCCTATCCAGATAATCATCCAAATCATTACCGCTTCCCGCCGGCTTTTGTTCATGCATTTTCTCTGGCGCAGCGTCAGAACGAAAATGGTAATCAGAAACCCGAATGAAAAAGCGTATGTCGTGAGGACGCTTGGACCGTATGTGTAGAGCATGTCGAGTTCCGGTTTATGAAAGTACCGGATTGGAAGCAGATAAATTAATGTAATTCCAAGAGCGGCAATGCAGAGGTATATTCTGATAAAATTCTTATAACGTATGATTTTGGAATTGATGTCCGTATATACATAAATCAGACCGCAGACCGCAACGCTTAAAAGCGAAGCAAGATAGGATTTGCAAATAAGTTCGACAAGGAACAGCGGCAGATTCTGCATATGCGTGATTGCGATAATAGATACGATATCCAGAAAAACACAAAGTAAGGATACAAAAAATATCAGCAGAAATGCTTTTTCCGTAGATAAATGTATTTTCTTCTGACGCACATAGAAAAATAAAAGTACCAGCATTAATAAAATGCCGCAGCATTGTGCCTGTATATTCATAAAAATACCTCCATCAGGGTATAATTGCGTTTATTTAGTCGTAAACGGTCTCTTTGGTTAATTATATAATAGAAGCGAAAGTTAAACAAGGCTAATTCTGTCGATTATTTACTTTTTTTATAATTTTTATGAAAAATATATTGACAATATGATTTGCTGATGATAAAATAATCACTGTTGAGCAGTCGTGGCGGAATTGGCATACGCGCTAGACTAAGGATCTAGTCCATATTGCTTGGGTGCGGGTTCAAGTCCCGCCGACTGCACTGTATCACCACTGGCAAGGGATATCCGTTAAGGGTATCTCTTTTTACATTGTTTAGTGAGTTTGCTTTCTGCATGCCACAATTCCAACAGGAAAATGCGAAAAATCTGTGGGAAGGTACTTCCCATTCCGGTATTGTTATGATATAATATCACAAGTTATGAACTCAAATTGATTCTAAGGAGGCAAGGTCATGAAGCATATTAAGACAATCAACAATCAGGTGTTAAAGGATACATTAAAGAAGGGCGGATGCGGCGAATGCCAGACGTCATGCCAGTCAGCCTGCAAGACATCCTGTACTGTTGGAAACCAGAGCTGCGAGAACAAGAATAACTAATCGCTTTGGTTTATTCCCGTAGGGAACCGCCCTATACTTACGTGATGCCTAAGAGAGTGCTGCTGCATTTTGCGGTACTCTCTTAATTATTGAAAGGAGAAACGGTGTGATTCATCAGTATAAGAATAACGGATATAATATCGTACTGGATGTCAACAGCGGTATGGTACATTGTGTTGACGATATCGTCTATGATGTTCTTCCGTTATTTGAAGAGAAGAGTTTTGAGGAGATATTGGAATCTCTGGAAGATAGATACAGTGAAAATGAGATTAAGGAAGCATACGGCGAGATAGCCGAACTGAAAGAGCAGGGTGTGCTTTTTACAGACGATGTGTATGAAGAGCATATCGAACGTTTTAAAAAGCAGGAAACGGTAGTCAAGGCGTTGTGCCTGCACATCGCCCACGATTGTAACCTTGCCTGTAAGTACTGCTTTGCCGACGAGGGAGAATATCATGGAAGACGTGCGCTGATGAGCTTTGAAGTAGGGAAAAAAGCGCTTGATTTTCTGGTGAAGAACTCCGGCGGCAGAAAGAATCTGGAGGTGGATTTCTTTGGCGGCGAGCCGCTGATGAATTTTCAGGTAGTAAAAGATTTGGTAGCGTACGGCCGTTCCCTGGAAGAGCCGAATAATAAGAAGTTTCGTTTTACGCTTACGACAAACGGTATGCTGTTAAACGACGAGGTGATGGAATTTGCCAACAAAGAGATGGCAAATGTCGTTCTGTCCGTGGACGGACGCAAAGAGGTTCATGACTACATGAGACCTGTCCGTGGCAGCGGGGGAACCGTGGGAAGCTATGACCTGATTATGCCGAAGTTTAAAAAACTGGCGGACAGCCGTAATCAGATGAATTACTATGTAAGAGGAACATTTACGCATCATAATCTCGATTTTTCAAAGGATGTGCTGCATCTGGCGGATTTAGGTTATGAGCAGATTTCCGTGGAGCCGGTTGTCGCAAAGGAGACGGAGGACTACGCCATCAGGGAAGAAGACCTGCCGCAGATATTTGAGGAGTACGATAACCTTGCCGCCGAACTTGTAAAACGCAAGAAGGCGGGGAACGGGTTTAATTTCTTTCATTTTATGATAGACCTAAACGGCGGTCCATGCGTTTATAAGAGATTATCGGGGTGTGGTTCAGGGTGCGAATACCTTGCCGTGACGCCTTGGGGAGACTTCTATCCATGCCATCAGTTTGTAGGCGAGGAGAAGTTTATAATGGGAAATGTTGACGAGGGAATCACAAGACCTGAAATCAGCGAGGAATTCCGAAACTGCAACGTCTATTCCAAAGAGAAATGTAAGAATTGTTTTGCGAAATTTTTCTGTAGCGGAGGTTGTGCCGCCAATTCATATAATTTCCACGGTCATATCAACGACGCGTATGACATTGGATGTGAGATGCAGAGAAAAAGAGTCGAGTGCGCCATTATGATTAAGGCGGCGCTGGCTGAATAATATTAAGGAGAAAAGAAGATGAAAACAAGTAAAAAGATAAGTTATTTACTGATTCTTATTGTTGCGCTTGCGGGTCTTGCCTATATTTGTGTATTCGGTATCGGTCGGAATAAGTCCGGCAGCGCGGCGGACATTAAGCTGGGTCTTGACCTTGCGGGCGGTGTCAGTATCACGTATGAGACGGTAGACAGCAATCCGTCGCAGCAGGATATGGACGATACTGTATACCGTTTACAGAAGAGAGTAGAGACATACAGTACCGAAGCGGATGTTTATCAGGAGGGCGCAAACCGCATTAACGTGGAAATTCCCGACGTAACGGATGCTAACGCGATTCTTGAAGAGCTGGGACAGCCGGGTACGTTGTATTTTATGGACACGGAAGGAACCGTTATTATTACGGGAAATGATATCGAGTCCGCAGAGGCGCAGGCTTACAGAGACAATACCAATACTGTCCAGTATGTTGTGGCGTTTGAACTCAAGGATTCAGGCAAGCAGGCGTTCGGCGACGCAACGACAAGACTTGTTGCTGGCGAGGCAGAGAAAAGATATATTTATGTTGTTTATAATAATGAAATTATCAGCGCGCCTATGGTAAAAACAGCAATTACCGACGGACACGTCCAGATTGACAATCTGGAATCGCTCGAATACGCGGAACGTCTTGCGTCGACAATCCGGATCGGTTCCATTCCGCTGGAACTTTCCGAACTCCGTTCGAATGTGGTTGGCGCGAAGCTTGGACAGGATGCCATTAAGACAAGTCTTTTGGCAGGCGTGATTGGTCTTGTGATTTTATTCATCTTTATGATTGCAGTGTACCGTATTCCGGGTCTTGCGGCAAGTATTGCCCTTGCGCTTTATGCCATGCTGATGATTTTCATTATCAGCGTATACGACATTACCCTGACGCTGCCGGGCATTGCCGGTATTATTCTTTCTATCGGTATGGCGGTTGACGCGAATGTTATTATTTTCGCGCGTATCAAGGAAGAGCTTGCTAAAGGAAAATCCGTAAAATCCTCTATTAAGGATGGTTTTTCAAAGGCGCTGTCGGCAATTCTTGACGGAAATATCACAACGCTGATTGCGGCGGCAGTGCTGGCGCTCAAAGGTTCCGGAACTGTAAAAGGGTTCGCGACAACGCTGGCGCTTGGTATTGTCATTTCCATGGTTACGGCATTATTTGTTACAAAATTTATTTTGAATTTATTATATGAACTTGGATGCAGTAAAGTCGGTATGTACGGTGTAGCGAAGGAAGCGCTTGCGAAGAACTTTATAGGACTTAAGAAATACTGCTTCACTATTTCCGCAGTTGTGATTATTGCAGGACTTGCTTTGATGGGCGTCAACGCAAACAGCGGTAAGGGCGCGTTTAACTACAGCCTGGAGTTTGTAGGCGGTACGACGACGACCGTTACATTTAACGAAGCGCATACTCAGGCGGATGTGGAAGCCAATATTATTCCGGCAATCGTTGAGGCGACGGGTGTTTCGGAAATCCAGCAGCAGACCGTAAACGACTCCAATGAAGTGATTTTTAAAACGTCAGAGCTGTCTCTTGACCAGAGAGAAGCGTTTGCAAAGGCGATGGTAGAGAAATTCGGCGTTGACGCTACGGCAATTTCCGCCGAAAATATCAGCGCGACCGTAAGTTCCGAGATGAAAAGCGACGCTATCGTTGCAGTTGCCATTGCTACGGTGTGTATGCTGATTTATATCTGGTTCAGATTCAGCAGTTTAAGCTTTGCCGGCGCGGCAGTGATTGCGCTGCTCCATGATGTGCTGGTGGTAGTTGCGTTTTACGCGGCTGCGAGGGTTTCTGTCGGCAATACATTTATTGCATGTATGCTGACGATACTTGGTTATTCCATCAACGCGACCATCGTTATTTTCGACCGTATCAGGGAGAATGTAAAGGCAATGCCAAAGGCAGAGCGTAAGGAAATTGTAAACTTAAGTATCACACAGACGCTTGGAAGAAGTGTCAATACGACGGTGACAACATTTGTTATGCTGCTTGTATTGTTTATTCTGGGTGTAACGTCCATCCGCGAATTTGCCCTGCCGTTGATGGTCGGCGTAATCTGCGGCGGATATTCGTCCGTGTGTATAGCCGGTGCAGTCTGGTATGTGTTGGCAGGATTGAAGAAAGAAAAATAATATTTAGAAAGAACCGTGGACGAGTATCGCGGTTCTTTTTTTAAATAAATTGATAACAAACATTAACAAATTGCCAATTCCGTCCGATATACTAATTAACACAAGAAAAAGGAGACGGTTGCATGGAAAAAGAAACGACGCCCAGTCAGAGCGAATGGCTGATTATGGAAGTGTTCTGGGCAGCCGGTACGTCTTTAACGGCGAAGGAAGTCATCGGGAAAATTTGCAAAAAAACAGATATGTCGCCGAGGATGGTGCGGGTTTTATTGAATCGTTTATGGCAGAAAGGCGTATTACGTTATACCGTAGATGAGCATGACGCGAGGGTTTATCACTACACTGCGGCAAAATCAAAAGAAGAATGCCAGAAGGAAAAGAGCAGGAAATTTGTGGAGAGCTATTTTGAAGGCAGCAGGACAAACGCGATGGCGGCATTATTGCAGAGCGCGAAACTGACAAAAGAACAGTTTCAGGAATTAGAAGAAATTCTGGAGCAGTGCAAAGAAGAGGAATGTGACAGAACATGACGGTACGGTTAAGTTTCATTAATTTATGCGCAGTCTATTACGTGATACAGCTTATAAGATGTGTGATGATTTCGGTTGCGGTATCGGGCGTTATTTTATTCCTGCGAAGCACATTGCTTAAAAACAGGGTGTTTCTGAAAAGCGCGTTGTGGAGCCTGCTGATTCCTGTTTTATTTGTGGGGAAAATGAAATTCTTTTACGAGCATACAACCGGCGTTCTGCTATTTACATGGTGGAACCGGATTCTGTCAAAATATCTCTGGATAAGCTGGTTGTATCTGGCGGCTGTCTTTTTATACGCCGCGCGCTTGATACATCAAAAAAGAAAGCTGAAAAAGCTGACTGCGGGTATGGAAAAACGAAACGTGGAGGGTACGATTGTCTATGTTACAAAAATGCCTGTTACGCCGTCAACGATAGGGGTGTTTCAACCAAGAATTGTGATGCCGGAAGTGATGTTAAAAGAATATAGCAGCATAGAATTGCGCACCATCCTGCTTCACGAAAAGACGCATATCAGGCTGGGACATTTATTCTTTTACTTCCTGTGGGACGTATTGCGGGTGCTTCTGTGGCTGAATCCGCTGTTTGCCATAGGTACAAAGTATTTTCGCGAGGATATGGAAGCGCTCTGCGATTTCGTAACAATTCAAAACAGCAACGGAACAACATACGATTACGGGCAGCTGCTATTAAAGAGCATGAGAGTTTTGCAGGCGGAGAGCGGCACATTCAATATGTACGCTACATTTGCGGGGGATGCGGAGTATAAAAGTATCCGGCAGAGAATCACAAGAATTACCGGGTACAGACGGTACAACCCCGCGGCGGCAGTCGGACTTCTGGCAGCGGCGGCGGTCTGCGTGACAGGGGTGTTTGTATGGATACAAAGTAATTCTTACGGCAGGTACAATGAAAATGACGTGATGTTTACATACGGATATGACGGCGAAACGGTGACATTTTTTGATGACAGCGACGAACTGCGGCAGATGATTACATATGACGACAGCTTTGTTTATGTGGACAGGGAAGCGTTTGAAATGTATTTGCGTGAAAATCATGCGGCGGGGGATATTTTTATTGTATTTGGCGGTTTTTATAAACTTCCGGGATTTGGCGGCGCAGGGTGTTCCTGTTCTTATGAAACCGGCTCAAAAGAGCAGGTTGTTGTCATTCCATATGACAGTCCGCTTAACGACTGGAGAGTAAGACTGCTTCAAATCATTTAACGTAAAACAGAGAAATGGAGTTCACAAATTTTTTATCAGGGAGGATACGACGATGGCAATGGAAATTAACGCGAATTACAACAGCTATGCGGCGCAGGGTATGGCGCAAAGTAACGCGGTAAACGACGCAAAGAAAAAGGAAGCGGAAAAAACGCAGCAAAAGGCAGAAAGCAAAGAAGAAAGCATGGCGGAATACGCGAAGAAACTGGCAAAGCTTGTTCCAAGCGTGGAGTTTAAGGTAGGAAACAGTTACGCGACGGCGAAGAACGGTAAAACGCTGACTGTCAGTCCGGCGCTTCTGGAAAAAATGAGGAACGACCCGGAGAAAGAAAAAGAAATGAAAGAACTGATTAAAGGCGTGGAATCGATGACAAGACTGTCGGAGAGTCTCAATAAAGCCACGGGCTGGACAACGGTATTCCGGCACAGCTATATCGACGAGAACGGAGAATACCGCCATATTGCGTTAATCCGCAATGATTTTATGTTAAATATGAGCGACAAGCTGCGGGAGGAACGACGTGAAAACGCCGAAAAACTTCTCGAAAAACAGAAGGAAACAGCGGCAGAAAAGAAAGAGGAATTGGAGGAGCAGCTGAAAGAACAGAAAGAGGCAGAAGAAGAGAAAACGGATGAGACGTCAGGTAAAACACGGGCGGAGCAGATGTTAGAAGAAAAAATTGCCGCTTCCAAAGACGGTAAAGTTTATATGGATGACGCGGAATTTAAAACGATTCTTGAAGCCATCAGGGAGGAAGAGGAAAAAGACAGTAAGAAGCAGCAGCCGCAAGTCGGTGCGAATCTGGATTTGCAGGTGTAAACGGGCATGTTTTAATAGGATTCACAACCGGGATGTTAGAAATTCCTTTGATATTTCCGATAAGTTAGTTAAAAGTCAGGAACAACGGGAGGAATAACAATGGGTGTAAACGGAATCAAAACGGGACAGTATATGGGCGAATCCTATCAGGAACGTCTGAGTAAGATAACGGATAAAAATGCGGCAAGCGCCTTTCAGGCGGCTTACGCAAAGAAAATGGCAGGCTCCACGGATTATATTTCAGCCATCAGCAAGGCGTACAGTACCGGAAGAGCAGGCGCAACGAATTTTGCGGATGCTTTTCCACAGTATAATGTCGTAACTCATGTGGGGAATGCCGACATTTCTTCTTCTAATTGGCAGAGAAATGATTTCCCGTTTTGGGAGTACTTTCAGAAAAATACAAGTGCGGACGCGTTGAACGATTGGAAGCCTGTAGGGGAGAATCCGCCGCAGACACGCGGGGACCTGCAGAGAAATTACAGCAGCGTCGGTTCCGGGCAAATTGCGATACTTATTCCGGAGAGCCTGCAGCAAAAAATGGACGCGGACCCTGCCTACGCCCGCAAGATTATCGCAAAACTGCAGGAATGGAAGGAAGATTATGACCGTTGGGATAATACGGTGGCGGCGTCTTTCGGTGGAAATGTGGCGGAACATCAGGCGGGAAAAAGCTATGTGTTTGATTTGGATGAAGATGGAAATGTAAGAAACTGTACCGTTACCGGTCCCGGAAGGCTTACCGGTCCGACGAAGGAAGAGATGGAGCGGTTTAAGGCGGAGCAGGCAAAGAAATGGGAGAGGCGTGTCAAATACATACAGATATTGAATGAAAGCGCCAACGGCAGGAAAATACAGGAACAGGAAAATCTGCGTTTTTTTCAGAGCAGGCTTGAAAGGCGTATGGATTTGTTACAGTGAGGCTAAGTAATGTATTCATATATATTTGCGGCGTGCGGCGGTTCACGATTATTGTGGATTGCCGCACGTTCTTTATTTTTTGTTTGTTTTACATTTGTGCTTTTATAAGAAACGGGTTGTTGAAATCTTGACAAAAATAATATATAGTATGTAGTTATATATAAAAAAGGGGGAACCTGTTAAAATCACCAATATGAATGAAAAAAGTATCAATGTTATAGCATATACAGAAAGTGGAAAAGAAAGAGGTTCATATGTATTAGATCCGGGTGAGAGTGCATATGTCGGCTTTTATATTTGGGATGGTACATATCGTTTTAAGTTACAATTTTTTGACTACAGTTGAGGTTATTTATACCTAAAAATGAAAACAGCATGGTAATAAATATGAGGAGAAAAGTCAATGAATAACCGGAAAAAATTATAACAATCCAGTATGATAAGACAGATAAAACATAAATAAAAATGAAAGGACTGTGATAATGGTTCTTTTTTATTTTATATAAAATTGAAAGCGGGAACCGGGTACGGGAAGGAATGTATTGCAAAAAGAGTTGACAACTGTAACACAATATTTTATACTGTTAATAAGGTTACAGCTGTAATACAAAAATAAATGAAGGGAACATAGTATGGAGGAAAAATTTTCATTAAACAATTCCGAGTGGGAAATTATGGAATGTCTGTGGGAGAACAGTCCTAAGACGATTGTGCAGATGGTGAAAGAGATGAAAGAGAAGAAGGACTGGGCAAAGAGCACGACCAATACCATGATTCGGAGAATGGAAGCAAAGGGATTGATTTTCTATGAGCAGGGGGAGAAGGCACGGCTTTATTTTCCGAAGATAAAGAGGGAGGAGATAGCCGCGAATGAGGCGCAGACGCTGCTGCATAAGGTATTTCACGGGCAGATTGGGCTGATGTTAAGCGCGCTGGTTCCGCAGAATAATTTAACCGACGAGGATATCAGGGAGTTAGAGGACATTTTACATAAGACGGGAGGAAAATAAGATGGCAGAATGGGGAATCATATCGACTGTATTGATTGTTGCCGTGCTTGCGCTTAGGCGGTGTTGTCAGGGGAAAATACCGCACAGGCTGATATACGGATTATGGCTTGTGGTACTGGTAAGACTTCTGGTGCCGGTAACGCCGGTGGAGAGCGCTTTCAGTATTCTCAATTATCTTCCGCAGTGGGAGAAGACCAGTTTGGGTGAGGATGTTGATAAGGGGAATGACAAAGCAACAAAAAACGATCAGTTAGAAAAAAACGTTTATCTGACCGACGAACTGGTACGGACGTCTGTGGCGGCAAATGTCCGTGATTACGGAGAACTGCGGCAGGAGCCGGTAGAAACGGCGCATTTTTCAGCCGCATACATTCCGCAAAAATTTTCATCGGAGTTTTCCGTAGATGATGAAAATGTATCCGGCAATGATACGGCAGATGCGGTAGAAAAAAATACTTTGATGCCGGCGCTTTTATACCGTGTCTGGCTGGCAGGCGTCATCGCTTTGGCAGTCTTTTTCGCGGTGGTGAATCTGCGTTTTTATATCCGTGTCAGGAAAAACGCGGTGCTTATCGGGAATTATCAAAAACTCAGGGTTTACGATACAAAAGAAGTTGTTTCGCCGTGTCTGTTCGGCGTGATTGCGCCGGCAGTCTATTTAGACGGCAGCAGGATTGCTTCAGAAACAGCAAAAGAACACATTCTCACGCATGAAGCAACCCACTATAGACACAGGGACAATCTCTGGGCAGCGCTTCGCGCCGTCGCAGTCGTTTTGCACTGGTATAATCCGCTTGTGTGGTACGCAGCGTTTGTTTCTGAGAAAGACTGTGAGCTTGCCTGTGATGAGAGCGTCATCAAAATGCTTGGCGAGGAGAATAGAATTTCTTACGGGGAGACGCTTTTGCAGATGATTTGCCAGTCGCGCCGCATCGGTAACGTCATGTGCGCGGCGACGACGATGGTGGGAACGAAAAAGGGAATTAAAGAGCGAATAAAATGGGTTGCGCAAAAAAAGCATTTTTCCAAAGCAGTGTTTATCGTTCTCGCGGTTTGTGCTTTTGTTGTGACGGCATGTACATTTACAGGAAAGGAAAGTAACGCGGAGGAGAAAGCGCTGATAAAGGAAGCGAAAGAAAAGCTGTATGAAAATGAAAATTACACCAAAACCATGAACTTAAGGACCATCTCGGCAGATTATGATAACGACGGGGAAAAGGAATGTTTTTTGTTTGTGGAAACGGGAGAGGAAAGCGTCGATGTGTTGTATTATGACGAAGGGGAAATAACGGTTTACCGGACGGAAAGTAAATTTGGCGATTTGGATACAGGGATTGACGTCATGGAACTTGCGGGAAAATCATTCTGCGTTTATGACAGAGTGTCCGATGAGAAAGTAACCAGCAGATTGCTGGGAATCCGCGAAGGAGAGATTGTCGATTACTTTATGGACTATCAGAATATCTGGCTGGACAATAAAAATATTGACGGAAAAATCACCGCGGTAAACGGAACGGATGTGGATGTGACGACTTACAACCATGTGGCGTCGATTGAGGGAGAATATTCAAAAGAGCAGTACTGCGCGATGACGGAATATTTTTATTATGATAAATCAAAGGACAGCTTCCGCAAGTATCCGGTATATGAGATCACAAGGGAAGAATTTCTTGCCGCAGACGGAGCTAAAGAAGCACTTTTAGAATTTGAAGCGCTCTTTGACAGTGGTACGGGTGTAATTACCTACGCGAAATGTAACGGTAAAATGATATTGATGGGATATGATTCGTACGCAAAATCTTTTAAAATCGTCCGTAAACACCGTGTTTACGCGTATGAGGCGAAAGAAAACCGCCTGGGAGCACTTCTTTTAAGCGGGGAAGGCATGTATGAAAATCTGGACGCGGCGTCGCAGCAGACAGTGTCACGCTATGAGCAGAATAAAATGAACGCCGTATATAAAATGATTGACGAATACGAAGAAACGATGACCTTTGATGGAAGAGTTTTAAAATTTAAAGAGTGGTGGGAGGAAGAGCGCGCGTATATCCGCATCTGCGAGTGGACCGAAGAGAATGAACCGTTAATGCATCTCATAGAAATTCCTTTTGTGTATGAGGACGGCGTGGCGCGCCTTAGCGAACAGGAGCCTGCAAAGAAAACGTACACGCAGGTTACGGACCTTGCAACGTTTCAGATGCTTTATACGGAAGGAAACGGAGCGAACATAGACATTCCTGATTTATTTCTATACAACATTCAGGCGGAACTGGCGGATAATCATATAGAAAAATATCTGGATGCCGAGTCCGCGTTTCGGGCATATTTTCCGTTGGCGGGAGGAATCATACGGGATATTACCTGGGGAAATCATTTTGGCGTGGAAACGGCGAAAATTACCTATGAGTTTGCGGATAAGAATATTGTAACCGTGGAATTGTATAAAGACTATCAGGGTGTCTGGGGAGTTGTGGAATCAGGCTTTCGGGAAGGTTATAACGCCAACGTCCTGTACGCGCAGCTTACGGAAGATGATTTTGAATACGCCGTGCCTGCGGATGAATTTTCCTTCGCGGCAGATTACGGCAGTCAGACCGGCAGGAATGTTTTGTTAAAGGAGCGTATCACGCCAGGAGCTGACGTGTATTATTCGGCAAATGAGTTGTGCGGAATGATTGTAAAAAACGGCGATGAAACAACATTGCTGCCGGTTTCCTACGACCTGATGAATCTGCCGCAGCTTTTTGTGGGAGATTATGACAATGACGGCATGGTGGAAGCATTGGTGATAAATTGTATAGGAAGAGGAACGGAATATCATGCGGAAAGCGTCTCCGTTATCGAGTCGGTGAACAAGCCTTATGACAGGGTGTATGAATTGAGTACGTATAACGTAGAAGAGATGATTGATGAGAAACTTCAGGTTATTTACAATAAAGAAAACGGCAGAATCCGTTTAGAACTTGATACGGATAATGAGGCGTCAGATATGGAACTTTCTGTCGGAGCGTTGCTTGCAGAAATGAAAAACAAAGGCGAAAGCAGTGAGATGGGCACAATTCGCTATGGAAATATCGCTTATATGACATGTGACGGCGGCAGTATTCTCTGCGATATGCTGTTATCGTATGTGCCGGACGGATGTGTTTCGGGATTGGGACTGTCAGAGGCGCATAGCGGGTATGATACGGTACCGTGGGAAGGAATCCGTGTAAAGATGCATTATGAAGAGCATAGTATTGTGTTTGACGATGTGTTCTTTATCACGGAAGAGGAGTTCGCATACTGGCGGTAAATTTGTAGTAGCATTTCTGTTTTCGGCACATACTATGTAATATACTGCGCGCGACAGTAGTTAAGGAGAAACTATGGGTACAATCGCATTTGGAATTATGATACCGTTTATCGGAACCACACTTGGTTCCGCATGTGTATTCTTTATGAAAGGCAGTTTAAGTGAAAGGGTGACAAAGGTGCTGTCGGGTTTTGCTGCGGGCGTAATGGTTGCGGCCTCTGTATGGTCGCTTTTGATACCTGCAATGGAGATGAGCGCCGACAACGGCATGGGGAAGATGGCTTTTATGCCTGCTGTGACAGGATTTCTGGTGGGAATACTATTTTTGCTGCTTCTGGACCATATCATTCCTCATCTTCACGCAAATTTAGAGGAAGCGGAGGGACCGAAGGTCTCTCTTGCCAAATCTACGATGTTAATTCTTGCAGTAACACTGCATAATATACCGGAAGGAATGGCGGTTGGGGTGGTTTTTGCCGGAATGATGGCGGAAAATACAACGATTACGCTGATGGGAGCATTTGCGCTGGCAATCGGCATTGCGATACAGAATTTTCCCGAGGGCGCAATCATTTCCATGCCGGTCTGTGCTGCCGGGACGGGAAAGAAAAAATCATTTGTCTACGGCGTATTGTCGGGAGTTGTTGAACCGGTGGGAGCATGGATGACCATATGGCTGTCGGGATTTTTTATTCCGATGATTCCCTATCTGTTGTCGTTTGCTGCCGGAGCCATGGTTTATGTAGTAGTGGAGGAGCTGATTCCCGAGGCGTCCGAAGGAACGCACAGTAATCTGGGAACCATCGGGTTTGCCGTGGGGTTTGCGCTGATGATGGCGCTGGACGTCGCTTTGGGTTAAAGCATAACAATCAACCGGACTGTTTTCTGATGCTGTCGTAAAACGCGTAATCGTTTTTGCCGTGTTTCTTAACGCTGTACATTGCCTGGTCGGCATGTTCAATTAAATCTTTTACGCTTGCGGCATCATCAGGATAAACAGCGATACCGAGACTGATATGAACAGTCAGCGTATTTTTGCTTAAACAAAAATCATCCTGAAATAATTTGAGACACATTCTCGCGTATTTATCAATGTCATTGCGGAAATTGTTTTTTAAAATACAGATAAATTCGTCTCCTGCAAGACGGTAGGAGCAGAATATATTGTCTGTGGCTTTTAATAAACGGTTTCCGACTTCTTTTAAAACTTCATCTCCCACATTATGACCATAAGTGTCATTGATGCCTTTAAAGTTATCAATATCGAAAATGAACAGCGAGCAGACGGAATTGCCGTCAATAATCCGCGACAGGTCGTCATAAAGTTTTGTCCGGTTTGGAAGACCGGTGAGAAAATCATGAGTAGAAGATTTCTCATATTCGGACGCCGTTCTTGTCAACAGATTTGCGCGGACAGTCTGTTTTCTGGTGCGCAATACCAGCTGCGCGATTACGAAAATCAGTATCAGGAAAATCACAATCAACGGAAAAATGATTTCCCTGTGTTTCTCAAAAAAAGTCGGCAGATGGTTCATGATTTCCGCGTCTTTTGGAATCAATGATAAATCCAGATTGTATTTACGCATTACGGCTTCGTCAATACAGTAGATGTTTGGTGCGTCCTCTTCTACATCAAATACGGCAGGATGCGTTCCATTACAGATTGCGGTGGCCATTGCGGCGGCAATTTTGCCGGATAGCTCCATAGAAACGATATTACCGCCAAGGAGTCCTTCGCCGATTCCTCCCGAAACCATACGGAAAGCGGGAACATTGGCATTTTGCGCAACAAGCCGGATGGACTGGCTGCTGGTGTAGTTTTTACCACTGGCGTCCTCCGTAAGCGTAATATAGATAAGAATCGTGTCTTTCTCCACGCTGGCAAGCGTATCACGCAATTCCTCTGTCGTAAGGCGGGAGGAATTAATCTCGCTGAACGTAAATTCAGGATAATTTGCGGCGTACTGATAGAACGATTTGCGCTCGGCTTCTCCGGTGACGGAATCATCAAGAATAGCGGTAATCGTTGTGGCGTTCGGATAGAGCGTCCTTGCGAACGCGATATTTTTTTCGAAGGAAAGCTTCTCAAGGACGCCGGTAATCAAAGGGTCCTTTGATACTTCCATCGCATATGCGGTGTCGTTAATTCCTTCAAAAACAAGAGGAATATCCCTGAATAAATCATCGCGGTATTTCATCGCAAACTGCAGCGCCGCGTCGTCGCCTAAAATAACGACGTCATAAGGTTCTACCCGTTCCATGCGGTATTTTAATTCCGTATAAAACCGGTGGATGCTTTCGTCGTCAGGAAAACGTTTCGTATCCATAAACTCATAATCAAGAGTAATGTTTTCACCGATACCCTCTTTAATTCCTTCAATCTGAATCTGTACGGTATTCCAACCGTAGGAATAGGAACTTAGGAACAAAACACGTTTGTCTTCACCGTCCGCCAGTACAGAACCGGATATATATAACAGCGCTGTGGCAATCAATGCTGTAAAAAACGTTAAAATTGCTATCTGTTGTTTTCTCATGTAAAGTAATCTCCCACACAATTTTTGATTTATAGTTTCATTTTACTCTTTTTTTGTTAAATGTTCAACAAAAACTATTGACATTTAGGTTAAATGGATATATAGTTAATTATATAAGTGATGAACCGAACAACGTGGATAGCGAGCAGTTCAGAAGCGTGCGTTTATCTTCATCGGAAAGGAGAGATTTCGTTGAATGAGTTGTTGAATCAGGAAAAATCAATTTATCTTCAGATTTGCGAGATGATTGAAACGGATATACTACGGGGCATTCTTCTGGAAGAAGAGCGTGTTCCAAGTACCAATGAGCTGGCGAAGCAGTATACCATTAATCCGGCGACGGCAGCGAAGGGAATTAATATTCTGGTGGATATGGGGATTTTGTATAAGAAAAGGGGAATTGGCATGTTTGTTGCGTCCGGTGCGAAGGATGCCATTAAGACGGCGCGGAAAAAGACGTTTAAGGAGAAGTATGCCGTACCTCTTGTCAGAGAGGCAAGAGGACTTGGAATCAGCCGTCAGGAAATTGTTTCGATGATTGAGAGTATTATGGAGGTTTAATTATGGAGAAATTGGTGTTGGAATGCAGGAATATCTGCAAATCGTATAAAGATAACGAGGTATTGAAGAATTTGAACCTTGTGCTTGAATCCGGTAAAATTTACGGATTAATCGGACGAAACGGCGTAGGCAAGACGACGCTTTTATCGGTAATGACGGCGCAGAATCCGGCGACGTCAGGCGAAGTGACGATTAACGGGGAACCGGTCTGGGAAAATGAGAAAGAGCTGAAAAATATCTGTTTTTCAAGAGAAATCGTGGGCGGTACGCCGATTGCGCAAATGAAAGCGGGCGAATATCTGAAGGCGGCTTCTTATTACTATCCGTATTGGGATAAAGAACTGGCAGAACGGCTGGTGAAAGAGTTTGATTTGAATACAAAAAAATCCATGATGAAGTATTCAAAGGGTATGCTTTCGGTAGTGACGATTATCGTGGCGCTGGCGAGCAAGGCGCCGTTTACGATTCTGGACGAACCGGTGGCGGGACTGGATATGTTTGCCAGACAGAAATTTTACAGGCTGCTTCTGGACGAATATGACAAAACGGGAAGGACGTTTGTCATATCGACACATATTATTGAGGAAGCGTCGGATGTGCTGGAGGAAGTGATAGTGCTTCACGATAAAAAAATTATTTTAAAGGAAAATACGCAGGATTTGGTGGAACGATGTTTCCATGTGAGCGGTCTGGAGACGGAAGTGGAACACGCCGTAAAAGGACTTCATGTTTACGGCAGAGAAAAGACGGGAAGAGGAATAGGCGTGACCGTGATGCTGTCTGACGGTGAGAAAATCGACGATTCCTGCGATGTGAGCATACAGCCGGTGAATCTGTCCAAGATTTTTCTCGCGTTATGCGAAAAGGAGGAAGGGCTATGAGAGGCAGTGTGAAATGGTATTTTAGATGCGCTGTAAAAACGTTTTTGATGGTTGCTGGTTGGAGCGCGCTGATGTGGCTGTTTACGGCAGAACGGTGGGTGTCCGTCGGTGAAGAAAGCCGTAAAAGCTGGGAAATAATTTATTATATGCTTCTTGGATACATTATTTTCAGTTTTTCCCATGCGCTTACTTTTTACAAAAGGGATATTCCGCTGGCAGTCTCCATGGGGGTGTCAAGGAAAAATGCGTTTCTCGGGACCTGTGTTTTTACAGTCATGAATTTTATTGTTTTTATCATTCTGGCGGCGGTGGTCAATCTTGTTACGGGAGAATGGCAGCACATGGGAATCTGGATTGGGTTCGGGGCGGTCTGCGTCATCTGGGCAAACATTGTCGGAACAGGTCTTGGCACAGTTCATCAGGTGTTTGGAAAAGCTGTGGCAATTATTGCGGGCGTTGTCGTATATATTCTTTTGATGGCAGGCATCTTTTTCGCGGGATTTTCTGCCTCAAGGAAAATAGTGGCGGGCATCATATGGAATGCAGAGGTTTTTGTCTGCGCCACGGTTGTTACGCTTCTGGTATGGGGCGGTGTTCTGACGCTTCATTACAAAACGGTTAAGAAGATGACGATTTAGGAGGTGAATCGGATGAATCTGTATTTTTCACAGTTTGGGAAAGAGTGGAATCTGTTTCTGAAAAAACAACTGGTAAAATTCAGCTGCGCGTTTCTTCTCGGCGCGGCGGCAGGAATTATGCTTATTAATATTGCATGCGGGCCGGGCAATACATCGTATATTCACGGCGGTGCGGTTTTTGGCTTGATTTTTTCCGGCGTCTGGACATTTGTTATCGGAAATGAACTGACGGCGCATTTTTTGCTCGGTGTGTCTATGGGACAGAAACGAAAAAATTTAATCGGCGCAGGACTGCTGTTCCTTGGCGTACTGGCAGTGGCGCTTTACGCCGCGGTCAATGTGCTGATGGTTCTGGAGGGGATATTATATTCCGTATTGTTTCCGGGACTGCGCATGGAGAGTGCATGGATGCCTCCTGTTTTGCTCAAATGGGGCGTGTTGATTATCGGTATTGTGCTGCTTTTGATATGGCTGTTTTTTATTCTGAATCTGCGATATGGCGCGAAAGTATTCTGGATACCGTATATTCTTTATATGGCAGTATTTATAATCGGCACGAGATTTGCGCATACGGCAATAGGAGAGTGGTTTGGAACCTTTTTGCTTACCATTGCGCATCTTCCGGCGGCTGTCTGGCTGTTGCTAGGCGTGGCGGCTGTTGTGCTGATTGTGTTAATTGGCAGTAGAATTTTGTTGAGACTTGATGTAAAATAACTGTATGAAATCTCAGAATACGGGAGGAAATACATATGACGACAGTCACACTTGGAAAGACAGGAATTACTGTCAATAAAAACGGGTTCGGCGCGCTGCCGATACAGCGTGTTACGGACGGCGAGGCGGTGCGTATTTTACGCAAAGCCTATGAGGGCGGCATGAATTTCTTTGATACGGCAAGGTTTTATACGGACAGCGAGCATAAACTGGGGCTTGCGTTTGAGGGTATGCGCGATAAGGTGATTATTGCAACGAAGACGGCAGCGGTAACGGCAGAGGAATTTTGGAAGGATTTGCACACCAGTCTTGCGGAACTGAATACGGATTACATTGATATCTATCAGTTCCATAATCCGTCGTTCTGCCCGAAGCCGGGTGACGGAACCGGTATTTATGAGGCGATGGCTGAAGCGAAGGAAAAAGGCAGGATTCGGCACATCGGTATTACAAATCACCGTCTTGCGGTAGCGAATGAAGCTGTTGACTGCGGATTATACGAGACGCTGCAGTTTCCGTTCTGCTATCTTGCGGCGAAGGAAGATGTAGAGCTTGTGACAAAATGCCGGGACGCCGGAATGGGATTTATCGCGATGAAGGCGCTTTCGGGAGGGCTTATCACCAATTCGGCGGCGGCTTATGCGTTTGAGGCGCAGTATGATAATGTTCTTCCAATCTGGGGTGTGCAGCGGGAGAAGGAACTTGATGAATTTCTTAGTTATATTGATAATCCGCCTGTGATGACGGAGGCGCTGCAAGAACTCATTGAAACGGACAGAGCCGAACTTTCGGGAGAGTTCTGCCGCGGCTGCGGGTACTGTATGCCGTGTCCGGCCGGAATTGAGATTAACAACTGCGCAAGGATGTCTCTTCTTTTGCGCCGTTCTCCATCAGAACTTCAGCTTACGTCCGAAGTACAGGAAAAGATGAAGTTAATTGAAAAGTGTATGAATTGCGGGCAATGCAAATCCAAGTGCCCGTATCATCTGGATACGCCGGCGCTGCTTAAGAAGAACCTTGCCGACTACAAGGAAGTGCTTGCGGGACGGGTGAGCGTGAAATAAATTAGAAGTAATCGGACTCGAATCTCCGATTTCCCTCAGTAGAAAATGATTATAAGAATAAGCATCCTAAACTTTGAGCGGTAGAGGATGCTTATTTCTTTTCAATTATACAATGCTATTATATTATATATAGAACATGCGCCCAATACTGAATTGCAGGCGGTTTAATTTTGAAAAAATAGTTCTGTGTGAAAATAAAAATGAAAAAATTAAAAATATTTTTAAAAATTGTATTGACAATATAAAAAACACATGGTAATATATAGACATAACAAAGAGATAAACAAATAAGAATAAATTATTTGGACGAAAACAACTAAAAAACAGAAAAAAGGAGGTCGATTCCGTTGAACACATAATCGTCAACCAATCAACATGAAAGTGGTAATAACAGCACATCCCTTTTGAAACCGAACTTCATGAATAAAAAATAATTACAAATTCATTGTAAAAAGAAAAGTCAAGGTCGCATCAGCTGATATTCATGTTGAACATTTACCACAACGATTTATCAGATATGAAGCATAGAAATCATATAAAAAGATAAATCAAAAAAAGATGCAGGAATTCAAAATAAGATGAAACAAAGTTTCGAAAAGTTAGTATGAATACAAAGTAATAATTTAACATAGATGAAACAGTGAATCTTATAAAAAGGGATAAAAAAATAACAACTTTAACATAGATTGAAAACCGAATAGAAGATAGAAAAATCTATCAAAACAAAAAAGTTTCAGATTGTTAAGTTGAAAAAGAAAGGAAAAAAGGTGGAAAACGGAATAGTGTAGAACGGTCATCTATCACAAAACAGTGGATATGATGACCGTTCTTTATTTTGTTGGAAAGCGAAATATCTAATGCTTAATTGTTTGCTATATATATTGGCATGTGGTAAACTACAGATGTAATAACTGATGTAAAAAATATAGGAGGAACAAATGGTCAGAAAAAGATTATGTACTTGTTCTATGGTGTTACTGCTGGCAGTTCATTTTATCCTGTCAAACACATCCATCGTAAAAGCTGAAACAGCAGATGTTGTCAACCGGGGAACTTACGGTGTGACAAATGTCAAAACGGGAGACTGTTTGAGCGTGTCTGATGATACGGCGGTATTGAATTTGACATCAGAGGATGATATCACACAGCAGAACTTTCAATTTGTGTATGACCGCCGGGAGGAGGCATACAGAATCTATATTATCGAAGAAGAGGATGAAGCTCCGTCAAAGGTTCTCGATATCAAAAGAATGAATAAGGAAATTGTTTCAGGATGCAGGGTTTTGTCATATAGTCCTGTAGATGACAGTACACAATTATGGTGTATTACTTCTAACGCGGACGGAACATTCTCCGTCAGACCCAAATACAATCAGGAATTAGCGCTTGCCTTTGGAGAGGAACTAGTTGTCATAACATATGATGAGGAAGCCGAAGAATGCAAATGGAATTTTTCACTGCTTGCAGAACCGCTGTTGATGGACCCATACGATTGTATGTGGCGTTATATGTTCCGGCAGCCCAAAATGGCAAGGCATATTTCACAAGGGTATCATTCAAACCACTACGGTGTGGATATTATTTCGGCATCGGGAGATATTGCCAACGACTATCCGTTATACTGCGTCAGTTCCGGCGAGGTTATTCATTCGGATTATTCATCGTCAGCAGGTAATTATATTGTTATTACATTAAGTGGCGGCTATACTGTCCGATATTTACATATGAAAGATAAGTCAAGTTATCATAAAGGTGATAAGGTTACGGGGGATTCCATGCTGGGGATTGTGGGAAATACAGGGGAATCTTATGGAGCGCATCTGCATTTTGACGTCAATACCGTAGGCGGGATATCGGGAGGAACGCAGGTGAACTATGAGACAACAGTGAATCCGCTGGATTTTTTCCCGGATTACGCGTTTACCGGCAATTACAATTAAGGGGGGAGACATATTATGATAAATTATAAGAAAAAAATAATGATATTGGGAGTCTGTACTTTTTTGCTGTCCGGTTGTGGTTCAAAGGAAGTTATAAGTGAAATTACAGAAAACAGCAGTAAAGAAGATACGATAGAAGAAATGACAATGGAAACAACAGTCGGTGTGGAAGGTACATTTGACGATATTACATATGATGAAATTGATTTAGCAATTGATAGCAGCATGCCGTCAATAATCTCTGACAGCGATATGCTTGCAATGTTTATTGAACCATTAAGTCCTAAAATAGGCTGGTTATCTTACGAGTTAATGAGTTGTGTAAACAATGAGCAGTTCATGGAATGGGAAGGCAGGTATAAAACAGAGCGTCGTTTAGCGGCTTCAAATTTAAATAATTTTCCGAATAAATATTCATTTATTAATGATTTTAATTTGACTGATGAATGTGTGCTGTCAGTTTTAAAAGAAGTTCTGGAAAACTATGAGTCTCATGGTGCTGGTGAACGTGCTGAATACGAGTATACTTCTGAGGATATCGATGTCCTCCTTCACGGCAGCGAGGAGGAAATCATTGAGCGATTTGCCTCGGAATATTCCATCGCTATCGGCGACCATATTTACTGTCCGCAGTGGATGTACCTTCATATGCCTGAACAGTATACACAGGTAGGAATAACCAAAGAAATGGTCAGGGAAAAAATAGCTGCATACAGTAAAATTCCTCTGCCCTATGACGCCCGAATCGCGTTTCAGGACAAAATCAGCGATTTTCTGGAGGAAGAGATTATATTCGATGATACCTATATCAATGAAAATTACGGCGGCATGTTTTACAAATTTAAAGGTCAGACCATTACTGTAGGAGACGAGGAATACGGTATGTCGTGGCTGAGTTCGCGCTCGATTCAGGCATACGAACGAGCCGGCATCACAACGGATATGCTGGAAGATTTATTAGAGCGGATTGCAGACCAGAGCGATACAAAAGAGTATGAATGGATACACGGTTGTCTGGTGCGAATGAAGGAGATGGAATAAGGAAATATGCTAAATTGTTTACTATCTATTTTGGCGTGTGGTAAACTACAGATGTAACATCTAATATTAAATTATAGGAGGGATTTTTTATGAAGTACAAAAAGAATTTATTGTTATTATTGGTCATCACATTCATTACTGCGTGTAATTTGGTTCCTGTGTCTGCGTCCGAAGCGGACGAATCTGATGAAATAATTGATATTGTGTTAATTTAAGTGATGTTGTTAATGAAGGTTCAGTTGAGCAGGATGATGGTATTAGTATACTTTCTTCAACAATACAAGGCAATGGAACATTAAATCTTCTCTCACCAGATGATGGTTCTGTTGCAGCAAAAATTACTTTTGATTTTTGTTATAGATATAATGATGGAACGGATGTTTATTTAATATCTGTTACAAATGACCAAATAACGGGAAGTACTATTTATTTGGCTCAATGGAATGGAGCAGGTCAAATTTATAATTATGGAAATTTGGGAAGTTATCAAAGTATGTTTAATATTTATAATCAAGTTACAGGTGTACGGCAGAAATATCGTTTTACGTTTAACTGCGATATATATGGGCAGGAAAAATATTTTTCAACTTTACTTGATATTTTGAATTAATTGATTATTGAAAACAATGGGAGGGGTGTTGTATGAATAAATGTTTATCAGAATACATATCAATATTTGGAATATTGCTATGCATAGGATTGCTCTTATATAATATGGCGGAACTTAAAAAAATTTCCGTGCGGCATGACAAACTTGAAAAGGAAGTCGCACAGGCGTTAGCCGACAGGAAAGACACAGTACGGGTAAGCAGTCAAAATGAACAGGCAACAATAGGCAACGGATTCTTTGGAGGCAGCTTTTTGGATGAGGGTTCTATTTCTGTTTTGGATTGGTCTACAGAAAATAACAGAAGTAATTATAGTCTCGAAAAAGAAGAGTATCTGCACAGTGAACCATTAGAAGTGAAGTCCGATGATTCCATGGAAATTCCGATGCGCACATATTGGGAATGGGAGTGGGAAGGCCCGACGATTTCCCCGGAGGAAGCTGCGCAGTATGATTTGGTAAAGTATGGATATCTGATGGAATGAAAATAGAAACAGTAATAATAAAAATCCCCTGCTTAACCTGCAAAAAGGTAAAGCAGGGGATTCTGTATGTTTTATTCCAAAGCAGCGTCATACCGCGCGCGTTCTCCGCCCACATATTTGGCGCGTGTTCTTGCGCAGACAACGTGCGCGTTTCCGATGGAGGAAAGTGTTGTGCGCACGGGAACAGCGACGGGCGCGAGGTGCATGCCGATCAGCGTATCGCCGATATCAATGCCCGCTTGAGCCGTAACGCGTTCTACGGCAACCGGATGTTCCATGCCGTGATAAGCGGCTGTCGCGAACGAACCGCCGGCTTTTAATTGCGGAACCGCGTTGACACGGGGCAGATGATGTTCTTTCATACAGTCCCGTTCCACAATCAGGCTTCTGTTCAGATGTTCGCAGCACTGACATGCAAGATAAATGCCTTTTTCTTTGAGAATGGCGTATGCCGTCTCAAATATGGTTCTGCCGATTTCCTCGCTGGAGGATGTGCCGATTTTGGAACCGGCGACTTCGCTCGAAGAACAACCGATAACAAGAATGTCGCCCTGCTCGAGATTGGCTGTTTTGAGAAGTTCGTTTAATATTTCCGTCAGTTGTTGTTTGATGTCCATTTATCCATACCGCCTTATTTTGGTTTATTCGTGTTCCCTAACATCGTTCAAAAATTCGGGTGTCCTTGACGGATTTATTCTATGCCATCAAAATTGTGTTTGTCAAGAGGAAATACCGGAACACCTTACAAAAGTGTAATTTTTATTTCATGCAGACGGCGGTATAATGTTCATATCAAAAGAAAGGGGTTCTGGCATGGGAGTATTGCAAATTAAAAATCTGAAAAAATATTACGGGCAGGAAACGAACATCACAAAAGCAGTTGACGGCATTTCGTTTGATGTTGATGAAGGGGAGTTTCTGGCGATTATGGGGGCGAGCGGAAGCGGAAAAACAACGCTCTTAAACTGTATCGCGACAATTGACACACCAACCGCCGGGTTTATCATTCTTGATAAAAAGAAGATAACGCAAATCAAAGAAGAGGCGCTTGCGGACTTTCGGAGAGAAAATCTGGGATTTGTTTTTCAGGACTTTAACTTACTGGATATGCTGACGATAGAAGAAAACATTTCACTGTCGCTAATCATCAACCGGGAGCCGGCGGAGCAGGTTGAAAAAAAGGTACGTAATATTGCGGAAAAACTTGGCATCCGCGATATATTGAAAAAATTTCCGTGTGAAGTTTCAGGGGGACAGAAGCAACGCTGCGCGTGCGCGAGAGCGCTGATAAACCACCCGAAAATTATTCTTGCGGACGAACCGACGGGAGCGCTTGACAGTAAGGCTTCCAGAATGTTATTGGAAACGATGAAGGAAATGAATGAGAAGATGAACGCGACGATTTTAATGGTGACGCATGATGCGTTCAGTGCAGCTTACTGCAGCAGAGTAATATTTTTGAAAGACGGAAAGCTGTTTAACGAAATAATAAAAGGAACCAAAAGCCGCAAGGCGTTTTTCAATGAAATTTTAGATATATTGACATTGTTAGGGGGCGACGTAGAAAATGTTAGGTAAATTAGCGGTAAGAAATGTAAAAAGAAGTGCGAAGGATTACATTATCTATTTTATTACGCTGACGATTTCGTTTTCCCTGATATTTGCGCTCAATCTGATATCATGCTCGGATGCGGTTACGGAATTATCAAAGGGACTGGGCACATTTCAGTATCTTATGTACTTTATCAATGTACTGGTTCTGTTTGTCATCTGTTACCTGATACATTATACGACAGGATTTATGTTTCAAAAACGCAGCAAAGAGTTCGGTATGTATTCTCTTTTAGGGATACCGGCAAAGAAAATCCATGCGATGTTTTTGCTCGAAAGCATCATGTTTGGTCTGTTGGCGCTTGCGGCGGCGGTTCCGGCAGGATTTGTCGCCAGCCAGTTTTTATCGCTTGTAATCGTCAATCTTCTGGAACTTCCGCAGGCGGTATTCATCGCGTTTGGTATTAAGCCGCTGGCACTTTTGGGAGTATATTTTTCTGTCATATATGCGCTGGTTTTATTGGGTATGAAAAAAAGGATGAAAAATGCGTCCGTTTATGATTTACTATATTATGAAAAGCAGAATGAAAAGAAGCTGACAAAAACAAAAAAGCATAGAAATATCATGTTTATTGTAAGCCTCATCATGCTGACCGGCGCGCTTTTGGCGTGGAATGTCCGGTGCCGGTCCGATAACGCGGACAGCGCTTCGATAATGAGTGATATACTGCTGTGTTTTACGGTAATTATCATTAGTTTATACGGACTTATGATGAGCGTGGGGGAGTTTATGCTGTCCGTTGTGTTAAACAATAAAAAGATAAAATACAGCGGTGATAATCTGTTTATTGCCAGAACATTTTCGTCAAAGGTGAGGACGATGGGCGTTACACTTGGGACGTTATCCGTGTTGATTACCTTTACTTTGTTTTTCTTAAATATGGCAGGTCTTAACAAAGGACTGTACGACTATCAGATAGAGCGTAAAGCGCCCTTTGACGTTTCCGTTACAGATAAAAGAGAACGGCTGGGCGAATATATGGAAGTGGTAGAGGAGCAGTACAGTGTGAAGGAAGAGTTTGTCTATGATGTCTACAAAGACAAGTCGGCTTCTGTTTTAAAAACACAGGCATATTATTCCTACAGAAGTGAAGAAAAACGTTTTGACCCTGTGATAAGGTTAAGTGATTATAACAGACAGTTGGAAATGAAAAACGAAAAGCCGGTGACTTTACAGGAGGACGAATATCTGCTGGTGTCAGAACCTGCAGGGATAGGATCGGCGGAAAACAACGCCGCGTTGAAAATGATTACACTGTGCAATGGCATTTCGCTCAGGCAGAAGACGATTACTGCAAAGGGATACTGGCTTGGGTTATCTCATGAGTCCTATGCGCTGATTGTTCCCGATAATGCCGTGAAGAATCTTGAAGTATCCGAGAGCTTCCTGCTTGTTGACACAAATGAGGAGACGACGGCACAACTCGAAGCAGTTATAGAAGAACGCATGGCAAAATATCTCCTGTATGTCAACGAAGACGGAACTGCGGGTGATTATTTGTGGAAAGTCAGGGTGAGGGGAACTGTGATTGAGGAACAAAACACGATGATGGTTATGATTGTAACTGTCTGCCTTTATATGGCGTTTATTTTTATCGCAAGCGCCGGGGCGATTCTTGCCACACAATGCTTAAGCGATTCTGCCAGGTATCAATACAGATATACCTTGCTGAGTCGGTTGGGAGTAAAAGAGAACTTGCTTTATAAAACGATAAAAAAACAATTATTGATACTGTTTGGCATGCCTGTGATTTTTCCCGTCATGATCGTGTTTTGCCTGATGGCGTCTGTGAATATGGCGTATCAGTTCATGTTAAGTGGAAAATATAGTTATGTGACGTATTTTATGGGCGCGCTCGGCTGTTTTCTGATATTTTATGCCGTTTATTTTCTGGCGGCATATTTCGGGTTTAAGAGAACAATCCGTGAATGAGTTCGGGTGACAGTCCGGCAGAGCAGAAAGCGGAGGCAGGAATGAGAATCGCGATTATTGAAGACGACAATGTTATCAGGGAAGAACTTGCAAAATTGCTGGAACGAAACGCGTATCAGGTCGTACAGATCCGTGATTTTGAAAATATTTTATGGGAGCTGGAACAGAGTAATCCGGATTTGATTTTGCTGGATGTCTGCCTGCCTTTTGAAAACGGCTATCATATCTGTGAAAAACTCAGAGAACAGAGGAAGACGCCGGTGATTTTCGTGACGGGCAGGGATACGGCAGAGGATGAGCTGAGAAGTATTCTGGCAGGCGGTGCCGATTTTATTACAAAACCGTATGATACCATGATTTTGCTGGAAAAAATAAAAAGAGCCATCCATTTATCCGACCCGCAGACATTCCGGGAAATCAGCAAAAACGGTTATACGCTTGATATGCATTTATCGCTTTTGAAAAAGGATGGGAAAGAAATTGAGCTCACGCGCAATGAATTCAGAATCCTATACTATTTCTTTATGAACGACGACAGGGTTATCGGCAGGGAAGAACTTCTGGAAAAGCTGTGGAACGACAAATATTATCTGGATGAAAATGTTCTGACGGTCAACATTGCCAGACTGAGGAAAAAAGCGGCGGAGATAGGAATAGACGATTTACTGAAAACAGTCAGGGGAGCGGGGTATCAATTATGAGTTTTATGGCGTTTCTGGAAGAAAAAATAGTCTGGATATTCTTTCAGACGGTTTTTATTCTGCTGACAGTCTGTATCCTTGGCATGTGGGGCGTACCTGCGTACCATATTGTGCTGGCGGCAGTTTTATCGGCATTGTTCGCACTGCTGTTTTTGTCTGTGCAATATTTTTTTGCAAAGAAAAAATACAATAAAATTGTCTCGCTGGTGGATAATCTGGAGGAAAAATATTTGATAGCGGAACTGTTAAAGAAGCCGGATACACTGGAAAACAGAGCGTATTTTTACGCGTTAAGGCAAGCCTGCAAATCTATGAACGACAGAATCGGGGAACTGGAGAATCGTTCGCTCGAATACCGGGAATATATCGAAAGTTTTGTCCATGAAATGAAAACACCGATTGCGGCATTGGCGCTTACATTTGATAATAACGGCAGCTATGCGCAAAAAAGCGAACTGGATAAGATAAATCATCTCGTAGAACAGATTCTGTTTTTTGCGAGAAGCGATACCGCGGAAAAGGATTATTTCGTAAAGGAAGTTATGATATCGGAAGCCGTTCACAGCGTTATCTTAAAATACAGGTACTATATTCGGAGCAGAGGAATCCTGTTAAATATTCATGATTTGGACTATCAAATTTATACGGATGAAAAATGGCTGCTGTTTATCCTGTCCCAGATTCTGCAAAACAGTATTAAATATCTGGAAAAAGAGGAGAAAGAGATAGAAATTTTCTGCCGGCAGGGCGGCAACAGCGAGGTGCTTGTCATACGGGATAACGGCTTAGGAATAAGCAAATCAGATATAAGCCGGGTGATGGAAAAGGGGTTTACGGGAACAGACAGAAAAAAAGAGCATTCCAGCGGTATGGGACTTTATTTGGCCGGTAAACTGTGCAGGAAGCTGGGACTGAATCTGCAAATAGAGTCAGAACAGGGCGTGTATACACAGGCAGCGATTACGTTTCCGAAAAACAGCATGTACCGCGACGGCTAGGATTTTACGCGCAGGGAAAATAATGCTGCATGGCTCCGTTTTTTTTATAATTAAGAGCTTGATTATTTGTTTTTTTATGGTATACTCTTAAACGAAGCCATTCTTCTATTTATTGATTTTGGACAGATTAAAATTTTTAATAGGATGAATGGTTTTTTATTGCATTCTGAGAAAAATTTAAGCAAAGGAGAGATTGTAACGTGAACGGGAAAAAGGCAGATTTTCACAGTCATAAAGTTAAAAGGAGTCTTAATGGAAGAATATTGCTAAGCACAACTTTTAATATCCTGATATTGGTTGTTGTGTGTTGTGTGATTATGGCGTTATTCATGCGTTCGCTTGCAAGCAGCATTCTGTTGGACAGCATGCAGCCTATGGTTCGCCAGTCTGCGAAAACTGTGGAAGCCAATATTCATATGCTGGCAGACAGGATGATAGCGATTGCCAAAGACTCCCGTATGAGCTCTGTAGATGATGGGGTGACAGGAGAGAACCGTCTGGGTGCAGAGGCAGTCTGGATCAATCGTGAAGCAGTTTTAAAAGAGGCGGCAGAAATATACGAACTACATACAATTGCACTGTATGGTCTGGACGGAAGACTGATTCAGGGACTTGACGGCGCGCCGGAGCGTTTGGAGGACAGTTTTTTTTCACTTCTTCAGGAAACAGACAATCTTACTACATTTTCCAGCACGATTTATCAGGAGCAGCTGGGCATAACAATGGGAATGCCGGTGAAGGAAAACGGAGAAACCAGTTTTTATGTGGTAGGTGTTTATAAATACGATACATTAAATGATGTAATCAGCAATATTAATATTGGTAAACATAGTACGGCTTATATGGTAGACAGGAACGGAATTGTCACAGGACATCCCGATCAGTCCATGGTGCTTGGGAAAAGTACGCTTTCGGAGATTGGCGGCGGAAACGCAAAACTTGACCGTGCGGTTACCGGAGAAACCGGGGCGGTAGAGTATGCGGACGGTGGTGAAGATATGCTGGCTGCATTTTCACCTATCAGGGGAACACAGTGGTCTTTGGTCATTCAGATTCCCAAATCGGATTATAATCATTTGATTAATGCGGCAATGCTGGCAGCGATACTCTCTACATTAGCAGTATTGACAGTTTCTATTTTTTTGGCGCTCCGTCTGGCAAGAACGATTTCCAGACCGGTTAAGAGTGTAACAGGCAGGATGGTGGCGTTTTCCGACGGTGATATACATGAAAAAGTAGAACTGGTTCATTCAGGCGACGAGCTGGAGATTCTGACCCGGACGCTCTCCGATACGGTAGAGAGTTTCAACCGTTACATATCGGATATTCAGAAGGTATTGTCCCAGATTGCGGCAGGAAACTTATGCGTTGCTCCGCAGGTAGAGTATAAGGGAGATTTTTCTTTGATTAAGAAGAGTCTCCATAGTATTATTGATTCCATGAATGAAACAATTATAGGATTTCGTGCGGCGGCAGAGCGGCTCACCAGTATGTCGGAAGCTTTGAACGGTCAGTCAGGGGAACTGCATCAGGCATCGGTGGAGCAAAACCGGTCGGCCGAAGAGCTGGTGCAGGAAGTTTCCGGTGTAAAAGAACAATTATCTGATGTTTCAAAGAGCAGCGGACAGGCGCATGAAAAAACAGAAGAAATTATGAAATGTATTGAGGAGGCAAACGTAAGGATGGCATCCCTCTCGGCCGCGATGGAAGATATCAGTACAAACGCGCAGGAAATTACGAAAATTTCCCAGCTGATTGAGGATATTGCTTTTCAGACCAGCGTTCTTGCGCTGAACGCATCTATAGAGGCATCCCGTGCGGGAGTGGCGGGAAAAGGTTTTGCAGTGGTGGCAAAAGAAGTAAAGCAGCTTGCGTCTAAGAGCGCAGAGGCGGCACAAAGCGCTACGGAGATGGTAAACTCTACGAAGGCGATTATTCAAAACGGTGTGGAACTGACGGAGGATACTGCAGGTTCTCTCAAACATTTGCAATCAGTTTCAGATGAGATTAGCGAAATCTCGGATAAACTGGTCGCGGCAGTTCATGGACAGGAAAATGCGCTGGTTATTATGGAGGAACGTATTGCCTCTATTTCTGCCATTGCCGACCATAATCTGCAAAATGCCGGCGATATGGAACAATCCAGCGGACTGCTGGCAAAAGAGGCGGAAGTTTTACACGAACAGGTGCAAAAATTTGTATTGAAGGAGGGACGCGGCAGATGAAGAAATTATTTAGCATGACAGCGCTGTTAATATTTGTGGTGATGGCTTTGTCGGCATGTGGTGAAGAAACAGGCCTTCAGGATGGATACTATACGGCACAGGCAGCGCAGTTTAATCATGGGTGGAAAGAGTATGTTACGATTATGGTAAAGGACGGAAGTATTGTTTCTGTAGAATATAATGCGGAGAATCCCAGCGGATTTATTAAAAGCTGGGACACCGCTTATATGCAGAACATGCTTCATTCCAACGGCACATATCCCAATGAATATACACGTTATTACGCCGGTCAGCTTTTAGGAGGACAGGGTGATGATACGATTGATGCGTTGACAGGAGCAACGTCTTCTTATGATTCTTTTAAGAAGCTGGCAGCAGCGGTAGTGGAACAGGCGCTGCATGGGGATTCCAGCATTGTAGTTGTTGATACCGCACCGTAAATGAACGGTGCAGTATCAGATGAGGGATATGGCAGAGTGGAAGTAAAGACAATAAGAATCCGTAAAAGAGACTTCTTGGAAGGTCTCTTTTTTTACCCAAATTTTATATTTATTTATTACCACATTGTGGTATAATACTAGGAGAAACAGGGGACAAGGAGGGTTTTTACATGAGCATAATCACGGTAGGAAAATACGGCAGGGGGCAGGTCGAAACCATCGGACAGGCTTTTTCGATGGCGATGGAACTAAAAGGTCATGTAGATATCCATATATTAAACGGAATATATGATGAAAAACTAGAGCTTGCCCGCGGTGATGTGACGATTATCGGCGAGAGCGCCGAGCATACGGTCATTGTGTACGGCGATTACGCGAAAAAACTCATGGAGGACGGAACGCCTTACGGAACCATGCGCACCGCAACATTAAAACTTTGCGGAGACAATATAATTATGAAAAACATTACGGTAAAGAATACTGCTGGGAACGGACGGGATTTTGGGCAGGCAGTGGCGCTTTATGCTGACGGAGACAGGATGCAGTTTTATAACTGCCGTCTTATCGGCTGTCAGGATACGCTGTTTACGGCGCCGGGACCGGAATGTAAAACAAACTGCGAGGAGCAGCTTGGGGCAGATTTACATATGACAGACGCGAGACAGTTTTATAAGAATTGCTATATCGAGGGAGACATCGATTTTATTTTCGGCGGCGCGGCGGCATATTTTGACCAGTGCGAGATTTTTTCCCGTTATAATATTACCGAGGACGACGAGCGGTATGAGGGAAGCGTCAAAGGTTATGTGGCGGCGCCCTGTACGTGGAGAGACAACGACTGCGGATTTGTATTTTATAAATGCCGGTTTACGGGGGACTGCCCGGAAAATTCCGTTTACCTCGGAAGACCGTGGCGCATTTACGCAAAGACTGTGCTGCTTGGATGCGAAATCGGCAGACATATTAAGGTGGACGGCTGGCATGACTGGCATAAACCCAAGGCACATGACACCGCGTTTTTTGCGGAATACCGCTGTAAATACGAAGGCACGGCAAGACGCGCAGGCTGGATACAGTTATTAAAAACATCGGAAGCAAAGCAGTTCAGCAAACAGAATGTTTTGTGGGAATACTTTGTTGAGGAGTAGAAATGAGAGTAAAAGTACCGGATTACTATAAAGAGTTCAGATGTATTGCCAAAGACTGTAAAGACAGTTGCTGCGCAGGCTGGGAAGTAGATGTTGACGAGCGGGCGCAGGAGTATTATGTAACGGTTCCCGGAGAATTTGGCAGACGGTTAAAGGACAGTACCATCATTGATGAAGACGGCATTCGTTTTACGTTGACTCCGAATAAGCGTTGTTGTTTTTTGAACGACTGCAATCTCTGTGATTTATATACGGCGCTGGGAGAAGAGCATTTGTGCGACACCTGCGCAGAGTTCCCGCGGTTTTATGAATGCTTCGGCGATTTGAAGGAAAAGGGAATTTCGCTTTCCTGTCCGACTGCGGCGGACTTGATTTTGCGCCGTACAGAGCCGCTTATATGGCAGGTGCAGGAAGCGGACGACGAAATTTCCCTCAATGAGATTGATTATGATTTGTATATGCAGCTTACGGCGGCGAGAGAACAGTGTTTTTTGGTTTTGCAGGACAGGACGCATGACATCATCTGGAGGATGATAGTCGTTCTGCTGTTTTCCAACGATATTCAGAAATACATTTACAAGGGAAAATACAAAAAAATAGAAAAGGTCCGCAATCAGTATGCGGATGAGGACTTTTTGGAAAAACAGGTTCGCAAATGGATGAAAAAGGCTGCAAAGCATGTTGACGGCGTTGAAAACAGGACAGAACTTCTTAACATTTACACAAAATTTGAAGTGGTAAATGCAGAATGGGTGGATATTCTGGCAAAAGCAGTCAGTGACAATGAATGCATGGATGAGAAACTGGCGGAGAAATTTACTGCATATCTTAAGAATCAGCAGATTGCCTATGAGCAGATTATGGTATATTTTACTTACCGTTATTTTATGAAGGCGGTATACGATTATGATTTAATTTCTAAAGTGAAATTTGGTGTTGTAAGCACGCTGGTCATCCGCTGCGTGGATTATTCGCAGTGGTTTCTGAAACAGGAACTGCCTTTTGAGGATTTTATCTGGCTTGCCCATCTGTATTCCAAGGAAATTGAACATTCCGATGAAAATATGGATGCGCTTGCGGCGTATTGCGGCAGCGACATGCGGTTTCATGTGGAGGCGCTGATTGCGTCGCTGCTGTGATAGGATGAGTGAAGAAAGACACGTCAAATATAAGCCGCCGTTCTTGCGGGAAATATTGATAATTTATATCAATTATTACAAGTTTTAAAAGATATGGAAGAAGAATATGAAGATTAGACAGCCGGAGGAACCTTTTTGGAGATAAATACAATAGAGATTAAAACAATTGATTATGACTTTTCAATATGCAAAGCTGCAGACTATTCATCTGTAAATCTGAATGCACAATACTGTTTTATCGGCAAAACAGATGAGGAAAAGTCATTGGTATGTATGACAGCAGATGTGCCGTATGATGTTATAAAAAGAGATGACGGCTGGAGGGCGTTTCGTATTCAGGGAGAGCTGGAATTTTCATTGATTGGCATACTCTCTGGGATTACCGGGATTCTGGCGGAAAATAACATTGGGATTTTTGCAGTTTCAACATTCAACACGGATTATGTGTTTACAAAAAAAGAAAATTATGCAAGAGCGTTAGAGGTACTTCGTACTGCCGGATATAAAATTTTAGCGTGATAATTTCCGGCTGCCGATGGTTAGCCGGCAGATGAAGTTGACTGGTATAGTCCTGATTCTGTTATGTCTGACGAATAAACATATTTAAAAAAATAAAATATGGGAGCTTACAGGGATATGAAAAAATTTTCAAAAAAATTAATGATACTTTTGTTGTTCTGCTTCGCGCTCTGGGCGGGCTGCACATCCGATAAGAAACCGTCCGGTCAGCTTGCGGACGCGACGACGGTTTCGATAGAAGCAACGGTCAAAGAACAGACGACTGCTTCGCAAGAGACGGACGCAAAACAACAAGACGCGACAGCCGCACCAGAGACAACCACAAAACAGCAGGAAACCACCACGCAGGAGCAGACAACCGCTGCTGCGGCAATTGCGGAGGACGGCAGCTATACTTCTAAAGACGATGTGGCATTGTACCTTCATACATACGGAAAACTTCCGCCGAACTTCATGACGAAGAAAGAAGCACAGGCGCTTGGCTGGCCCGGCGGCGGACTTGACGATTATGTTTACGGCGCGTGTATCGGCGGAGACAAGTTCGGCAATTACGAGGGAAATCTACCTGAGGCTTCGGGCAGACAGTACTATGAATGCGATATTGATACGATGCATGCCGCAAAGCGCGGTGCGAAAAGGATTGTTTTTTCCAATGACGGCTTGATTTATTATACGGAAGACCATTATAATACATTTGAGCTGTTATATGAATAGAGGAACATATCAGCGGGGGTTATGATGATAGAAATTACATTAGACGGTGATAAAATAACCGGAAAAGACGAACTGCATGAGCTGTTCAGAAAACGGCTTTCGCTGCCGGATTATTACGGAAATAATCTGGACGCGCTCTATGACGTGCTTTCCACATATTTTACGCCGGTGGAGATTACAATATTAAACAGGGAGAGGCTTTGTGAAAATATTCCGTTTTATGGGGAACGGTTTCTTCAGGTGTTAAATATCGCGGCACAGGAAAATGAATCCTGTATTACAATTAAGACGGAAAACAATGATGTGGAGGAAGAATTATGGTAGACAAGAAAAAGTATTTGGGTATCGGAGCTGTGGCAGTTGCCGTCTTTCTGATTATTTATTACTGGACGGCGGTATCCGATGCGCTGGCGCTTGGAATCGCGGCGGCAATGCCTCTTCTTGTAGGAGTAGTTATGGCTTATGTCATCAACATTCTCATGTGTTTTTACGAGAGATTCTATTTTAAAAATTCCAAGAAGGCATGGCTCAACAAATCGCGCAGAGGAACATGCATCGTGCTTTCGCTTGTGACCGTTGTCGCAATTCTGGCTGTCGTTATCGGGATTGTCGTGCCGGAGTTTGTTTCGAGTATCGAACTTCTTGTGAAGGAGGTCCCGGTCGTGTTAAACAAAGCATATCTTTGGGTGATTCAGAATGAGGACATTAAACCGTTCCTTGACCCGGAGATGTTGAATACGCAGATTGACTGGCAGAAAATGATAAAGGATATCATTGACGTAGTGGTAACAGGCGCGGGCGGTGTGATGAATTCGGCGCTTAATATCGCTTCCTCGCTGTTTTCGTTTGCGGCGCAGGCATTAATCGGCTTTATTTTTGCGCTGTATCTGTTATTAAACAAGGAAAAAGTACTGGGACAGTTTAACAAGCTGTTTCATGTTTATCTGAAAGACCGTATCAGAATGAAAATGGAATATTTTTTTACCGTCGCGAATGAAACATTTAAAAGCTATATTGTGGGACAGTGTACGGAAGCAGTGATTCTCGGCGTTTTGTGCGCCGTGGGGATGCTGATTTTCGGATTCCCTTACGCGGGAATGACAGGAGCGGTTATCGGCGTTACGGCTCTGATTCCGGTAGCGGGCGCGTATATCGGCGCAGGGGTGGGAGCGTTTATGATTTGCACCGTCAGTCCGTTAAAAGCGGTATTATTTATTGTTTATATCGTTGTGCTGCAGCAGCTTGAGGGAAATCTGATTTATCCGAAAGTTGTGGGAAGTTCCATAGGGCTTCCGGGAATGTGGGTTCTTGCGGCAGTCACTGTCGGGGGCGGTATCATGGGGATTCCGGGAATGCTGTTTGGCGTACCGCTTGCGGCGACACTTTATAAGCTGCTGCGGGCAGACGTCAATTATAAATTAAAGAATACAGCCGCACAAAATGTGGCAGAATAAGAATAAAAAAATACAGGAGGTAAGTGAGATGGCAGTAGAACATATTTCAAATGCTGATTTCGACAATAAAGTTTTAAAGGGCAGGGGCATTACGATTGTGGACTTTTTTGCAGACTGGTGCGGTCCATGCAAGATGCTGGCGCCGGTTGTTGAGGAGCTGGCAGCAGCGCATCCGGAGGCGCATTTTTACAAGGTAAATGTCGACGAGGAAAACGAACTTGCGGTAAAATACCGTGTTATGAGTATCCCGACGCTTGTTGTTTTTAAGGATGGGGAAGCGGTAAAGACGTCTGTAGGACTTGTTTCGAAGGCAGAAATAGAAGAGATGCTAAAGCTTTAATATTAGGAGGTGTCCGCTTTTGGCGGCACCTTTTCGTTCATTTGGGAGTGATTGCGTCAGAGATATAAACTGCTTTCAGGGAGGAATGAAAAATGAAATTGATGATTGCATCAGACATCCACGGTTCGGCATATTACTGTAGACAGATGATTTTGGCGTTTGAGCGGGAACAGGCGGATAAACTACTGCTTTTGGGGGATATTTTGTATCACGGACCGCGTAACGACCTGCCAAAAGAGTATGCGCCCAAAGAGGTCATTGAGCTTTTGAATCCGCTGAAGAATAAACTGCTGTGCGTGAAGGGAAACTGCGAGGCGCAGGTAGACCAGATGGTTCTTTCGTTTCCCGTACTTGCGGAGTACGCGGTTCTTTTTACGGGGAACGCGGTCTTGTACGCCACCCACGGTCATGTCTATAATGAGGAGAATCCGCTGCCGATGGAGGCGGGAGCCGTTTTGTTAAACGGTCATAGCCATGTTCCGAAGTGTACTGCCCATGAGAATTATATTTACATGAATCCGGGTTCAGTTTCTATTCCGAAAGACAACAGTCCGCATAGTTATATGACGGTGGAAGACGACGTGTTTTTGTGGAAAGATTTAGAGGGAAGAGGGTATATGGAATGGCGAATATAATTTATGATGCCGGTAAGATAAAAGCGATGGAGTTTCTGGAGAAGTTAAGCCGTTATGCGGGACTTTCCGAGAGTTATTCGCGGGAAATATGGGGAGCGTTATTAAAACATCCGCGCATTTACAGGGAATTTGAATATTATATTGACCACCATGAACTTCTGGGAAAGTATGAAATCCGCGGATACAATATCCTGGATTGCTATGTCTGGCAGCGAATCAATTACATATTCCGCTATCTGGACAGAGGAAAGATAGAAAACGAATGTAACGAGGAAAGTATGGTACTGATGGCGTTTGATTTCTTTATGAAAATGGAGGACGACCCCGTTCCTTATATGGAGAAGCTCGATGAGGATTTGGGAAGAGATAAGATGAGATAACGTACGTTACGGAAAGGAAGAACTATGTATAATATTGTTTCAAAACTGATAATTTACGGCAGTATGCCGAAAGATTCTATTTTAATGGAATTGAGTGATGTGACGAGAACATTTGAATCGGGCGACTACAACAAGGAAAGTCTGCGGACAAGAATTTACGGACAGATCAAACGGCTTTTGATTCTGGCGACGGATTACGGGTTTGACAGGAATTTGTGGCAGAATTATCTGACGTTTCTGCTGATTACCGATGAAAATCCGTTCAGCATCACCTGCGAGAAGATTGGCGCGAACGACGGAAGCGTCAATTACTTTGCGAAGAATGATTTCAGGGCGTTTATGGAGCTGTTCCATTATGATTTTTCCGCAATTGAGAAAGCGCTTGGAATTGACTGTTTTAGCAGAATTTCCAATTATAAGGCAATCGGCAAGCCGGAGCTGATGTACAATAAAAATGTCAGCGAGAAAGTGCAGGTACTGTCTAAAAAACTTGCCGCTTCTTTAGACGAGGATGAGTTTTTTAAGAAAGTCACGGGATTTTATAAGGCGTACGGCGTGGGCATGTTTGGCCTGAACAAGGCGTTCCGCATTGCGCCGGAAATAAATAATAACGTCCGTTTCCTGCCGATAAACAATATGGAAAAAGTATTGTTAAAGGATTTGGTCGGATACGAACTGCAGAAAAAGAAACTGGTTGATAATACGAGAGCGTTTGTGGAAGGACGCAAGGCAAATAATGTTTTGCTGTTTGGCGACAGCGGAACCGGAAAATCGACGAGTATTAAGGCGATTGTCAATGAGTTCTATGACCAGGGATTACGGATGATTGAGATTTACAAGCATCAGTTTCAGGATTTATCGAATGTGATTGCGAGCGTGAAAAACCGTAATTACAAATTTATTATCTACATGGATGATTTGTCCTTTGAGGAATTTGAGATTGAGTACAAGTTCTTAAAGGCTGTCATAGAGGGCGGAGTAGAAACAAAGCCGGAAAACATACTGATTTATGCGACTTCGAACAGAAGACATCTGATTAAGGAAACGTGGAAAGACAGAGACGATGTGGAGCAGAATGAAGGGCTGCACCGTTCCGACACGATGCAGGAAAAATTGTCTCTGGTCAATCGCTTCGGCGTGACCATTAACTTCCAGAGACCAAATCAGAAAGAGTATTTTCACATTGTTATCGAACTTGCGAGAAAGGCGGGCGTTACGATGTCCGACGAGGAGCTGTGTGCCGAGGCAAATAAATGGGAGTTAAGCCACGGCGGCATTTCGGGCAGAACGGCACAGCAGTTTGTGAATTATGTGACGGGTACGCTGAAAGCATAAGGGAGTACTTTCGGGGAAAAGTATATTCAGATATTTAATAAGGAGGAACGTATGGGAGAACAAATCGATAAGATTGAAAAAAGACGGCATTTTATTGTGAACATGCTTTACTGGGGGATTATTGCGGCGCTCATTCTGCTTGTGATGCGGATAGCGGAACCGGTGCTTGCGCCGCTGATTATTTCTTTTGTCATTGCCTGGATTCTGGCAAAACCGATTGCCTGGATTTCACAGAAAATTCATTTAAAAAAACCGGTCGTAGCGCTTGTCATCGTGTTACTGTTTTATATTGTCATCGGTGCGGCAATTTCACGGCTTTTTATGCATGGTTACGCCTATTTACGCAACGTTGTCATAACATTTCCGCAGGTTTATGAGACGCATATTGCGCCGGTGCTCGAGAGCTTTTTAAACTGGTTTGAAGAGACCAGCAGTAAAATTGACCCATCTCTTATGGGAATGTTTGAGGAGAAGTCGGATGACATCTTGACGACGCTTGGCAGCCTTGTTTCAGGTATTTCATCAGGAACAATCTCGGTAGTTTCCGGCGCGGCGGCGTCCGTACCGAAAATATTGATGAAAATGCTGATTACATTGATTCTGACGGTATTTATGACGATGGATATCCATAATATTATCAATTTCTGGGCAAGGCAGATACCGGAACAATCGAAAGGACTTCTGCTGGAAATTAAAGGATATCTGAAAGGAACCGTGTTTAAGTGTTTCAAATCCTATATGCTGATTATGGGTATTACATTTTTCGAGGTGATGGTGGGATTTTTGATTCTGG
>CAJTZH010000002.1 GCA_910584325.1 uncultured Lachnospiraceae bacterium | reverse complement strand
CCTCCTAAGTAGATTTTGGTTATTTACCTTGTCTACTTAGGAGGTATCATATCATGCCACAGTCCTTATCCGGTTTTCTTATTTCCTATCTTTCAAAAACACTATACCAACGGTCCGTTTCACTGTACTGCTTATCATCGTTCAGATGGGGCAGGAAATCCTGCTTTACTATTTTAAATCCCGCCTCCGTCAGTATTTTATAATATTCGTTATATTCATCGGGAGTTCTGTAAATAACGTCATAATCCGTTTTTAAAGCTTCTGACGGAAATCTGTCAAGGGTAAGCCGCGTTTCAACCGCTACCGTTTCTGTCAAATACATGATACAATGTTCATCAAGATGTTTTACAAAACCCTTAAAACATTTTTCCAAATCTTTATCATTTATGTACATGCACACGCCGCCTATGATTACGCGGTTAAACTTCCTCTGGAAAAAAGATTCATCTTTCTCTGCAATCTCATTAAAAGAGGCATTATAAAAGGTACAATTTCCTCCATAAGAACACCTATTCCTTGCCGTTTTGACCATTTCCTCAGAAAAATCCGCGCCAAAATAATATCCCGCCAACGGAATAACCGATTCCGCCCATCTGCCAATTCCACAGCCAATATCAAGAACGGCGCTATCCTTATCCACTTTCAGTTGAGGAAGTATGTATTCCTTTTCAAACTTATTCCACTGCGCCGCGCAATCCGGATTCTGGTCGCCAAGCAAAACCGTCACGTAAGGATTGTCCAGTTCGGCAATCATTTTTGCTCTTTCATTATAAAAGTCTTTCGTATTCGTCGCATTAATATCATGTTTCTTTTCATAAATTCTGTGTTCAGACATTATCTTTTTTTCCTTTATTTTTATAAAATTTATTTTTCTGTATATAATGCAAATAATTCTTGAATCAAAACACCGTTATCCACATCCGCATCATATTTTTCTATTATCGTTTCCGGCACTTCTTCTCTTTTTTCAATATTAACAATTACCAAATTCTGGTGTATTTCAATAAATTCCTCTTCATAGGTATCTACTTTGCAAAACGGAGATAACAGTTTTGAGATATTGACATAATTATTCTCATTTGCAATTACAAAATCACCTTCCGTATTCATCAAAAAATCCCATTGATGAAGACCTTCCGCAGTATTAAGCTGGGCCTCCACCTCATTATGTCTCAATGAAAGAACCCCCCCTTTTTTCAATACCCTTATTGACTCTAATATACACCTCAATGGGTCTATTGCATGGTCCATCGAATTGTCATATAAAATATAATCCGCGAACTCTTTACCAAAAAAGGATACCAGATGTTCTCCAAAAGCAAATCCTATCTTAACCGGCATCTTAAAATTATATTTCTCAGCAAATTGATTGTAGGCCATTCCTAACGGGTCTACCGGTATATAATTCACATTCACCCCGTTAATAGTACTCTCATATTTTAATGTCGGACCACATCCTACATCAATTACTCTGTCATTCGCTTTTATCTTATATTTTTCTAATCTTGCAATTTGGGATTCCCGATTCCATACTGTAGAATCCACATCGTGAAATCCCGCTATCTTTTTCTCATGCCATTCCCACTCGTTCTTATAGTTCCGTAGCCAGTTTTTAATTCTTTCACGATAATTTCCCTCCCATTTTATATCTCCATGATAATAAGTTTTTGCTATAGAAGCTATATATGTATGACTATTTATAATCTCTGCATGCTGTAATACACTTTCCAATTGCCGTACTACCTCATCTCTGACTATACAGCCAATTGATACGACAAATAAGCAATCATCCCGGTCATACTCATGTAAGCTTTGGGGATTTTGAATAATTAAATTAATAGTTCCAATTGTTTTTCCCCATTTTAATGAGTCATTATCAAAACATGCCTTAGGGTAATTCCCACCCGCTTTTTCTATACATTGAAGAAGCGCCAAACCATTTTCTCCCGCGCCAAACATTACAAGTTCTTTTTCCATACACTGCCTCCTGCTACTTAGTATTTATTTAATGTATTATATCATTAATTTATAAATAATTCACTCTATTTGACATGAAAAACTCAGCCAGTTTAAAATCATATGGCGTATCTATATCAATGGAATCTTCAACGCTCATTTCATATGCAACTGTATTGTCACAGTAATATGTCCTCTCATTTTTTAACAAATCATAATCCAGAATATAAATGGCTCCGTTAGGCACATAATACTTCGCGTTCAACTGCCGGTTACTCACCGCATTACCTACTCCAAAACCTGCGTTCGTAAGTTTGTTATCGTTATCCCGATTTAAATACCAGGTAACCGGCGTTTCCGCTTCTTTAACAGATATAAGTGTTCTTGCGGAGCTTCTTTTAAACAACTCCACAGCCTCATCGATATGAATACCTGTTCTAAACGGCGCGGTAGGAAGTAACACCATGAACTCATTCACACAAAAACCCTTATCTTTTAAAAACTCCGTTGCATGCAAATAAACATCAACCGCCGAAGAAGTATCATCCGCCAAATCCGCCGGTCTCATAAACGGAACATCTGCCCCGTATTTTACAGCTACATCCGCAATTTCCTGCGAGTCTGTTGTTACAATAACCTGTTCAATATATTTTGAAGCCAGCGCTGCCTCAATCGTATATGCTATCAGCGGTTTACCAATAAGCTGTTTCACATTTTTTCCCGGTACTCCTTTAGAACCACCTCTGGCAGGAATTATAGCAATCATAAGACCCTCCCTAAAAATCTTCCATCTGAATTATTTCATCATAAGCCAAATCACGTTTAGCCGCTTTTCCAACAATAAATTTATAATACTTTGGAGAAATTCCGCTTCCGGGACGTTTATAATCCAAATCGTTCTCGGTAATAATCTCGCCCTTTTTAATAGAACGTGCCGCAACAATGCTTCTTTGAAACGCGTCTCTTCTCTCCTGATTTTCATTTACCACTTTCGAAAAACTTCCAAGCATTTGATAACCTATCTTTGCGGCATCACAAATGGCTTTCAATTCCTCGGGATTTGCTGATATTTTATGGTCCCAGCCTGCCATGTCTTTATCAAGAGTAAAATGTTTTTCGATAACACAAACACCTTTTGCCAACGCCATGATAGGCGCCACTATTCCTAACGTATGGTCCGAATAACCTACTTTACAGCCGAAAGTCTGCCTAAGCATATCAATATTATTCAAATTCACCTGCGCATCTTCAGGCGGATAAATTGAGACGCAATGCAGCAGAACTACTTCCGGGCATCCATATCCCTTTAATGTTTTAACCGCGTCTGCAACATCCGACAGCTCACATAATCCGGTGCTGATAACTACCGGTAATTTCTTTCCTGCTATGTACTCAAGAAACGGGATATTATTTAAATCCATAGAAGCTACTTTTACAAACGGTACATTTAATTCATCTACCAGCAAATCAACTTCCGGTCTTGAAAAAGGTGTGGAATTAAATTCTATGCCAATATCATCACAGTATTTTTTCAACATTTTATGCTGTTCTATTCCTATATGATATTTATCAACTATTGATTCCAAGGTATAGTCGGTTCTATTTCTATAATCATCGTTCAGGAAAAAATTGTCATTATATACTTTCTTCGAAAATATCGTATCCTTTGACCATGATTGGAATTTTACACAATCTGCGCCACATTCTTTTGCCTTATCAATCATTTCCTTCGCGAGATTCATATCACCATTATGATTAGCACCAATCTCGGCGATTACATATGGTTTTTCGTATTCATTAAAATCCATACTTTTTAATCCTCCTAACTTATCTAACTAATTGCTCAATGATTTTATAATAATTTTATATTACTCCACCAGAACCCGGTATTATTTGAGTATTGTTTATACTGTTCAAGATTCAATACCTGATATCGTTTTAATAATATTTTAAATACATCATCATATTGGGATAACAAAGTAAAATGTTTCTTTTTTACGTCATACTCTTTATATATTTGTTCTTCTGTCACATTATTTAATCCCGCGTAATTATTCTCATATATCCTATATAAAGTATATGTATCAGGAACAAAGATACCCTGACCTCCATTTAACAAGATTCTGGAAAATAAATACCAGTCAAATACAAAAGAATTACATTCTATTAAGCTTTCAATAAATTGTATACTAATTGTTTTCAAATTAATAGCCGTATTTGACAATCCCAAATAATTTGATTCTAAAATATTGTTTATACAAGTTGTAGTGTATGGCAAATCTTCCATAACCCTTTGTTTATTAAATTGCAGTAAATCATTGTAAAAAAATGTTAAATTCAAATTTTTTTCATAGGAACTAACAATTTTTTCTACCCTGTTAAGCGCAAATTTATCATCACAATCACCAATAATAAGCAGGTCGAAATTATTTTTCTTTGCCTCTTCCAATAGTTTGACTCTAAGCTCAACCGGACTTTTGCCATCTGCATTACTAATAATTATATAATTATCTACATTCAAATCATTTAACTTATTTTGCAAATCATCTATCAACACATCATCATTAATGATTAGCAAAGTAAAGTCCTTATAACTTTGTTTTTTTATTGATTCAATGAACTCAGTAAAATATGGAATTGCGTTGTTGTAAACAACCGTACCAAATGCAATCATTAAACTCCCACCTGTTACCTTCCCACTAAAAATACATAATTTGTTGTGGCTGTTCCCCCGATGTTTAACATCATAGCATTTGTCGGAAGTTCATTCTCCTTATATACCTGATACGCACCAGCCTTTCCACTAACTTGTTTATAAATATCTAAAAACATCCGACAACCGCTTGCGCCTACAGGATGTCCGCACCCAATCAGACCGCCGCTGGGATTAATTGGCTTTTTACCATCAAAGGCAATCATACCGTTTTCTATTGCTTCATATTCCTTTCCTGGTTCCGTAATACCAAACGATGAAATTGCCACATATTCCGAGGAAGTAAAACAATCATGTGTTTCAAACACATCTATATCGTCCACTGTCAGCCCGCTTCTCCGATACGCATCCAGAACAGCCTGTCTCGTCCATGGTAAAATATACGAATTATCTTGCTGCTCATGTATTTTCTTTTCAAACAACATCGGCGCATTCCTATGCCCATAACCCTTTACATATGGTAATGCCTTTTTACCAAATTCCTGCAGCATTCGTTCACTTGCCATCAACACAACTGTTGCTCCGTCTGTCACCTGCGAACAATCCGAAATTGCCAGTTTATCTCCCACCAAGGGATTTGTTTCTGTTCCCCTGCATCTAGCCTGCTCAAAATTCATAAACCAATTTCTGGTTTGTGCTAACGGATTATTCTTGGCATTTCCATAATTAATAATTGATATTTGCGCCAAGGCATCCATGTATCTTTTCTCATTCAATTGATATTTAATTATTGTTTCATCTGCCAATCTACCAAATAGTCTCGGAAATGGAAAAGAAATTCCTTCTCCCTCCTTGTTATAATAAGCCGCTCTTCCAAGAATATCTCCGCAATTTTTAGAATCTACCGTCTTCATCAATTCCCAGCCAACTACAATTGCCAAATCATATTCTTTTGCTTGAATTTTACTGATTGCAGCATCTAACGCCACAGAACTTGATGCGCAAGCGGCTTCATATCTTGCCGACGGCACTCCGTACAATGAAGGTGAAACTTCTGTCATTAGCGCTCCTAAATGACCCTGGTCAATATATTTTTCCGCTATAAAATTCCCTACAAAGCAGGCCACTCTGTTATCTTTGTTTAACTTTTCTATATCCGAGAAACTAATTCCAACCTGTTCAAGCGCATCCGACATAACTTCTTTTAATAAAGCAATAACATTTTTCCCCTCTTTTGTCCAATTCCTCTCAAAATCCGTTTGGGCGCCGCCTAATATGTATACTTTATCCATTCCTTCTCCTTTATTATTTGGCTAACACAAATCTGCGAAAATCATAATCAGATTTTCGTAGTTCATAAAGCAGCTCTTGCTCTCTAAGTCTATCGACAATTTTTTCCTCAAGACGCTCTACACAAAGTTCTTCAAAATTGGCAACTGTATTAATCGCTTCCAGCATCGCCAATGGCGGACACCACTGAAATCCCATTGCCATAACATCATCTGCCGCAATCATTTCTTCTGCAAACGGAAATTTATACTTCATCTGTTCGCGATAATAACCGTGCACAATATCATAAACATATCGACTTTTTACACCACTATCATTAATAACCGTTTTATATAGTCCTGCTCCGGTTTTTCTACCTAAATTACCATCTTTAATGAGCCTTTTTAAAAAATCTGGCAGAATATATGTATCATGTACATAATCATTCGTATTGTTGTACAAATTTTCCACAATTGCTTTATGAACATCCAAACCTACAAAATCCGCAATGACAAGCAGCGGCATGGGACGACCGGAAACATTCCTAAAATTGCATCAATATAATCAATGCCACCATTATGTTTATAATGTTCTGCTGTCTGTAAAGCCTCATTAATAAACTGAAATCCAATCCTATTTCCCAAAAAACCCGGGGTATCCGATGTTTCTACCACTGTTCTACGCAGTATCTGAGACGCATACGCCTTAACAGCTTCAAACACTGAATCATTTTTTTCCATATATTTTGTTGGTATCATTTCGCAAAGTGTTCTATGGTACGGTGGATTGAACATATGCATACCCATAAACTGATGACGATACTTTTGTAGATACAATTCCGCCAATTTTGTAATTGAAAGACCTGATGTACCGGAACAAAAAACTTTTTCTGACGCATCTGCTCCAATGGCATCGACAATGCGTCTATGTACTTGTTTTTTTATATTCCATTCCTCCGAGCAGGTTTCAAATATAAGTTCAGAATCTCTAATGCATTCTTCCAAATGTTCATAATCAGATGGAATCATCTTTTCCTTAATGCTCTCCGCACGTACAGAAAGATATGTTTTATTTCGGGCGTCTATAGATTTCTCAATACTTCGACTTACAAGATAAACTTTGGCATTTCCAAAAGAAGCAAAAATAGCTGCAACTCTCGCCCCCATAGTACCATTGGCTCCTATGACCGTTACAGTATTAATAATTTTAGGTTGGCTCTTTGATATTATTTCACTCATTTTATCATTCAAAGTATTTTATCGTTTTTGCCGGAACTCCCACTGCGGTACATTTTTCTGGTATATCTTTTACCACTACCGCACCTGCGCCGATAATACTCTGCCTTCCTATTTTCTTTCCCTGTATAATCTGCGTTCCAGTTCCCACCTCTACGCCTTCACAGATATTGACGTTACCGGATATATTAACACTGGGATAAACCGTCACAAAATCTTCAAGTATAGTATCATGTCCCAAGGTACAATCCAGATTAATAATAACATGTTTTCCAATAACAATATCAACAGTAATGATTGTTCCGGCACAAATAATACACCCCTCACCGATTTCTACCCTATCGGATAAAATGACTGACGGGTCAATCAATGTGGCAAATCTCACATTACTATAACCAGACAATTCCTCTGCAACCTTTCTCCTAACCTTTGTTGATGCTATTGCAATAACCACATATACTTCCTCGCAAAAAGATTGAAGAACATCACAGTCTCCCAAAACCGGATATCCATCCTTCTCTGTACCATGAAGTGTCATATCATTATCTAGGAATCCAGAGATATCCCATAATTCTTCTTTTCCTTTGAGACATTGGTTTTCATTAATCCGTCTCGTCAGCCAAAGGACTTCTCTTCCAAATCCGCCTGTTCCAACAATAAACAATTTTTTCATGTTCAATACACCTCTGTATACACCGCTTACCATTATTACTTCACTATAACTGATTTTCGGATAAAATATTTAATTTCTCCTCCATCCGGCGCATCTCATGGAGTTCTCCCATATCAAGGAACGAATCTTCGCTTACCGGATAGACGCCGATTTTTCCGCCGCTATTCTTAACTTTCTCCACCAAATGCGTCATATGAAATAATTCTCCTTCAGGTATCATATCAATTGTTTCAGGATTTATTACATACATTCCCGTATTGATAAAATACGACAACTTAGGTTTTTCATCAATACTGACTAATTCCCCATTTTCTTTTGTTTTTAAAACTCCGTATGGAATCATGACGTTTTTTAAAGCAGATACCATAGTGATAACATTACCTGTTTGTAAATGGTATTGATATAGCTTTTCATAATCCGCCCTGATTAAAGTATCACAATTTGTTACAATAATCGGCACCTCAAATTTATCCTTAATAAGCTTAATACTTCCACCTGTTCCAAGCGGAATGTCTTCTTCCACATAGACAATGGTATACGGATGCTCAAATTCATTAAAATATGAGCGAATCATATTTTTTTTGTAGTTTACCGTCAGATAAAATTTATTCACTCCTGCCTCAACAAACTTTTCCATGATACGTTCAATAATCGGCGTATCTCCAATGGGAATTAATGGTTTCGGAAGAATTTTTGTATAAGGATACAGGCGCGTTCCCTTCCCCCCCGCCATAATTACAACCGGCACATTCAGACTGCCTCTCTTTTCTTTCTGTGTTTTAATATTAATATCCTTATTAAAGAATATTATATCTACTATTTTTCTGTCACAATCAAGAATCGGCAATGAATTAATTGCATATTTTGACTTTATGTAATCCTCCTTCTCCTGTTCCTTTTCAAAAATATATTTCGGCTGCGGATTCATTATTTTTTTAATATTGGCGGATAAATCATTTGACTGTATTATCCATCTTCTTACATCGCCGTCAGAAACACTTCCAATCAATCTGTCGGCTTCATCCACAATATACAATATTCCATATCCGCCTTTATCAATTAATGACATTGCGTCAAGAATATTGATGTCTCCTTGTGAAATATAAATATCTTTATTCATACGCATAACCTCTAAGAACATTCTTTATTTCATTTGCCGCAATTTCAATTTCTTCTTTTGTAATCTGTGTGCTACAAGGAATATTTAAAATTCTCTCGGCATAATACGGCGCCTTTTCCATCTCATACGCCGCATCATTCCGATACGGAAGCTGTTCGTTGATAAGACCCCATATTGCACGGGTCTGTACCCCTTGCTTCTCAAGAGATGAAATAATATCCCGCATCGAAGCAGTAATTTTGTCTCTGTTAATTTCTAACGAATAAAACCACTTATTTGAAAAAGTACCTTTTCTGAAGGAGCTTAACGTTCCCAGTTCAAATCCTTCAAAATGCTGCCTGTATAATTCATAATTCTCCTGTTTACGGCAAATAAACACGGACAGTTCTTCCATCTGCGCAACCCCAAGCGCTGCCTGAAGGTTTGTCATTCTATAATTATACCCTATTTCGTCATGAATATAATAATGCGGGTCGTTCTTTGCCTGGGTTGAAAGATAACGCAGGTGCTCTACTACTTTTAAATCACTGGCAGTAACTGCTCCCCCTCCCCCTGTCGTAATAATTTTATTGCCATTAAACGAAAACGCTCCAAAGTCGCCAATTGTGCCGGCATATTTCCCTGCCAGAGGTCCGTCGGTATAATATGAACCAAGCGCCTCTGTCGCGTCCTCAATCACTTTAATATTATATTGACGGGCAGTTTCAAGAATAGAAACCATATCAGCCATATTTCCGAATACATGCACGACAATCACTGCCCTGACAACCTGCCCCTTATATGTAAGCATACCGTCTGTAAAAGCGCACTCTTCTTCACAAAATTTTTTCAGCTTTACCGGGTCCATGCATAAGCTGTCATCACAATCCATAAACACCGGCGTCGCAAACTGATACTTAACAGGATTTACTGCCGCTATAAAAGTAAGAGCCGGTACAATCACTACATCCCCCGGTTTAACGCCCGCTTCAACAAGAGAAAGATGCAATGCCGCCGTTCCGCTTTGACAAGCGGCAACTTTTTCTGTATGAAGAAACTCGGCCATTTTATCCTCCAGCTTTGTAATATATGCTCCGCCGGTTGAAACCCAGCCTTGCTCTAATGCTTCGTCCACATATTTTTTTTCGTTTCCCTCAAAATTAGGAATGGATAACGGAATAAATTTCGCCATTTTACGCCTCCGTGTAATTACATTTTGCTGTCTAAGGATTTACCGGTCTCTATATGCTCAAAATTCGGAATATAAGCTTTCAAAATAGAAACCACTTCCTCCTTAGTTGTTACTTCGCTGTCAAATGCCGCGCTCAAATCATCAAAAAGAACTTTTATTTTTTCTTTATTCGGAATTACTTTATTCGTTACAACTCCAAGAGCTTTCATCCGGTTCAAATCAACGCTTTCACTCTCGGTGTAAAATTCCTCATATGCCTTTTCTCCTGATGTATCTGTTCCTGAGTAGTGAACCGGATATTGATTTCCGCCTGCCTTCAACACTTCTGCCTTTTCAACCGCTTCTGCATCACTCTCACAGTGCAGTACCTCATATCCATGTTCCTGCAGCAACGCGGTCGCAATCTTGTCAAAGGTCATCATTTGTTCTTTTTCAAGCCGCGGAAAAAAAATCTCCCTATTAGCTCCAAGCATACACGAAAGCATACAAATCTGACCGCTTTCCTCCAAAGATACAAAATATCTCTTAACATCCGACGGCGCGCTCAATGGCTGCAGCTTCTGTAATCTTGCCAGAAATCCCGCGGGAAGCGAGCCGTTAGAAAATGCAACATTTGCAAAACGGGCTGTTTTCACCGGAAACTTGTCCGAATATGAAAAAATTACATCTTCCATAATCCGTTTACTTGCCCCCATAATATTAACCGGATTTGCCGCCTTATCCGTAGATACACAAAAATACTCTTCCGGCGGAAACTCTGCCAAAAGGTCAAGTAATAACTTTGCGTGCAGCACATTGTTTTGAAGAAGCGCTTCTACAGAGTAAATATCCTTTTCAGAACGAACATGTTTATGCGCCGAAAAATTTGCCACAATATCAAATCCGCCACGGTTTCTGAACATCTTTTCAAAAACAGACGACGCAAAATCCATCGGATACGGAAAATAATCTTTCGGTACATACATTTCCTTTGTAGAACGAAGGTCGCGTGTTAATTCCGCCAACGCATTTTCATTAATATCAACAATGACTAACGCTGACGGTCTGAACGGAAGGACCGCCTTTATAAAGGACGAGCCGATAGAACCGGCTCCACCGATAACAAGTATGGTTTTCCCTTCAATTTTATGTGTAAGTTCTTCCTTATTATTTTCGATGTCCTCCAGAAACATACTTTGAGGGCGTTTTGTTACATAATGATTTATAAAAAGGTCGATATTAAACATGACGTCTCCTTTCGTCCAGATTTATATAATTTCGTAGTGTATGATGGCATGAATCTATAGTGGAATTTCACATACTTTATAAAATTCATTCTCTTTCCAATCATCAACAAAACGAAACAGCTCTTCTACATTTTTCTTTATCTGCTGATGCCGTTTATCATCACATTCATCCATGAACAGTCTATACTTACCTGTTCCCTTTTTTATTCCGGTCGCTGTCAATTCCTGATTGTTATAAAACGCTTTCCATGCTCTTCGATTAATGTCATCATAAAAAAGATAATGCATTGCAAAATATTCGTATATTTCATCCATATCAATCTTTTTGTTCAACTTTTGAAGATTTAATAGTAAATCAATATATTCCTTTTTTGTTTTCGGATTCCAGTTAAAATCATAAGCGCTGTGCGGATTGTCTCCCGCATTGATGACCTGAACCCCGAGTGCTGCATATTCATGACCAATTGTGCCGCAAACCGTAAGCGCAAACTGGAGTCCTTCGTCTCTTAACTGTTTAGCCGACACAAGTTTAGGGATTTCCTTAATCTTATTATAGCGTTTTAAAAGCTCACTTATAATAATATCATCCCGCCAATTTCCTGCCGGATGTTTTTTTATGTACCAGTCATAGTCCGTCTTTTCTGACAGTTCTCCCAACTTTATCAACCACGAAAAATAATCCTGAAACAACTGCCAGTCAAAATGATACGAATCCTCCTCAAAAATATGAGGACAAATCAACACTTTAATTTTATCATTTTTTTCAAGAATCCTATGGTCAACAACCATCGAAAACGGAGATTTTCCATCAGGGTAATACACGTCATTGCTTTTTCCGTTTAAACGTGCCTGCAATCTTTCTTTTGCCCATTGTTTGCCTTTCTCTTTTTCATCAGGCGATAACATTTTCCAAAATTTTTTATAATACTTAGGATATCTGAAAATACAATTATTCATAGTAAGCTTTCTAAATTCATTATTTTGTGTAACATAGACCTCAATTCCCATCTTACACGCGATATCCCTCGCATACCCCTCGCGTGAAACGCCGTCCTCCAAAATCATCGCTTTCACGGAATGGTTCATTAAATAATCGTACCAGTATACAATGTAAGAAATTGCTTCCCGCAGGAATTCTTTCATCGAAACATTCTCAATATTATAAGTCGGAATATAAACGCGCAGATAATGTCTCATAATCGTTCTTCCAAAATTAATTCCGTAAATTTCTATTTTGTGATACCAGTCGTCGTATGTATGTAATGTCGGCCAGATATCTTCTACAAGCGCAGTAACCCGGTCCTGCTGATCCTGTGTCAAAGTCTCATCAATCGCGCCGACTACATTAAACGACTTATATACATCCCAGAGCGAATCCGTAATGGAATCGACTTTTCTTCCTTCCCTTACATAAGCAATAATTTTCGCGTTGTATTTTTTTGCCAGATAATTGATGCTGTACGCCCTGACAATTGTAGAACTGTCATGGATACCCTCATACGGCAATATTACTATATTCTCCGTATCCTCAATCTTCTCTCCTGACCACAATCTCTCATTAAACTGAATATACTCGTTAATATAAGTATCCTTATGAAAAATACACTTATTATCCCAGACAACAAAATCCTCAAACGCCCTCAGTCCTTCTTTCATCAACTGTTCAGCAATCACTTTTCCGTAATAATCCGACGATACCACGATATAAGTGCACTCTTTTCGAATATGCATCCATTGCTCTAATTTAAGAACCGGTAATCCGTTTTTCGTTTCGGCTTTAGGGAAGTTATCAATAAACCCGGCAATCTCTGCCTTACCTTCAAATGTTTTTATAAAATCATCCCCGCTGAATCCGGCGCCGAATAACCATATCTCTTTATTTATCAGATATTGTTCAATATTAGAATTATCCAAGTATATATTCATTTTTTGACCTCGCTTAATGTCATCTTTTATGCTTTCTTACACTCTCTTGCAAACATACATTTTCTGCAAATCAACGGCTTATCCAAATCCAGATGCATCGCTCTCTTAATATCCCGATGCGCCTCACCGCCTACTATTTCATTATAATCCGATTCAAATAAATTTCCCAGAACATGTTTTAAACCAAAATCATTACAGCAAAGCAGTACTGTTCCGTCCGGGAGCAGCACATTATGATTTATCCCGTAAGCCACGTCGCAGTATATTTCTCCGTCATGTGAAGCATGCGTTAACCGCTCGTCCTTCTCGTCAAGATTTCCCGAACGATCCGACATTTCACAATAAATTTTTAACTTTCCTTTTGTTAATTCAACAATTTTTTCATGCGGGTCACACTGACAGTTTGCAGAATCAATAAACATAGAACCGTCTGCTTTCTTTGTTACAATTGCCTCGCTTAAGATTTTAAAATATTCATCTGTCATAGGAATATTGGCATATCCGTATTTATCCGGCGTATGCAGGACAACCTCTTTAAACGGAATCTTTTTCACACGTTGAAATCCTTCATATGACAGCCCTTTAAATGTTGTATATAAAGAAACATCATGTCCTGTCTCACAGGAATATTCCATCATCTCAATAGCGTCCTCATTTAAAAACGGCTCTACAAATCCGGAAAAATCAATAATAATATCCTTCGGCATTTTATCGAGTAACAGCTTATATTCAGAAAATGTCAGACTTTTCTTTCTGTTTTTATCATTTTCAAAATACGCCTTCAAAAGCATCCCCTGCGGACAGTAATGGCAGTTCACACTGCAGCCGATTGACGGTGTAATTTCCATTACCGCTGATTTCTTACGCTTATTCTCCCACTCATCCATCAGCATAATATCATCCGGCGTGGATAGTATAAACCGGCCTCCCTGACTCTGAATATAGTTTTCAATGCTCTTTTCCCCTCTTTGCATAACCGCAACAAGGAATAATACCTGCTCTAAGCTATAAACGTCCTTTATCTGTTCTAAACTGTATACTTTTTTCCCGCGAAACTCTTTTGGATTCTGCATCAAATCGGTTACAGCGTACCCCTCATATGATATGTCATTCTTCTCACATAAATCGCCGACAATATTTCCGACGGAACCGGCGCCGTATATAAAAATCTTTTTTTCACCAAATAGTTTAATATTTTCAATATATTCATCAATCCACTGATTCATCTAAATCCTCCTTATAGATAAATTTTATTTTCTCGTACGGAATACCCTCTTTTTCTAAATCCGCCAAAATTAAATTGACAATTTCCGACAGCAGTACGGAAATGATAATATAATCAAATTCATACTCTTTTAAATCCTGTGGCCGAAGTATATTCCCGCCGTCCCCACGCGCATCCGCAAGCCCGACAATCTGAAGATTTGTATGTTCTTCAATATAAGTCCTTAACGGTGAACAAAAACTCCCTGTTCCATATATGATAACTTTGGATTCCGGCCGGACGGCTCCGTATAAATTAAGATATCCATCGTTATAACTGATTATCTCCTGCGGCGCGGACAATAAATACGCAAATGTTTTTAAATACGTATATTGCCTCATAATATTGCGGACCGAATGTTCATATCGGCTAAACTCTTCTTTTAAATAATCATAGGTAACGCTTAACCGTTTTGTCTCTTCTTTTTTTACGGTATTTATAATTGACGTCTCACGGCTGCAATAATGATAAAAACATTTATCCAGCACAAATACTTTTTGTGCCGATAACAACATCGGGTATGTGCTGATAACATCTTCGTCTAAATTGGTTTCATCCGGAATGCGGTTATATTTCTCTTTCATTAAACTTGCGCGGCACATTTTGGTAACCAGATGCGGCGCGAGATTATACTTCATAAACCGTTCATCCACCATATTGCATTGCAGCGTATCCCTCAGTGATTCTCCCTCGTATAAACCTTCGTCAAAATGAATATGTTCATATGCCAGATTCTTCCCATAATCACGGATAATTCCGGTACAAACAATATCACAATCCGTCTTCTCTACACACGCCATCATACTCTGGAACATATCCGGCTCAATCCAGTCGTCTGAGTCAATATGAATAATGTATTTTCCTCTCGAAACCTTCAGTCCTGCTTTTCTCGCGCTGACCAGACCGCCGTTCCGCTTTTCGACAGCTACAATCCGACCGTCCCTCTGCGCATAGTTCTTAATTATATTTTGACAATTATCTGTTGACCCATCATTGACGCATATAACTTCCATATTCCGGATATCCTGCGCCAATACGCTGTCCAGACATCTTTGCAGATATTCTTCAACATTGTATATCGGAATAATCACAGATAAATTGATTGCTGCTGCGCTTTCATTTTCCATTTCATTCATTCCTTTTTAACCATATAAATTGATAACCTGATTATCCCAGGTCATAATCAGATAACGGACTTCTTGCGCCCCTTTTATCCGGCGGCGGCGGCGTCATATAATCGTCGCCATACGTAGCACGAAGAAATCCATCCCAGTCTTTCGGTGCTAAAAACATATGACCTTCAAATTCCAATTCCGTTAACTCCGTAAAATATCTCTTCTCAAACCCTATCACATCAAATGATTCATGCCATCCGATGCATCCTATCCGCGAACAGTTTTGTTCTGTATACTGTTTCGTAAGCTTTCGTGCATTTTTATAAGCCACGCTTTTCGGTATCAGAGAAACAATGCGCCAAAATGCCCGCTTTACCCTTGTATCCGCTGAATATCTTGCTGCTCTGGCATATAAAATCTTACGACAAATCATAGCCTGCCTGCTATGTTTTTTTAATAACTGCGGGTCGTCAGGAATACCGTCGCACGGAAAGACATCTATAAACACTCCGTCTCTCATTCCCATTTTTTCCTGCCCCAAACGCACTGCCCTTGTTCCGTTCATACGAAGCTTACTATATATCCACGGATAATTTTTGTCATTCCGGCAATTCTGAAAATACACGTTCCCTGCCAATTCTTTATCGGCAATTTCACAAAACTTCTCATAATCATCGCGAAGCATTCTCACATCAATATCATCGTCCCATGGAATAAAGGCTTTATGCCGTACCGCTCCTAAAAGAGTGCCGCCTTCCATAATATACCGTATATTATTTTTTCTACAGACTCTGTCAAACTCCACCAGAATATCCAGCTGTATTAACTGCATTTTCCGCAGGTCTTCCTGCGGCATTATCTTTTCAACCGGTTTTTGCATATTGTTCTCCTCTATTACGTCTCTTTCTTTAAATATTCCGTATACGGTTTAAACGGGTCAATCAATGCACTGGTATGGCAGCTTTTACTCTGTACCTGCGTCATATAGTTGTGATACCATTTTTTTAATATACAATCGTATCCTATCGGCACCGGCATCTGAAACCCTTCAAAATCCATATAAATTGTCTCCGAAAAAGCGTCCTTAGGAAAATATCTGTCATTTCCGCGGACTTCGTCGCAATAATATCCCACCAAATCTGACTGCCCGAAATTCTCGAGCGTCAGATTATCAAAAAGACGCTGTGCCGAAATATAATCTTTTGAAAGAGTAATCACCATATCCGTATCCATTGTAAACTGCTGCCCTGCAAGTACGGCTTTTAACATCTCAATCGGATTATTAATACAGTCGAACAATTCTCTCTGAACCTTTTTAAAAACCGGATTCACATGAACGCCATCATCAAACTCATCCAGAGCGTTAATATCAATAAAAATTCCCTGATTAAATTCAATTCCTTTATTTTGAAATTCAATTGCCGTCGTATTACTGTTCCTCAGCTTTGAAAAAATCCACGTCTGTCCGCACGAATTATACCAGTCCTGAAAAAAGTACGGTTCTTTAAACTCATCTGCCGCTACCTTTTTCAGTTTTTCATAATCATCCCGCATCATACATAAATCAATATCATCATCCCACGGAATAAATCCATGATGCCGTACCGCTCCTAAAAGAGTGCCATATGCCGCAAAATATTTTAATCCATGTTTTTTACAAACCGCATCAAACGTTCTCCATAAATCCAATTCAACTGCCCAGATATGCTTCATTCTGGCAGAAACAAAATACCCCGAACGTTCCTCTTCTTCGTAAAAGGATTCATTTAATTCTATCGCTGCCATACAATTCTTTCCTTCCGTCTACTGGTCAATCTCAACAAGCGCCCTGACAAACCGTTCCATATATTGCTGTTCTCCGGTTGTCACCCGTAAACACTTTCCTAAACATCCGATTCCGGAATATGATTTAATGAGAATCTTCTTCTCATCCTTCATACGCTCCACAATAATATCCGCGTCTACATTGCGGGGCTTAACAAAAATAAAGTTGCCTTCCTTCGCGCTAACCTGAAAACCATTACTTTGCAGACTGTCAATAACATATTGTTTTCCGGCAAGCTGCTTTTCGATTAATGCATCCAACATACCGTTCGTTTCCAAAATCTCCTGCGCGAACTTCATCGCAAAGGCATTCGTATTATGCGGTGTGCAAAGATTCGAAATCATCTTCACATCCTGCGGCTGACCTACAACATAACCCAGTCTTAAACTTCCGAGAGAAAAGAGTTTTGAAAACGTTCTTGTCAAAAGTACATGCGGATTATTAATTGCGTATTCAAGAAACGTATTATCATAAAAATACATATATGCTTCGTCAATCAACAAATTAATCTCATATTTCTTAACGGCCTCAAGAATACGCTCCAGCTCTTTATTGGTGTAAGCGTTTCCAATTGGATTGTTCGGATTTAAAAGCACCAGCAGGTCAACATCCTCATTCAGCGCGTTAATAATCTGTTCTACCGGAAGCGATAAATCATCGTTATAATGTACCTGGACAAACTCACGCCCATACATTTCTGCGTACACCTGATACATCGCGTATGACGGAACCGCTCCGACAATCTTACCGCCGGGAGCCGAAAACGCTTCTATAATATGACGGATACCCTCCGAGGAACCATTCACAATACAAAGATTATCGTGTTCAACTCCGAGGAACTTTGCAAGACATGTCTCAAACTCCAACGTCTCCGGGTACTGCGAAACAAATTCCGGCGTAATATTTGACAGTACCTTATTGATAAACTCCTGCGGCAGTCCCCCTGGGTTTTCATTCAGGTCCAGCCGTAAATATTCTTTTCTATTATTTTGATATACAATTCTTTTAAGATTTACAAGATTAGGATTTACATAGTACATTTCAGCATCCACCCCGCCTTTCTTGTTTTTATATAATTTATATAATTCCTCTTTTTTTAACAAATTCTTCGACAATCCCCGTTATCGCAATTGATTCTCCCGCGGTAAGCTTGTACGACTGTTCTCCTACCCCGCGGATTTTAGATAAAAACTCGTTAATTTCATAACGAAGCCCGTCTCCGATAAATTTCGGTTCATAATGCTCTATCAGCTTCTCATCCTCATAACGCACGTCAAACTTCTGTGTCAGCCACCACGGGGACTGCGCTATCACATACCCCTTTGTTCCTGCCACCACAAGCTGCCCTTCCGATTTAATCGCCATACCTACCTTCGCGGTTGCCATGGCATCCTTATAACGAATCTGAATCTTGGTATAATCATCTGTTCCCAATTCATTATCAATACTGTCAAAAGAAACCGATATGTAATCCTTACCCAGAATCTTTATAATTGGCATCAGTGCGTTTCCACCATATTCCAGAAACGCTCCGCCATATCTCGCATCCGTTCTTTCTCTCGAATGTACCCGCGCAATACGGGAAAAACATGCTTCCACATCCTTGATTTCTCCGATTTTACCGCTCTGAACCACATTCAAAAGCTGTTGAAATCCCGGGCAGTACGCCGCTTTAATCGCTTCCATTAATACAGCGTTTTTCGATGCGGCAAGCTTGTAAAGCTCCTCGCTCTCTTTCCTCGTAAATGCAAGCGGTTTCTCACATAATACATGCTTACCGGCATTTAATGCCGCTTTGGCATAATCGTAATGCGTCTCATGAGTGGATGCAATATATACAGCATCCACTCCGTGAAGAAACGCCTCATAATTTTCCTTTTCAATAGTTATCTCATATTCCGCGCAATCCTTCCGAAATAACTCCACGCTCCTCTCATCCGGATTGTATGCGCTGATTACAACAAGACCGCTGGCATACCTTGCTTCCGCCAGAAAACGCTCGGCAATACGCCCTGTTCCGACAAGCCCCACTTTTGTAACTTTAAATGAACTGCCTCTTAACAGGGTAGATGAAATATTCGGTGTTCTCTCCAGATAGACCACTTTGCAAAATGTCTTAAGATAATCAAATGTTCCCACCCAGTCTGAACCAAGTGTGAAAATATCCACACCATATTTTTGGATATCCTCTATCTTCTGCCCTTCATGGTCCTCCACAATAATCATATCGGCTAACCCGGTATTTTTAACATTCTCAATTCGCTTCATAATCGGGTCAATCACATTGAACTTACCGCGCATCTCGTCAAAATGCTCGGTTGTAACGCCGACAATCAAATAGTCGCCTAATGCTTTTGCCCGTTCCAATAATTTATAATGTCCCTCGTGAAACAAATCAAAAGTTCCATATGTTATCACTTTTGTCATAATAATCCGTGGCTCCTTAAGTATTCTTCTTGTTTTTTATAATACGGGTACTCGTGGGCTCTTCCCCCATTATAAGACGGCGTCATATAATCGCCGTACGTTGTCTTTAAAACCTCGTCATATCCGCAAGGAACCGGTACTTGCATCTGTTCAAACGGCATCATTACCGTATCGGAAAACCAATCCTTGTCCAGATAATACTCCGGCCTGTAACATATATTCGTAGGAAAAAATGTTAATTTATCACATTCATCCTCATTGAACAGCCCCGCTATTTTATCAAGCAATAACCACAACTGATTCTCTTCGTTATTGCCTCTTATTATTTTTGTCTGGCACAAAGACTCTATCTGTTGTAAATAACTTTCAATCTCGCCACTTTTTGTATATGTATTATAATTTTTTGCCGCGGAGTATACAACCGTATATAAATTTCTGTGAATCTCTGCCTGTTCCTTATCTCTCGGCACAAAATCAAGAGGCGCAATATCAATTCCGCAGATATAAGGACACCCATAAAATCTCTGTCTCCGCTTTTCGTCTAATATGACATATTTGGTATTCATCACAGAGGCAGCCGGCTGACTATGTGTCGGGTCCGCGTAAGAACTGCTGTTATAATACCCTTCCGGCAGTTCATCCGAAAGGACCTTCATTAATATCTGATAATCTCTCCGCTTCATGGCAATATCAATGTCATCGTCCCACGGAATAAATCCCTGATGCCTTACGGCTCCCAAGAGAGTTCCCCAATGGGCATAATAAGTTAGTCCGTAATCTCTGCATATACGGTGGATTTCCGAAAGAACCTCCATCTCAACCGCCCATACTCTCTTCATCATCTCAGGAACGGTAAATCCGCACCTTATCTCTTCTTTTAAAAAATCTTCATTGAATACAAGCATCGTTCCATCCCCAATTAAACTCTGCGCCTGCCGCGCCGCGAATGTTTCGTATTTTATGATTATTATATCACATTGCAAATTATATTTCCACACCCGACAAACGCAAGCCGTCCCGCTGTGATACGTCCACACGATAAAAGAAAAACCCAAGTATCATATATACCTGGGTCTATCTATTTGTATCATTTTATTTTTAATAACCGGCCGTGGCTGCCTCAAATGCTTTCAAGAAACTAAGTACACCGGTTTCCAAAGCACCGGCAATCTGCTCGTCGTCTTTCTTTCCAAGCGCAGCGCCAAACTCATTAATCGCATCGTTAACACGCTCTTTATCAATTAAAACTTCATTCTCATTAATAACCTCAAGCGTTCTATTTGTCACCTCGATAAGCCAATTGATTCCGTTCACAATCTCTTTCAAATACTCATCTGTGTCAAGAAGTCTGTTGCCTTTAAGTTCAGTCAACACATTATCGATTCCGTTAATTAACTTTGCACTATACTCATGTGCAACCTGAAGTGCCTCTACCTGCTGCTGTCTGTAATCATCCATTATTTTCATCTCCCTTACTGATTATGACAAATTCTCTATATGCTCCCGCCTGACAATACCTAAAACAGGAGTCGTTTTATACGATATATTTATATATCGGCACATAGCCCGCAAAACATAATATCAGATAGAGAATTTGCTCTTCAATTTCCAATCAATTAAAAAAATATAACTTTATTCAATTAATTATGATATAATAACCATAGAATATGGCGTATTCATATTCTATCAACTTTGATGACATAAATTATAAGGAGAACGACGTTATATGGCAAAAGTTTCTGTAATTGTTCCGGTTTATAACGCTGAAAAAACACTTATTCAGAGTCTTGGCAATCTTGTCAATCAGACTCTTGACGACATAGAAATTATTCTGGTAAACGATTGTTCCAAAGACAATTCTCTTAATATCCTGATGGATTGCGAGGCTCAATTTTCCGATAAGGTTATTCTTGTCAACTCTGATGTCAATCACGGCGCCGGCGGTGCAAGAAATATCGGACTTCCTTATGCCTCCGGTGAGTATATCGGTTTTATGGATAGTGACGATATCATTACAACAGATATGTTTGAGAAACTTTACAAAAAGGCAGTTGAAGGAAATTATGACATTGTCGACTGCGGATATTATAATGAGGAATTAGACAATGCCATCGTGCATACTTCGGATGAACTGGCAGGCGAACTAAACGATTATAAGAGAAGTGAACTCATTGCCAGCGGCGGTTATTTCTGGTCAAAAATATTTAAAAAATCCTTCTTGGACTCCGTAAACCTGCAATTCAGAGAACATTGCATCTTAGAAGACTGCGAAACTCTTATGCTGCTTTTTGCAACTGCCCACAATATCGCAAATGTGAAAGAAATTCTTTATTGCTACAAAAAGAATTTAAACTCTATTTCTAAATGTATAGATGCCGGCTCGTATTTTAATAATGCTACGGCTGCCATAAAAGCCATATATAACACATTAAGTCCTCTTCCAAATTATGCCGGTATTCAGTATGCCGTTGAATACTCCATTTATAATTTGTGCGTACTGACTGCGAATGTTCTTCTAAACCACAACACAAGCAAGCTATTACCGGTGAGAAAACAATATCTTAACCAGATAAACACCTATGCGCAGACTCTGATAAAGCTGCCGATAAAAGACAACAAATACATCAAAAATAAAATTAGCAAAAATGATATTGCTCTTATTCAGAATCTCCCCAAACTTATATCCGGCATATAAGTTTGGTCCGCGTACATTACTTCAATCTGCTCAAACCTTTCATTGCAGGTTCATAGTTTCCGCATTTCTTATAGTACTCGCGGGCTTGATCTCTTTTGCCAAGACATTCGCAAATAACGCCTGCATTGTAGAATGCCTTAAAACTATTACATCCTTCAATTTTGCTTATTTTATAATTTGTGGCTTTTTCAAATTCTGATATTGCTTTATTGTACATTTCATTGTACATATATGCGAGACCTGTTAAAAAAACATAATCGGCTGATAACGCAAATTCATGGTATATTTCTTTTAAAAAAAGCATCTCTTTATAGCGCTTTAAATTTAAAAGCGTATATCCATATGTCTCTACCATATCCTGAACATATTCGAGCTTAGGTTCCAGATCAAAAGCAAAACCCTGCTCAAAATATTTTGCCGCCAAAGCATACTCTTTTTGCATATAATATCCCTTACCAAGCTGATAAAGAATATACGGGTCGTCTCCATGTTCCTGCAAATCCAGCAAAAGAAGTTTTATATTTCTCCCCGCTTTCCTCCTTTTATCTTCATCCGTTCCGTTATAACCGCTGTGACCGATTACAACCGTAACATCCTCGTATATTAATTCACCCAATTGCTTACTCGAAACCTGCTCATGAATCCTTCCCTTATATTCATAATATCTTCTGTCAAATATTCTGCTAATCCTTTCATGACCTATTTCATGCGTCTGTGTTGATACAATATCATTAATCCGCTCTATTCTTCCAACAATTTTCGGATTTTTATTTATTAGCTCCTCGACAGCTTTTATATCACACGATTCAATCCATTCGTCACTGTCAAGTACAAGTATGATATCATTTGACGCAAGACTAATGGAATAGTTTCTGGCTTTTGAAAAATCATCGCACCATTGAAATTTTCCGATTTTATCTGCATATTGTTCAATCACTTTATCCGTATCATCTTTTGACCCCGTATCTACCACAACGATTTCAAACCCATAACCCTTCAGTGATTCCATACATCGTTTAAGCTTTGTTGATTCATCTTTGGTAATAACACAAACTGAAATACTCAAAATCCAACCTCCGTTATATTTTTAAACTCGTGAACCAATCAAGAATATTCTTATTCTCATTTGTCATTTTTGAAATTACAAACTCATTATCCTGCCGATTTTCCATGGTTTTGGCTGATATCCGCCGTACTTCCTTCAGATTCTCCATCAGTTTAAATTCTGAATTGTCTTGATTTAACAAACAAATACCAATGGCGCAGGCAATACAGGTAAGTTTCGCATATTGCATTCCCATTCTGACACCCTCTGTATCAAGCTCCTGTATTGCCTCAAATGCACTAATCATATCCTCAAATTTTTTCTGTTCATTATGCTTTTTAGAAACCGATTGTTGATTATTTTTGTATATATATAGTATTTCCTTAACATTTCCAACTCTTTTGGCAAGTAATGTTGCATGTATCAAAAAGTCCAAATCCTCATATATAACCCCTTCTCTTATTCTCATATCTTCTCTCTGGAGAATTTGCGATTTGAATATCTTCGTTACTGCATATCCCACTTCGGCTATTATCATATTTTTCTTGTCCGGATTTAATTCACCGATTACATCATCTGTATATGACAAGACTTTTGTATCTGATAATTCCTCATAATATCCACAATCTACAATATCACAGTCATCTGATTCGGCTTTAGATAAAAGTTTCTCATACATTGTCCTGTCAATAAGATCATCACAATCCATAAATCCGATATATTCTCCGGAAGCTAAAGCTATCCCAAGATTTCTCGCCCCTCCCGGTCCTCTGTTTACATTGGAATGAATCACTTTTATGATATCCGGATATTTTTTCATCCACTTTTCAAGTATATTCCCACTCTCATCTGTAGACTTGTCATTAACCGCAATAATTTCTATGTCTTGTAATGTCTGCCCCAGCAAACATTTCATACATTGGTCAATATACTGCTCTGCATTATATACCGGCACCACCACAGAAACTTTCTTCAATCTTTTCACCTCAAATAAAATATAGAAATTGCAAAGCAATTTCCTATTAGATAAAAATAGCGTAGCAGCCATAAACTGCTACGCTTAATTTTTGATATTATATTACTGATTAGCCTAAGAGTGAAAGCACACCCTGTGTTGACTGATTAGCCTGAGCAAGCATTGACTGTCCTGCCTGTGCAAGGATATTGTTCTTGCTGTACTCAACCATCTCTTCTGCCATATCAACGTCACGGATACGAGATTCAGCTGCCTGAGTATTCTCACTTGTTGTATCCAAGTTGTTGATTGTATGCTCAAGTCTGTTCTGAAGAGCACCAAGTGTTGATCTCATTACAGATACTGAATTAATAGCTGCCTGGATGGATGCCATTGCTGCACCTGCTGCTGAGAATGAGCTAACCTTAAGTCCGCTTACACCAAGTGTTGAAGCATTCATATTTGTAATTGAAATGCTGATTGACTGACCTGACAGTGAACCAACCTGAAGGTTCTTTCCTGTAAATGAACCATCCAACAGATTCATTGTGTTGAACTGGGTTGTTGAACGGATTCTGTCGATTTCTGATGTCAGCTGATCGATTTCCTTCTGGATAGCATTCCTGTCTGTAGATGTATTCGTGTCGTTAGCTGCCTGTGTTGCTAACTCGTTCATTCTCTGTAAGATAGAATGCGTCTCATTAAGGGCACCTTCTGCTACCTGTACTAAGGAAATACCATCCTGTGCATTTGTTGAAGCCTTATTAAGACCTCTGATCGTGCTTCTCATCTTCTCGGAAATGGAAAGTCCTGCCGCATCGTCTGCCGCTCTATTGATTCTATAACCGGAAGATAACTTCTCCGTAGACTTTGACTGTGCGCTTGTTACTGTTCCTAAATTTCTGTTAGCATTTGCTGCTGTCATATTGTGCTGAATAACCATATCCTTTTCCTCCTTGATACTCTTTCATATCCTTATGATTTGTTTTTTTATTCTGTGATTTATTATGTATCACTTACTTGTATTATATATCGGAAGCATTTTTAAATACTTTATACCCTTTTTTATTAAAATTCCTAAACAAGTAAGAAAAAAGGACCGGATAATCCGGTCCCTTTCCTGATAGTATTAACGTTTGCCTAATAATTAGCCTAAGATTGAAAGCACACCCTGTGTTGACTGGTTAGCCTGAGCAAGCATTGACTGACCTGCCTGTGCAAGAATGTTGTTCTTGCTGTACTCAACCATTTCCTTAGCCATATCAACGTCACGGATACGAGATTCAGCTGCCTGAGTATTCTCGCTTGTTGTATCCAAGTTGTTGATTGTATGCTCAAGTCTGTTCTGAAGAGCACCAAGTGTTGATCTCATTACAGATACTGAATTGATAGCTGCCTGAATAGACGCCATCGCTGCACCTGCTGCTGAGAATGAGCTAACCTTAAGTCCGCTTACGCCAAGTGTTGAAGCATTCATGTTTGTGATTGAAATGCTGATTGACTGACCTGACAAAGAACCAACCTGAAGGTTCTTTCCTGTGAAGGAACCATCTAACAGGTTCATCGTGTTGAACTGGGTTGTTGAACGGATTCTGTCGATTTCTGATGTCAGCTGGTCAATTTCCTTCTGGATAGCGTCTCTATCTGTAGAAGTATTGGTGTCGTTAGCTGCCTGTGTAGCTAACTCGTTCATTCTCTGTAAGATAGAATGTGTCTCGTTAAGAGCGCCTTCTGCTACCTGCACTAAGGAAATACCATCCTGTGCATTTGTTGAAGCCTTGTTAAGACCTCTGATTGTGCTTCTCATCTTCTCAGAAATCGTAAGACCCGCTGCATCATCACCAGCTCTGTTGATTCTGTAACCTGATGATAACTTCTCTGTGGACTTTGACTGTGCGTTCTGCACTCCGCCTAACTGTCTGTTAGCGTTCATCGCTGTTAAATTGTGTTGTACTACCATAATTTTGTCCTCCTTGAACAATTCGGCTACATCCTTGTAGCGCGTTGATTTTTGTTTTGGGAAAGTAACTTCCCCGTTGCTAAGTAATGTTTAATCACTTACTTGTATTATATATCGGAGCCTTTGTAAAATACTTAACCCCGATTTATAATTTTTTTAAAATATCAAATGACAGAATTTATTTCTTTCTGTCCATAAACTGAGGCTCTGTATCGATTTTGCTCATGGACTTATAGTAACTGCTTACCGCCGCACTATTCTTTCTTGTCTCCTTGATATTCTGTTTCAGTTTGGAAAACTGTTTCTCAACTTCTGCCTTAATGCGTTTTTCTTCCGCTTCAATAGAAGAAGTCAATCCCACAATCCTGCCAATGCACTCCTGCATAACCTGAATCTCACTCGCATAAGCCGCCTTATTCTGCTGTAATTCTTCTTTAATCCTGCGATAAATCGTCTCAAAGCCGTCATCTAATTTATTGATTTCCAGAATGAGTTTATTCTTCTCTTCCACAAGACCGTCAAAATCATCAACATCAAATCCATCTGCGCCAACAGCCTGTTTCTGCATATCATTATATTCTGATATCTTCTCCAACAGTACAATTTTCTTTTTTAAACTGTCAATCATCATATCAATATAACTTTTATTTTCCATGGCTGCTCCTATGCGTTCATACTCTTTTTCATTACTTCCTTCCAAGTATCACGCATCCCTCTCAGATGCACCAATACCTCTTCCAGAATCTCTTTATCTTTTTTGATATTCGCCTCAACCAACCTGCTGTAAATGTAATTATACACCTTTTCGAAATCTTCTGCAACTGCATATTTATGATTCAGGGTAGACTGAAACTCAATAATAATATTTTCTACCTTAACAATGTTGGTATGCGCTTTCATCACATCCCCCTGCTCAATTCCCATAATAGCAATATTACAAAACTTGATTGCGCCTTCATAAAGCATCAATGTCAGTTCCGCAGGTGTTGCCGTGAGAATCTTACTGTTGTTATACTGTGAATATGCATTTGGCAACGCCATCGCCTTAACCTCCCTGTTCTATATGCCCCAGCCTAACTAAACAGACCTGAAAGCTGTGACTGCTGAGAATTCAATTTCGCCAAAGCCTGCTCCATTGCTGAAAACTGCTTATAGTATTTCTCTTCGTAATCACTGATTTTCTCTTCCCACCTCTTGATATCAGACGTATAATTGCTGTACTGCGTCTTCATCTGCTTATCATTGTATACGGTAAATGCGCTGCTTAAACTTGAAGTTGCCATCTTATCCGTCAGCTTCGTATATAACTCTCCCGACAGCTTACTGAAAAACTCAACAAATGTGTCCGGATCGGAAGCAATCGCCGCACGCAGCTTATCCTCATTGCCTGACGTAGTTGTATCATCCGGATCACCGTCAATATGATACACACCTTTTTCATTATCACCGGAAGAAAAATATCCTGCCGTCTTAATGCCAAATGAAGCCAGAGAATAATTCTTACCGCCAACTGTGTAAGTTCTGCTCATCGTTGTTTTCATCAGAGACGACAATGTGCCTAACGTATTATCTCTTCTGAGAATAGAATCTTTAATCTTCGTTTCCCACTTCTCAATCTGAGAATCCGTCATCGCTTCCTTCTCATCATCGGTAAGCGGCTCGTACTGTCTTGCGGAAGGAGCATTATAAGCGGTATCCATTGCTTTAATCAACTCATTGTAAGTTGAAAAGAAATCCTTAACCATGTTATAAATGCCGTCAATATCCGTATCCGTTGTAATGGTTACGCTCTCGTCTCCCGTAAGCGCCGTCGCCTGAATTGTCAAACCGTTAATCTCAAATGAGTTCGTATTATTTGTAAAGATTGCTCCGTTCAACTCAATCTCGGAGTCCTCGCCGACAATACGGGTTGCCATATTATCAGCTCCCCCTGCATAATCAGCTACTATCTTCTCCGCCGTTGTCTTAAGATTTGAATAATAATCATGCAGTCTCGTCTGTAAAGCCGCATTACTATCATCTATCTCTGCATTGCGGTCATCCACATACTGGTTCAGAAGCGTCTCACTTGCCAACGTATCCTTTGTTGTATTAAGCTTCTGCTCTGTTTCTGTCAGATTCTTAGATACTTCTGTGAGACTTTCTGCACTATTTGCCACAATTGCCTGAATATCATTTGCTGTAAGCGTATCGCCGCCGATTTCTTTCTGAACATCCTTTGCGGCTCTTAGCTGATTCTGAAGCGTTGCCTTCTGCGCCTTCTCCTCGTCAGTTAATTCCTCTTTATTATATGCCTCAAGCTGTTTTTCCAGATCTTCAATCTCAGTAGTTAATCCCTGTGCTATTTCCATAGCAGTCTTAGAGCCGCTTGCATAGGTATAATCCATATACGTTACAGGATTACCTTCTTCATCAAGCTTCGGATTGCCCTCTTCGTCTAAAACCGGTTTTTCCGTTCCGTCAAACTTCAGTCCTGCCATATAATCATTCTTAAACTGGAGATATTCTTTCTGTGTTGCAAGAGACTGCTGCGTTTTTGTCAGAGAAGCTTCCTGCGCCTCCAACACCTTCTTCTGCGCTGCCGCATCCGTATAGGCAGTCTTTTGCCTTTCATAAGCCTTTGCAGTCATCTCGTCTACATCAATCGCTGCGTCTGCTTTATATTTTTCCAGTTCGGCATCTGTCACAGCATAAATACCCAGTCCCTTTAACGCCTCAACCGCTTCGCTATTCGCAGCAGTAATTGCAAAGTCTCCGTCTTTACCACTCTTTGTGGAATTAATAAATAGTCTCTGGTTTCTCTCATCAAAATTTGCTTCCAGACCTGCATCTTTCAATTTTACAACAAACTGATTAATAGTCATATCACCGGACAGTTCAATACCGGAAGTCTTACTACCCGACTTAACCTCGATACTGCCCAGGCTTGCAAGCTGGTCAAGACCTTTCACTTCGCTCAGCTTGCTTTTCCCTGTTAATTTCTTTCCATCCTTATCAGAAATCACACCGCCGGTCAAAGAACCCGTCTTTGCAAGACGATTCACTTTCAATGTCTGGGTACCGTTTACCGCCTTTGAAGACGCAGTAACCTTCGCAACAGAGCTGTTGGAAATTGTTGATGTTTTTAATTTATATGAGCTTGAAAACCTCAAATTGGACAGTTTCGCACTATAGAAACTATAAATCTTACTATTCATTGATTTCCACGCATCCTGTGTCCACTCAAGCTTCGTCTGCGCTTTAACAATATTATCTTTTTTTATTGAATATGCTGACACCAGTTCTTTTACAATAGAATCTGTATCAAGACCGGATGCCAGACCGGATAACCTTACTGCCATATCAAACCCTCCTTATCGCTTTTCGTCTACAAGAATACCTGCCAGCTCCCACGCCTTCTGAATAAGGTCAAGGGTCTTCTCTGCCGGAACTTCACGAATCAATTCGTCCGTATCCTTATTTTTAATCTTAATCATAATTCTGTTGGTTCCCTCATGAATACCAAACTCCGCAATCGTACTATTGTTAAGTTTCCTGTTCAAATCCTTTAACGCCTGTCTAATTGTGTTGTCGCTAGGCTTCTTTTCCTGTTGGTCGGCATCCTTCTGAGCATTCCCGTTCTTATCCGAACCGTCAGCCTTTTTAATCTCCACCGGTTCATTTATCGCGGAAGCCTGTGCCTCCACCTTTGTTGCATCAACGCGACCTGCCTCCTTGACCGGCGTTGCTGCTGGCGTTGATAAAGCCTGATACGACTGTGTCGCCGCTACGCTGTTTACGTTTTCAACTGCCATTTTACTGACACCTCCTTGTGAAAGTAAGAAATTCCAATAAGAATTTCTCTTATTATTGCTATAAAAATAGCTGTTTTTATTATTCTAACATTTTATCGGCGATTCTCAACAAAAAATTAATACTTTTTCAGCGAAAAAATGAATTTTTTACAGAAAAAAATAACACAATATAAAATTTGTAGCAGAAATTACAGTAAATTTTCAAGAGTCTTGATATCCGCAACAGAATTTGCCGCTTCTTTATTTGCTTCCTCTATCTGTATATATACTTCTTTTCGATAAATAGACACTGATTTTGGTGCCGATATGCCCAGCTTTACCTGTTCACCCTTAATCTCGATAACCTTAATCTCAATATCGTTGTTGATGATGATTGCTTCATCTTTCTTTCTTGATAATGCCAGCATATTATTCACCGCCCTTTCGCTTCTTCAACAAATCATAAACAGGCTGTTTTACAAGATATTCTTCATTTTCGGCAATGAGCTGGACACCCTTTAATGTACCCGCATTAATAATAATCGGCGCCTTGTAATTTGCCGTCATCTTTGTAATATCCGGCGGAACCGTGAGCGTCACGAGAATCAGCATATCATCCTCTTCAAATTCTCCGATTGAAGTAAGCAGTTCGTCCTCCACTACAGGATTATATGCTCCGGATATAAACATTGGATCCACCACAGGAAGCGCAAGCGCCTGCTCCTCAATCGACTGAAGCCACATAATCGTTTTATTCGCCTTCTTCTCAGAATTAAAAAGAATTGTATAATCCTTGAAACCTTCAAACCCCATAAGACCGTTTTCAAAATGAATAATTTTCTCCGTCGATACATCTACATCTCCAAAACATTTTGTCTTTATTAACATACCTTCTCCTATCTGCATTATATTGTCAATGCCTATTTATTTCTTATCAGATAAAATCCAAAAGCGTTTGTCTTACCACCTTGCTTCCGGCAGTCAGTGAAGCATTATATACCAATTCCGCAGAAGAATAATTAATGACTACTTCTTCCAAATCAATATCCTCGTTACTTGACTTCAAATCCGTAAAGTTCGTATGCTGGCTTTTAAGTCTTGTCTTTGTCAGTTCCAGACGCTTCATACGATTACCGATATCCGCCATTTCAATATCAATCTTCTCCTGATGATTCTGCATATTTGTTATTCCCTCTTCAAATGTTTTCTGCAGAATATCATTATAATAATCCAGTTCTTTTTCCGCGCCCTCAATCAGTTTATCCAGGTTCTTTTGCGCTTCGTCGCTTGCATAATTTGGATTTTCTTTTAATTCCTTCAATGTATCGCGGCGTTTTTCCGCAGCAATAGCATTATCCACCGCATTAATAATTTCATCAATATCTCTTCCCATATCCAGTGAGAAGCAGTCTGCCGCTTCAGAGTTTACTTTCAACTTCTGATTGAAATTTACAATATATTCAATACTCTGACCTGCCGGGTCCTTTTCATAAGTCAGTTGTTCACCGTCGGCCTTACGCTGTGTACAGGTAAAATAATGCTCCGGTCTTGCATCGCCTTTTTCAAAACTATCCTTATCATACGTAATCGAAAAATCACCGATTGCATACAAATCCGTATATGCCTGATTACCAAACAGCAGCTCGCCCGTTGTGGGATTAAATAAAATCTCGTTATCGCCCGGCACCTGATTCGGGTCCGTCGACTCGGTAATCGTTCCGAATGTCTGCTGATTACCGCCGCCATCTGTATAATTAATTGAAATTGCAGCATCCTGTATCGACTTAATATCCGTATAAGCAAGACGAATTCTGTGTATATCTGCGTCGCCAATCGCGTTCACATCAACAAGCGCCTGAAGCTGCGCGTCTGTCAACGCTCCCAGCTGGTCGCCGGTTAATGTCTTAACGGCATTCAAATCTACCGTGCCCGTAACAATACTCTTATTGTCAAAATCCTGCGCCGTGAAATTTTGTGTAATCGTATAATCTGCATCCGCAAGCTGTTCTTCTGTCTTAAATGTCAGTGAAGTATCCGTTCTGAATCCGGTAAATACATATCTTCCGGCGTAATCGACATCACCCTGGGCATATAGCGCTTCCCGAAGTTCTTTCAAACTGGATGAGAGAATTTCTCTTTCGTTTAAAGAAAGTGTATCCGTTGAACCCTGTACACAGGCATCGTAGACATCCTCTATAATGTCATTTGCTTCTTTCAAAGCGCCTTCCGAAACATCCAGCCATGAATTGGCATCCGGAATATTTTTCTTAAGATACTGTTCTACCTCGCTCAAACTCGTACGAAGACGCAATGCGCGGATAGCGATAATCGGATCCTCCGACGGTCTGCTGATTTTTTTCTGGCTGGACAGCTGTGTGTCAAGCGTATTCATCTGTGTCTTGTTAATACTGATATTATTTAATGAATTGTTCTGTATCATCTGATTCGTAATTCTCATGCGCTGCGAACCTCCCTATCTTTATAATCCCGTCTCGTTAATTAATTTGTTGTATACTTCATTCATAACAGACATCATCTTCGCACAAAGGTTGTATGCCTGCTGATATTTTAATAAATCCAATGCCTCTTCATCATCATCAACACCCATAACAGATAATCTCTGATTTTGAACGGAATGTGAAATATTACGGAAATTTCTGTAAAATGTTGTCGCTTTTTCAGAGTCGATAGCAACTGCCGCCACAACACTCTCCAGGAAATAAGCGCCCGTACCGCCATTAAAAATTTTCTTACTCTGTATTGCCAGAAGCTCATCTACCAAATCCGATTTCGCCTCACCATCCAGATAATTCGTCGTCGTCGCCAGTCTTGTATTATCTTCCACAAGAATCGGATTCACTTCCACCGACATTGCCGACATTGCCGCGCCGTCATATTTGACGGTAAAAAACGGAACACCCGGTACGCCATCGGTCGTTTCACCTTTCTCAAAAACAGAATTAATTGCATCAGCCATCAGGTTAACAAACTCGTTCAGCTTAGACTGATAATACGGAACGCCTTTATAAGCCGTATTAGAACTTCTCCTCTGTTCAATAACCAATTCTTTCTTCGGATTTCCCTGGTCGTCGGTTGTATTTTTCTCAACTTCATACGCGTTGTTACAACCGTCTCTAATATCAAGAAGCGCTTTCATGCTTCCGCGAAGTGTTGAATTATATTCGTCAAACGCTACTCCGTTCGCCCATGTAATCTCGTACATTCCCTCCGCGTCAGATGCGTTTCTTTTGTCTTTCTTTGCCTCTGTTACCAGCGTATTATAATTGTAATTATTCACCAGGTCCTGCCCGTTTGCACGAACTGTAAAATACGTAACGCCTCCGCCCATATCCTGTTCATAAGTTTCTACATTAATGATAGCGGACAATTCATCAACCAGCTTATTTCTCTGGTCACGAAGGTCATTCGCATTACCGTGATGCACCTCCAGCATATTAATCTGCTTGTTCAGTTCCGTGATATTCTGTGCCAGCGTATTGACTCTGTCACACTGATTCTTCAGTTCCTCGTTCGCGTCAATCTGAATCTTACGGATATTCGCACATAAGTTATTAAAATAATCTGCCAGACTGGCGCCGCAGTTTATCACATTATTACGAACCGTATTATCCTGCGGATATTTCTGAAGTTCCGTAAGCGACTCAAAAAGATGGTTCCATTCAACGGTCATTCCTTCCAGAGAATACTCGTTTAAATAATTTTCAAGCTGCGTCATATAATTTTCGTACACGCTGTACTGACCCGCATTCGAATTGTTCGTGCGGAACCGGATATCATAATACTCGTCGCGAATCTGTTTAATAGACGTCACCAGTACGCCCGTACCCAGCGTACCATAACTATTGTATGTCCTAAGAGCTATATCCGCCTGCGCGTCCGTCGTCTGTCTGGAATACCCGTCCGTCTTCGTATTGGAAATATTATGTGCCGTTGTGTTAATTGCTGCCTGATATGCCTGCAAGCCTGTATATGCTGTATTTAATCCTAAAAATGTTGATGGCATATGCTACCTCCTGTTTTCCGGTTATCTTCCGAGCGCCGTAACCAAATGTTCCAGCATCTCGCTCACTACGTTAATATATCTTGAAGCTGCGTTATACGCATTCTGGAATCGAATCATATTCGTTAACTCGTCGTCGGATGATACGCCGATTGATTCCTGTCTCTTATTATCCAGACCGTTTGCCATGGAATGCTGATACTCCGTCATATTCTTAAGCACTTCGCCGTTATTTGCAATATCGGACACCAGACTGTTATAAAAAGAGTGGAAGTTTTCTTTGGCATATTTATCGGGATTCAATGCTGCAAACTTAACTTCCCATATGTCAATCAGTTTTCCCGCCGTAGCAAAATCCTCGCTGCCATCCTTCAGATTTAACGGAATATTCTGATAATCCTGTAAAACCTTATCGTTTACCTGCAAATTTCCCAGCGTATACTTCGATTCATCGCCAAACGCATTGACATTATTTCGTATATAAAGCGTCTGTGTATTACCGTCTGCGTCAACGTATTCTTTCGCCACATACCGTTCCGTATTCTTTCTTGCAAACAGCTCCACGCCTACTGTTTTACCGTCCATGCCATAAGCAGTCTTTTCCATGTCAAGAACAACCGTTCCCGCCGGTACCACTGTTCCGTCCGCAAGCGTAATCGGCGCATCCAGCGTTGTCTCCGGGCAAAGCACATTATTAATCGCTTCCACCATTCCGTTAATCAGCTTATCAAGACCTGCCATTGTGGATACAATTACGGAACTGTCGATATATGTGTTATAATAGTCGACATCCTTCTGATACTGCTTATATGCGGCATCATAATCCGCCTGCGTCGCAAAATCATCCCGTACCGGTTCTACCGGAACATCTTCATAGTTCGCTCTCATGCTGCCTCTTGCCAGAAGCGTTCCTTTTAATTCGCCGATATCATTATTATTAATAACATTAAACTCTTCTGTCAGCATGAAAACCGGTCTGTTGTTCATAACCGGCCACACCGGTTCGTATAATCCTGTGTTCCCAATTTCCTGTACATCCATCGGGAAAAATGAGCTGCCTGTGAGGAACGTCGCGCCTTCAATATTGATTGATACCTTTCCTTCGCTGTTTTCCTCGTAACTCATCTTAACATAGGTAGACAGTTCATCCAAAGCCTCGTCTCTCTGGTCGCGATAATCGTTTGCGCTCTCTCCACAACTTTCTATATAGTTAATCTGCTTATTCAACGAGTCGATTTTCACACCCAGTTCATTAATACGATTTACTGTATTAACCACCTTTGTGTTTAACATCTTTTGATAAGATACCAGACCGTCGTGAATCGCGTTCGCCCTGTTAATAAACGCAGTCGCTTTCTGAACAAGTTCCGTTCTCGTTACGGTGCTTCCCGGATTCTTTGCCACCTCATTGACCGCCTCATAAAAGCCGTTCATCATATCCTCAAACTTGACGCCTTCCATCTCACCAAAAAGCGTCTCAACTTCCTCAATGGCGGTATACTGGCTCTCATAAAAGACAGCGCGTCCGTGTTCCTGTCTGTACGCCCTGTCCAGAAACTCGTCACGAACTCTCCTAATCTCCTGTACATTAACGCCGATGCCGTACTGCATCTTCCCTGCACCGTTTTGTCCTAAATCAAAATATCTGCTTGTAGAATATGTAATCTGCTGTCTTGTATATCCCTTGGTATCAATATTTGATAAATTATGGCCTGTGGTATTCAGCGAATGCTGCGCCGCCTGTAATCCCGATACTCCTATATATAAACTTGACATTCCGTTAGCCATAAGTTTCCACCGCCTTTAATCATTTTATAACTTTTTACTTTCTTTCACATGTCCTATGACGAAAAATGCAAAGCCACTCACTGCTTTGCATCAAACGCTCCAGCACCCAAATCCGTGCCTCCTGCACTATAAGCTCCCTTGGTGTAATTATTCGTCTCGGGAGCCATTTTAAGTCCTTTTACTAAATTCATTTCAAATTCAAGAATCTCCATTGATTCCCTAATCAGTGCCTGATTGTTCTCATTCAAGCGAACCATTTCGTGTAAAGTCTTGCGAAGCTTCGTGTGAACATCCTGTAACTTCCTCTGTTCTTCAGGCTGTTTCTTCAATAAATCAATCAGGACCCTCACTGTCAGTTCCTGTGGTTCAACATGTAGAACTTTACAGATATCACGCACGGTATCTTCCCGTTGTTTCTCAAGCATATTTACCTTATCAACTACCTTCTGTTCCCGGTCCATGATAATCTGTAACTGTCCGATGTCGTTCTGTATTATAGTTGAGGTCTTTTCAGTGGACAAGGATATAAGCGTCTCATACTCTGAATTTTCTTTATCAAGAACTCCAACTAATTCATCAATTAAACTTGCCACTTAAAAACCTCTCCTATAATGCTAATTCTGATGTGAAATTGTCCAACATCTTGTTCGCGAAATCCATACCGCTCACATGATATGTTCCCGCATTCATCATTGCCTTAATCTCGGCTATCTTATCTTCTCTTACATCAGATGCCTGTGCAACTGCTGCTTTAGCTACCTGATATTCTTTTCCAACTGATGATATCTCAACCTTATCACTGCCATAAGATGCATTCGCTGTCTTGGTTTTGTAATTGGAATTCGCCTGATATATCTGACTCACCGCATTGTAAGCATCAATACGCATAATTCATTCCTCCTTTATGCATTTTTGACTTCCTGCTTACTTTATCGGTGAATTTCGAAAGAACCTTAATAGCAAAATAAAATTTATTTATCCAAAAACCTCATTCTGTTTGTGGTATCCTTTTTCGGCTGACGCTGCACCGGTTTTGCTTTATACAAATCATTCATGAGATTCTGCATTTCAACACGGCACAAATCGCAAAAACGACCCGTTTTAATCATTTTTCCGCATTTCTCACACTCCAATCCAATCGGCGAATCATCCGAAAAACAAAGCCGTTCTTCTCTGACCCATTTCTCAATCTGCTTCGTTGACACCTCCAGCTTCTCCGAAATCTCATTCATACATGCGCCCGGGTTATCTTCCACATATTTCTTTACTTCCTGGAATTTCTCCTCAAGACTCTCAATACACGCCGGACATAAGCTCTTATATGCTCCGCCTATGTAATTAAATAATCGCCCACAACTCTTACAATTCCTAACTTCCATCGTATCTACCTCCTAAAAACCGTTTCCAATACAAATACCGGCGCAATACACTTCTCTCACACCGCCCGCTTTCAGTACACCGGCACAGGCATCCATCGTGGCTCCCGTAGTATATATATCATCCACCAACAATACTTTCTTATATTTTACAATATTTTCGGACAATTTAAAAGCGTTTTGAAGATTTTTCACTCTTTCTTCGTCATTTAGTTCTTTCATTGCTCTGGTTTTTCTGCATCGGATTAATATGTTTCTATCAACCGCAATTCCGGTTTGTTTCGATAACTCTTCCGCAATCAGTTCTGCCTGATTATACCCTCTCTTTAAATATTTTGTTCTGTATAACGGAATAGGGATGACAGCCTCCACGTTCCAGCGCCGTATCAGATAACCATACCGCTTTGCAAGAACGTTCCCGAAGAATTGCGCGTAATCACGCTTATTAGAATATTTAAAACGGTACATTGCGTCTTTAATACTTTTATTATATGAAAATACACCGACGCCGCGCGTAAATTCATGTTTTATTCTTTTACAGTCCGCACAAAACTCATCATTCCCGCTGTAAAGCTGCTTACCGCATTTCATACATTTGGGCGCAACGATATAGGACAATTTTGTATTACACGGCATACATACCAGCCGGTTTTGATGCCCCGGCGTGTCTGGAATGATATTTTCACATACCGGACACCTCTTCGGATACAACATTCCGATTATATTCAATCCCACTACACACCTCGTTTATTCTGATATCCAGAGTCGAGTACCTTTTCTGTTCGCTTTCATTTTCAATCATCTGACGGAAAATCTCTTCCTGCCCCACCATGCATACACATTTCCTGGCGCGGGTTACCGCTGTATAGAGAAGATTTCTCGTCATTAACATTCTTGCTCCCGAAAGCATGGGAATCACTACGGCAGGGTACTCGCTGCCCTGAGATTTATGAATGGTTATGGCATAAGCAAGTTCAAGCTCCTCCAACTGCTTAAAATCATATGTGACAAATTTTCCCTCCTCAAATTCTACCGTAACTTCCTGAGCGTAATCACTGATATGGCGGATAATTCCGATATCCCCGTTAAAAACGCCCAAACCTCTCTCCTTTGCAATGCCATACTTCCCACGAATTTCCCATTCCATCTGGTAGTTGTTTTTAATCTGCATTACTTTATCGCCTTCGCGAAACATAACATTTCCAAACTCTTTCTCATTTTTCGCGTCATCCTTCGGATTCAGATACTCCTGCAGAACAATATTCATCCGTTCCACTCCGGCTGCTCCTTTTCTCATGGGACACATTACCTGAACGTCCATCATGTCCGCATGAACGTAACCCGGAAGTTTTTCCTTTACCAGCGTTATCATCGCACTGATAACCGCATTCGCGTTTTCTCTGTGCAAAAACAAAAAATCCCTGCTGTATTTATTGAGTTCTACATGTTCTCCGGCATTAATTTTATGAGCATTTACAATAATTTCGCTCTCACTTGCCTGACGAAAAATTTTTGTCAGCATGACAACATTGAAACAGTGTGAACGGATAATATCTTTTAAAACATTACCCGGTCCTACAGACGGAAGCTGATTCACATCGCCTACTAAAATCAGGCGCGTCCCCACCGCAATTGCCCGCAGCAGTGAATTCATCAGGCTGATATCAACCATTGACATCTCGTCTATAATGACGACATCCGCCTCCAAGGGATTGCTTTCATTTCTTTCGAAGCCAACGGCTTTTGTATCTTCAGGCGCTCCTGACAATTCCAGCAATCTGTGAATTGTCTGCGCGTCATATCCCGTCGTTTCTTTCATCCGCTTTGCCGCGCGCCCGGTAGGCGCCGCAAGCCGGATTTCCATACCCTCCAGCTCAAAATACCGGATAATGGCATTGATTGTCGTTGTTTTTCCTGTTCCCGGACCTCCCGTTATCACAAGCAGACCATTTCCGGCAGCTTCACGCACTGCCATTTTCTGCAGCTCATCCAATTCAATATCCAGATGGCTCTCTATCGTTTTAAGAAGTCCGTTCATCTCTGTTTCGGAAACTTTATATTTCACATTCAGCTCCCGCAGCCGGCCGGCTGCATGAAGTTCCATATAGTAATAAACCGACGCGTACAAAATCCGCTGTCCATCTAGTTCCTTTATCACTACTTTTCTGTCCATGACGAGGTCCAAAATATGTTTTTCGAAATCTTCTGTATTAATTCCGAGCAGCTGCGCGGCTTCCCGTATCAGCTCATTCTGCGGCAGATAAACGTGCCCGTTATTCACCGATTGAAGCAGAATGTACATAATCCCACTCCGTATACGATATTCAGAATTTTCGCGAATACCTGCCCTGGCTGCAATTTCATCCGCAATCTTAAAACCAATTCCTGAGATATCGTCCGCAAGCCTGTATGGATTTTCTTTAATGATTGTATACATGGATGGTCCGTACTGACCATAGATTTTTGCCGCCATATTCATTGAAACGCCCAGCTCCTGCAAAAACATCATCGCACGGCGCATATCACGCATTTCCATGACCTGACTGGCAATCTCAAAGGCTTTTTTCTCGCTGATGCCCTTAACTTTAGACAATTGTTCCGGTTCTTCCTCAATAATACGAAACGTATCCGTTCCAAACCGTTTAACAATTCTTGACGCAAGCGCTTCCCCGATTCCCTTAATCGCCCCGGACGCAAGATACCGTTCCATCGCGATTTCATCGGCAGGCGCTTTGATTTCATAAGATTTAATCTGAATCTGTTCTCCGTACCCCGGATGAACGGTTTCATTCCCTGTAAGGTCAATATATTCGCCTTCGTGAATATACTGAAAACTGCCTACACAAGTACGGCGTTCTCCGTCTGCAACAACTTCGAACACCGTATAACCGTTCTCCTCATTACGGAATATAATATTATCTATAAAGCCTTCTAACGTAATCATGTGTATTATTCATAGTTCCTTTTCATCTGCTCATAAAGCATCTGCGCCAGACCCAGCCCGCTTCCGGTATTCGTGGCATCCTTGGCACACTGCGTCATCAGTTCATCCTGATAATACTCCATCATTGTCTTGGAGGAAGATGACTCGTACTCATGTTCAGGCACCATCTTCTTCATTGATTTGAGCATCTGCTCAAGAAAATAAGCCTCAAACTCTTTGCAGACGGACATTAATTCTTCATCGGTCGCACTGCTTAAATCCTTTGATAATGTCTCCGACATTTTATCGGCAGACGGATTTGTCGTCTGGTATGTATTATAAAGGTTCATGGAACCGTCAATAGGCATACTGTTCATCGCTTAATCCTCACTCTTTGCTAATTATCTTTTTAAATTATTTGCTGTCTGCATCATCTCGTCCGAAGTGGTTATCGCCTTGGAATTTAACTCGTAAGCACGCTGCGCCACAATCAGGTTCACCATCTCATCTGCAACCTGAACGTTGGACATTTCAAGATATCCTTGCTTAACAATGCTCTTCTTTAAATTCTGATTTCCGGCCTCGCTCATCGCAACGCCCGATGCCTCCGACTCCAGAAGCAGTCCGTTAGAACCTTTCTCAAGGCCCGACGGATTCGAAAACTGGAAAAGCGCAAGCTGTACGCCGATGCTCTGAGGATTACCGTCCTCACCCGGAAGACAGATTGTTCCGTCCGTGTCGACAAAAATATCTTTAAAAGAAGTTCCGTCTTCAAAATAAATCGCGTCTCCATTAGTATCCAGAACTGCAAGACCCTCGGAATCACAAAGCATATGACTGCCGCCCGGCGCTACCGCAAGATAAAAGTTACCGTTTCTCGTATACGCCGTTTCACCGTCCAACGTCCGCACAGCAAAGAATCCTTCACCGTTAATGGCAAAATCCAACGTCTCGTTCGTTGTCTGGAACCCTCCCTGTCTGTAATGCGACGTTATGGAAGAATTGCGCACGCCAAGTCCAACCTGCGCGCCAATCGGCTTATTCTCCCCATTTGCACTTGTCGTCTTGCTGACAATCTCCTGATACAAAAGCGACTTAAATTCCGCTGTCTGCATTTTATAGCCAACCGTATTAACATTCGATAAGTTGTTGGCAATCGTATCTACGTTATTCTGCTGGGCTACCATTCCGGAAGCCGCAGTCCATAATGACCTCATCATAATAATCGTCTCCTATCCGCGTGTATTAGAGTCTTCCTAATGTTACCGTCTGTTCTAGCATATCATCCATTGAAGTCTCAACTTTCTGTGCTGCCTCATATGCCCGCTGAATGGAAATCATGTCAACCATTTCCTGTACAACCTGTACATTGGACATCTCAAGCCATCCCTGATTAATCCCGCCCGTCGCTTCAATCCCCTGCGCGCCGTTAACCGTACGGTACATATTTTCACCAAACTTCTCAATATAATTATAATCCTCAAAATCCGTGAGCTTTATCTGGTCGAGTAACTCGTCTCCATTGTAAATATTTCCGAGCGTATCAATGGTAATCTTAGCGTTTGTAGGAAGAACAATCGGACCGTTCTGTCCTAAAACAAAATCACCGTCTTTCGTTACCAGATTCCCTTCTCTTGTCAGCGTGAAAGAACCGTCACGCGTATACATCGTAGATTCCACACCCTTTTTGTTCGTATAGGAAATATTAAAAAATCCTTTTCCCGAAATCGCAAGGTCAAATGACTCTCCTGTCTCTCTGAAGGAACCCTGCGTGTAGTTGGTGTATGTTTCACCTATCTTCACGCCAAGAGCCACATTGCCAATCGCTCTTCTGCTAAATGTATCCGATGTGTCCCGAATCTTAATCGCCAGACACTCGTCAAACGCCTGCGAAGTAGAACCCTCTTTCTTATAGCCAATCGTAGTGGAATTGGCAAGATTATTGGTCGTCACCTCAAGACGCCTCTGCTGGTCGAGCATTCCTGTGTATGCCGTATATAACCCTTTTAACATGCCTTCTGTCTCCTCTCTTTAGCCGCCAGCGTCCCTGCTCCGGGCTTTAAAAATCTTTATGTTCACTCAAAAACTCAACAAATTTACCGGTTCCCACAGCAACCGCCGTCATCGGGTCGTCGGCAACCATTGTCGTAATTCCTGTTTTTGCCTCAATCAGTTCATCCAGTCCCTGAAGCATACTGCCTCCGCCTGTCAGCACAATACCTCTGTCCGAAATATCAGACGCAAGCTCCGGCGGCGTCTTCTCCAGTACGCTATGCACAGCTTCTACTATCTGCGAGGTTGTCTCCCGAAGCGCTTCTTCCGTCTCCTCGGAAGTAACGGTAACTGTCTTTGGAAGACCTGTCACCAGATTCCGGCCGCGTACATCCATCGCGAGAACTTCCGCTCTCGGATACGCACAACCTACATTAATCTTAATCTCCTCTGCCGTACGCTCACCGATAAGAAGATTATGCTTCTTACGCATAAAACGTACAATTGCTTCATCAAAATCATCGCCGGCAATCTTAATGGAAGTACTGACTACCGTACCCCCCAGTGATATAACGGCTATATCGGATGTTCCGCCGCCAATATCCACTATCATATTACCGCATGGTCTTGAAATATCAATTCCTGCTCCGATTGCAGCCGCAATCGGCTCTTCTATAATCGCAACTTCTCTTGCGCCCGCATTGTAAGTTGCATCCTCAACTGCCTTCTTCTCAACTTCCGTGACGCCGCTCGGTACACAGACGCTGATTCTCGGCTTCTTTAACACTCTTCTTCCCAATGCCTTTGTAATAAAATACTTAAGCATCTTCTCGGTAACGGTATAATCAGAAATAACACCCTGTCTGAGCGGTCTGACCGCTACAATATTACCGGGTGTTCTGCCAAGCATTAATCTTGCTTCTTCGCCAATCGCTTTAATCTTATTGGTATCTCTGTCAAATGCTACTACCGATGGTTCCTTAAGCACAACGCCCTTGCCTCTGATATATACAAGAATACTTGCCGTGCCAAGGTCGATTCCAATGTCTGCTGTAAGCATTTTCTATTCCCCTTTCCTGAATCCAATTATCTATACTCAAACTTTATTGCAAAATTCGTCTAATTACCATTATATACAAAAATAGTAATTTTAAAAGGGGGAATTTAAATTTTTTATCGGTTAAAATCCTGATAAACTTTAGTTCCATCCCTTAAATTTTTCTTATTTTTAATAGGAAAGTAATGGCATATTAATATCTTCCGCAAAATGAACCACATTATAAAGCACCAGTATATCGGTTATTCCGTATTTTTCAATCACCTGATTCATCGGCATTTTCAGATATCTCATATCTACCACAACCGTCCTGTCATAATGATTAACCGCAAATGGCACAAAACAGTGCGCATAGGAATCTTTTATAATAAGAAGCGTATCGCCGTCACTTTGTCCCCCCGTTGTATCAATGGTTACAATAGAATGATTGCCATCCAGAAACACGCTATACTTATCCTTTTTTGCCAGATGGCTCTCCTCATAAAGACTGTCCATTATCTTTGCGCCCAAATCAATATCCACATAATAACGAATGTCGCGCTTTACTTTATACAGATACATTCTGTCGGCAGACTTTGCGTAATTCAGCTTAGAATAAACCGTCCCGAGAAAATCATCCGATACCTGAATAACCTCAAACTCCTCTTCCGAAAAAGGAGTAAACCGCATCGCGTCCGCCCATTTCTGATACGCCAGAAACGCGCCTTTTGTCGTCCAATGATGGTCCGTCTTATAATAAATGTACTTATCCTTATTTTGGTTAAATGTATCTCTTACATCCACAAATGTGCCCCCAAAGCCATCCCCAAGATAATCAATGTACCTGTACTGGTCAAATGTCTGCGCATAGTTTGGCAGCTTGTCCTTCAATGTTGCGACAGCCGTCGGAACAAGCATCAGAGCAACATGATCCGCTCCGAGCTGTTGCACTTTCTCATTGAGAAACGAAACCATTCTGTCTGCATTATCATACGCTTTTTTCTCATCAATTCCTGTCTGCGTCTCAATCAGATAATCATCCTTGCAAAGATATACGCCGTTGACATCTTTTTTACCGATAGAAATTTCACAAAGCGTCTTCACCTGAATCCATTTATCACGTCCTATAAACTGGTCCGTAATGTAATTCTCATAGCCTGTCGCAAACTCTCCCTCAAAAAATTGTTCCAGCGTCCACTTCGGTTTCTGCGCAAGATAACGATTTTCATTCGCCGAGAATATTCTATCGGGATTCAACATGCTCGCAACGGTAAAAAAAGCGATTAACCACAGAAAAACAACCACCGTCACCACATTATGAAATTTTGACTTCATTCCTTGCGCCTCCATTGTTTCACCTTAAAATCGAAAATATAAAAACGGATTATAAGACGCATCCACCACAAACGCAATGGACAACATCAAAATTGCCGCCAGCACAACATTGCAAAGCGCTGTCTGAAGAAACACTGTATTTTTTAATTTCTCCATCACAAACTCTGCCGCTCTCTTCGGAAACGAGGTTGACCCTACAAACAATATTACAAACAGCATGCCATAGCTTCCTATAAAATATAAGGCTTTTCCATCGACCAGCATACCGTCTGTCCCAAACATTTTTCCAATATATAATGCCCCGTAATTCATGGAATCAAACGCGAAAATAACCCAGCTTATCAATACAAGTATACTTGTATAAATATGCCTGCAGACAACGGGCAGTTTCTCTAACAGCCGGTAAAGCCAGAGCTTCTCTATAATCAAAATCACTCCGAAATATAATCCCCAGACCATAAAATTCCAGCTCGCGCCATGCCATATTCCGGTAAGCGCCCAGACAATCATAATATTACGGATCTGCTTTCCCCTGCCGCATCGGTTGCCCCCCATCGGAATATAGACATATTCCTTAAACCATGTTCCAAGCGAAACATGCCAGCGTCTCCAAAATTCCGTAATACTTTTTGATTCGTACGGATGTGTAAAATTCTCGTTAAAGCGAAACCCGAACATCGCGCCAAGTCCGATTGCCATATCGGAATATCCCGAAAAGTCAAAATATATCTGAAACGCAAATGCCAGCGCTCCAAGCCATGCCGTCAGCGCCGAAATTGCCCCTGCGGTAGAGAGCGCCTGTATTTCTTCCCACAGCAGACCGATATTATTCGCCAGCAGAACCTTTTTACCAAGTCCCGTCACAAACCGTATTATACCGTAAGAAAATCCTTCCCATGTAACGGTTCGATGATTTATCTGTTCGTCCACCGTCTTATACTGCACAATCGGTCCCGCGATAAGCTGCGGAAATAACGCTACATACGTTCCAAACGAAATAATATTCGTCTGTACCTTCGCGTCTCCTCTGTATACATCTATCGTATACGACATGGTCTGAAACGTATAAAAAGAAATTCCGATAGGAAGTCCCAGATTCAGTCCGGCAATACTTGTCCCTAATATATGATTAATATTATGAATCAGGAAATCGGAATATTTAAAAAAACAAAGCAGAAAAAGGTTAATCACTACGGAAGACAGCACAACCATTTTGGCTCTTCCCATCTGGCCTTTTTCCTTAAAACAGTGAACGAGCAGTCCATGCGTATAGTCCACAACAGTAGAAAACAACATCAATACTACATAGACCGGTTCCCCCCACGCGTAAAACAAAAGACTCATCAAAAACAGCACCAGGTTCTTAATTTTCCCTGGTGCTACAAAATACAGCAATAATACAACCGGTAAGAATCGAAATAAAAACAGAATACTACTAAAAACCATTTGCCTGCTCCTCAGTCACCTTCTACTTGGTAAGCATATTTCTAATGGTATCAAGCGCTAGATTATTCTGCTCGTCAATCACTTCCATCTCAATCTGAACAAGTTCATCGTCAGTCAGCTCTTTATCAGAATTCGCAATCGCCGCATCCGTTGCATCCATGCCAAGACCTGCTCCAAACTGTACAAACATTACATAATTACCCATTGTAACCACCTGCGAACACTGAATCTTAGTTAAATTCATAGGATACTGCAATAAATCATTGATATTAGTATCACGGAACGCATTTAATTTCGCTTCCACATCAGCAGCCTTATCTTCCTTAGCCTTGACAACAATCAGTGTGTCGACGTTCGCACTTATCATCGGAACTTTATAGATAAACTCGTCATACATGTCCGCTGTAATTCCCAGACCTTCCAGCGTCTCCAGTTCCATTTCCGGAAAATAATTCTCTCCAAGCGCCGCGGCAACTGCTGTCTCTATATCCTTTACGCTGACATCGTTCTTGTAACCGCTCTCATTTACAGCGGATGTTGTTTCATTGTTCGTTCCGTTATCCGGCGTGATAACCGCATCATTCCCATTGCCGTCCTTGCCGCATGCCGCCATTAAAAAACACATTCCTCCTATTGCGGCAAATAAAGTTACCTTTTTTAAATTAATCATTCTATCCTCCAAAAAATCGTCATATATGCCTTTATAGTTAAAAATATTAACATTTTTACCGATTTTATGCAAGATATATTTCACACTTCACATTAATTTCACATTTGATTAATGTTTATGTAAATATTTTTCTTTCGTCGCCATTCCGCCGCGAATATGCCGTTCACTTTTATTGACTGCCAGGATTTCTTTCGCCTCCTTCGCAAGTCCGGGATTAATTTTGGGCAGACGGGAAGTTACGTCCATATGTACGGTACTCTTGCTTACACCAAATTTCTTCGCCGTCTGTCTAACGGTAGTTTTATTCGCAATAATGTATTCAGCAATCTGAATTGCCCGCTCCTCAATGTAACTTTTCAATGTGAATATTCCTCACAAATATGGTTGTTACATATTATGAAGTATTTTCATGAGTTATGACCTAAAATTGGATGTTGCAGACAATTCAAACAACTTGTTTTTGTTATTGTAGAAGAACGGCAAAAAAGATATAATTACAATATAACTATTATTGAGAGGTTCCTATGAAACGATTATTGCATTTCTTTAAGAAAGAGACGGTTTTATGTTCTGCGGCATTACTTGCGCTGATTTCCATGTTTTTTGTTCCTCCAACCGCAGCTTACATCGAATATATGGATTTACGCGTGCTCTGTCTGCTCTTCTGTCTGATGCTGGTTGTAGAAGGAATGCAGACCATTGGCGTATTTTCGTTCCTCGGTCAAAAATTACTCTGCCGCGCCCACAATACACGTTTTATTGCCTTTGTCCTGACAGGGCTATGTTTTCTTACCTCCATGCTCATCACGAACGATGTGGCGCTCATTACTTTTGTACCATTTGCCGTGATGATTCTGACCATGACCGGTCAAAACAAACTCCTTATCCCGGTAATTGTGTTACAGACAATTGCCGCAAACCTCGGAAGCATGCTGACGCCTATCGGAAATCCGCAGAATCTCTATCTGTATTCTTTCTTTAATATTTCATTTTGGAAGTTTATTCTACATATGCTGCCTCTCACGCTTGCGTCGGCATTGATGCTTGCCCTTACCGTCTTATTGATAAAAAAGGAGCCTCTTGCGTTTCCGGAAAGCACAAACAAGGCGCGGATTACATCTAAGCCGCGCCTTATCGTATACAGTCTGTTATTTATGCTATGTCTTCTTTGCGTCCTTCGCATTCTGCCATATCCTTTGATGCTGGCAGTTGTTTTTGCCGCAGTCTTAGCCACTGACAAAAAACTGCTGAAAAAAGCGGACTACTTTTTACTGTTGACGTTTATCTGCTTTTTTATTTTTATCGGAAATATGCAGCATATTCCTGCCGTGTGTAATCTTCTTAGCCGTCTGATTTCAGGAAGAGAACTCCTTCTTGGCATTTTATTATCACAATTCATAAGTAATGTTCCATCCGCCATTCTTCTGTCCGGTTTTACATCAAATTGCGCGGCTCTGCTCTACGGCGTTAATATCGGCGGTCTCGGAACGCTTATTGCTTCTCTGGCAAGCGTCATCTCTTACCGCTGCTACGTCAGCGCAAACCACGCAAAAACCGGAAAATATATATTGACGTTTACAATATACAATGTCGTATTTCTTGTCGTCCTCTCCAGTCTGGCCGTTTTAATAGTTTAACGCGTCCACATTATTCTGTCCGCTTCTTTTATCCAGATAAAACTGCTTTAATTTCTGCCAATTTTCTTCCGTACCCTTTCCACCGTTATTCTGAGTATGAAGAAGGTTATCCACATTTTCTGCACGCTTATTCACCAGAATGTTATTCACAAATAACACATTTACCCGAGAACCCGGTGTACCCTGCGAATCAATCCGGACAGCATTTTCGCCTCTCATCCCTTCTATCACGCAATCAACCAGACTTAAATTCTGCACCCCCGCATATTTCGCATAAACACCGTCATGGCAGAACAGACCGTTTTCCAGTCCCGTCATATGCACTCCGGTAAAGCGGACGTCACACCCGCCTCTCATACCCATGCCCACCGCAGAATTAAAGTCCGAATACAGCTCGCAGTTTTCAAAACAAAGTGTATTGTTATATAAAATGTTATCTTCCACATGCACCGCATACGCGCCCGCCTTCGAAGTATCAGAAGACGGCGTTCCAACTGCGCGAATTGTAAGATTCTTAACGGTTCCTGCCGCAATTTCAAGCGGCGGCGCATAATAACTTGAGGAATCGTTTTCTATAATACAGGTTTCTTTATCCGTTCCAAATAAAACAATACGCTTTCCCCATCCTTTTATATTTCCTTTGTAAATACCGGGAAATATGACGACGATTCCTTCCTCCTCGATGCGCTCTACCGCCTTTTTAACAGAAGAATATCTTCTCCCTTCCCCGACAAAGATAACATTATTATGCTCTTCATCCTCCTGAATCAGAAAACTGTTTTCCGCAGCGTCAAGTTCCATCGAAACCGTTATATAACGGCAATCCGGCGGCAATTCCAAAAAAACGCCTTCAATGGACGCAGAAGCTTTTCCGCTAATATAGCGTTTTGCTTCATCATAGTAAACAAGATGTATCTCTTTGGACGGGCAGACAAAAAAACATTCTTTATCCGGCTCCACTTTCATAAAAGAAAATACCACATAATGTTCCCGTTCAACCATAACTCCTGTATTTGCGAGAGCCGCCTTATTTTCCGATACAGCCGCGCACTCGAGTTTATTCCAGGATACATTTTCATTCTCTTTAAAATCCTCTGACGCTGTTTCACCCGCTGTACCTTTCTGGACAAACATCGTCTCCGGCTCCGCGCTTACTGGCTCGTCCAAAATATGAGGCGGCGTATCGTTCATAATCTCTGATTCCTGCCACGGCATCCCTTTTGTTCCGCATGCCGTAAGCAGACATGTTATTATCAATACCAGAATCAGAACAGTCCGCCTCAGCTGTCTATTATTATTCAATACTCTGCACTTCATCATTTCCCCAATTACATAAAATACCTGTAAACAGACTCTCCCGTTTACAGGTATCTCATACACATTCTTTTATCTGTCAAATAATCTTAATCTTTTAACTGCCGCTACATTCTCTGTCTCGTCTTCCAAAGCAACCGTAACTTTGTTAAGTTTCCAGATATCTTTCACATATTCCTCAATTGTCCTGTCCGAAGAGAACTTACCGGAACATGCCGTATTGAGCATTGCCGACCTTGCCCAGCCCTTCTCGTCTCTGTACTTTTTCTCTATCCGCTCATGCGCCTCGGCATAAGAACGGAAATCCTTTAAAATAAAGTACGTATCCGCCCTGTCGCTGTTTTGCGTATTCAGAAGCGAATTGTAAAGTTCTCTGAACAGTTCCGGATCCTCCGGTGAATAAAAACCGTTAATTAACTGCATCAGCACTTCACGGATATCCTGGTCGTTATTGAAAATCTCCATCGGATTATATCCGCCGTTCTGCTCATAAGCAATGACCTCGTCGGATGTAAGACCAAAAATAACTGCGTTCTCCTCGCCGACCTCCTGCACGATTTCCACATTGGCGCCGTCCATAGTTCCCAGCGTCAGCGCGCCGTTTAACATAAACTTCATGTTGCCGGTTCCGGAGGCCTCCTTGGATGCCGTAGAAATCTGCTCTGATACGTCCGCTCCCGCAAATAATATCTCTGCATTGGATACACGGTAATTTTCAATAAATACTACCTTAATCTTACCGTTAATTGATTTATCGTTATTGATAACGTTTGCCACATTATTAATCAGCTTAATCGTCAGCTTCGCTCTTCTGTAGCCTGCCGCCGCCTTCGCGCCAAAGATAAATGTTCTCGGATACATATCCATCCCCGGATTTCTCTTTAACTTATTGTAAAGATACATTACATGCAGAATATTTAAAAGCTGCCTCTTATACTCGTGAAGTCTCTTCACCTGTACGTCAAAAATAGAACGCGGGTCAATATCAATTCCGTTATGTTTCTTAATGTATTCCGCAACACGAAGTTTATTACGGTATTTAATCTGCATAAATTCCTGCTGGCACTGCTCGTCGTCCACATATACCGCAAGCTTCTTAATCTGCGACAAATCCGTAATCCACTCGTCGCCAATCTTATTTGTAACCCATTCTGCAAGCAGCGGATTTCCATGCAGTAAGAAGCGGCGCTGTGTAATACCGTTCGTCTTATTATTAAACTTCTCCGGGAACATCTCGTAAAAGTCTTTTAACTCCTGCTTCATCAGGATATCCGTATGAAGCTTTGCTACACCGTTTACGGAATAACCCGCAACAATGGCAAGGTGCGCCATCTTAACCTGACCGTCATAAATGACAGCCATCTTCTTAATCTTATCCTGATTGCCCGGATATGCTTTCTTAATCTGCTCCACAAACCGGCGGTTAATCTCTTCAACAATCTGGTATACACGAGGAAGCAGTCTTGAGAACAGCTCAATCGGCCACTTCTCCAAAGCTTCCGCCATAATGGTGTGGTTCGTATATGCCGTTGCCTTTGTCGTAACCTCCCATGCCTCATCCCACTCAAGTCCTTCTACGTCCATCAGAATTCTCATCAACTCCGCAACGGTTACGGTCGGATGCGTATCATTGAGCTGGAAAATAACTTTTTCATGCAGTTTACGGATATCATCATGCTTTTCTTTGTATTTGGCAACCGCTCTCTGTACAGAAGCGGAAACAAAGAAATACTGCTGCTTTAAACGCAGTTCCTTACCTGCATAATGATTATCATTCGGATACAACACCTCTACAATGTTCTTTGCGAGATTCTCTTCCTCAATCGCTTTATGGTAATCGCCTTTATCGAAAGAATCCAGATTAAAATGCTGCATCGGTTCAGCGTCCCATATTCTTAATGCGTTTACCACGTTATTACCGTATCCGATAATCGGCATATCATACGGTATAGCTCGTACGGAACGGTAATTTTCATGTACGAAATGTGTCCTTCCCTTTTCATCAATATAAGAACGTACATATCCGCCAAATTTAACTTCCATACAGTATTCCGGACGTTTCATCTCAAACGGATTACCGTTCACAAGCCAGTTATCCGGAACTTCTACCTGATAGCCGTCCTTAATCTCCTGTTTAAACATACCGTATTTGTAACGGATTCCGCATCCGTACGCCGGATATCCAAGCGTTGCAAGCGAATCAAGAAAACATGCCGCAAGTCGTCCAAGTCCGCCGTTACCAAGCGCAGCGTCCGGTTCCTGGTCTTCAATTACGTTAATATCCAGTCCGAGCTCTATCAAAGCCTCCTTAACTTCCTTATAGCACATCAGGTTAATCATATTGTTGCCAAGCGCACGTCCCATCAGAAATTCCATGGACATATAATAAACGGTTTTAACGTCCCGCTTCTCATATTCTTTCTGTGTGGCAATCCAGCGATCCATAATCATATCTTTAATCGTGTAGGATACCGCCTGAAAAATCTGCTCGTCACTGGCTTCTTCAACCTTTTTACGGAAAAGAAGCTTTACATTGCTGACAACTTCTTTTTTAAACTCTTCTTTGTCAAATGTTGGTTTTGTCATAATTTCCTCCATTCATTTCGCTCTCACGAATATTTTTTATCGGATAATTTTTCATTGTGAAAAAATTGACTTTCTGTACTATATTTTACATGAAATTTTGCCAGAAGTCTACTATTAATTGGCAGAAGTCGCAATTTCATTTTTTTTCACGCCAAGCACCACGTCCTCGCCGTTAATATTCCATTCTTTTGAATATCCGTCTATGCTGCCCGTTATGACTTGCGTTGCCAGAACCTCGCTTTTGAGCTCTTCTATATTTTTATTGACAAGTGCCGTAATCTTTTCGTTATCCTTTACAAAAACGGTAATCTTATCCATTACCTCAAATCCGGCTTCCTTACGCATCGTCTGGACTTTACTGATGATTTCACGGACAAAGCCTTCCTCAACAAGCTTTGGCGTCAGATTGGTGTCAAGCACTACTGTCACCTTGCCGTTTCCATCGGAAACAAATCCCTCTACCTGCGCGATATCAATCAGCAAATCTTCCTTCAGAAGCTCAATTTCCTGTCCGTCAACGGAAAGTTTCAGCATACCCGACGCATTGATTTCATCCATCGCCGCATTGCCGTCCAGCGTCGTAAGCGCGTTTTTAATCGCATTTAACAATTTGCCGAACTTCGGTCCCACCGTCTTAAGCTGCGGTTTGAAGCTGTATGACGTAAAATCTCTTACATCATCCTTAAATTCCACATTTTTCACATTCAGTTCATCACGGATGATATCCACATAAAAATCAGAAAGTTTATGCTCCGATTTAATAAACATATTGCCAATCGGCTGTCTGTTCTTGATATTTGCCGTATTTCTGCAGGCGCGTCCCACAACAACAACGTTGAGCACTTCCTCCATATCTTTTTCCAAATCCGGATTAATCCATGCCTCGTTGGCGACAGGGAAATCACAGAGATGAATACTTTCCGGTGCGTTTTTATCCACGCTCCTCACAAGATTCTGGTAAATGTCCTCCGTCATAAACGGTATCATCGGAGCCGCCGTCTTGGCTAGCGTAACAAGCGCCGTATACAGCGTCATATACGCGTTCACTTTATCCTGCTCCATGCCCTTTGCCCAGAACCGCTCGCGGCTTCTTCTGACATACCAGTTGGAAAGCTCGTCGACAAACTCTTCCATACATCTTGCCGCCTCGGTAATCTTATATGCGTCAAGGTCCTCGTCCACTGTTTTCACCATCGTATTTAGTTTACTGAGAACCCATTTATCCATAACCGGCAGTTTCTCGTATTCCAGCGGGTACTTTGTCGGGTCAAATCCGTCAATATTTGCATAAAGCACATAAAATGCATAGGTATTCCAGATGGTTCCCATAAATTTACGCTGTCCCTCGGTCACCCATTCGTCTTTGAAGCGGTTCGGAATCCAAGGCGCGGAATTTTCATAGAAATACCAGCGGATTGCGTCTGCTCCGTGCTTTTTTAACGCATCAAACGGGTCAACCGCGTTTCCTTTAGACTTGCTCATTTTCTGTCCGTCCGCATCTTGAACATGGCCAAGCACAATCACATTCTTATAAGGCGCCTTGTTAAAAATCAGCGTGGAAATTGCCAGCAGCGAATAAAACCATCCTCGCGTCTGGTCGACTGCTTCACTGATAAAATCCGCCGGAAACTGCTTCTCAAACAAATCCTGATTCTCAAACGGATAATGGTGCTGCGCAAATGGCATCGCACCCGAATCAAACCAGCAGTCAATCACTTCCGGCACTCTTTTCATCTGTTTTTTGCACTTCGGACACGTTATCGTAACCGCGTCGATATACGGTCTGTGAAGTTCGATATCCTCCGGGCAGTTGTCCGAAAGTTCCTTTAATTCCGCGATACTGCCAATGGAATGCATATGTCCGCACTCACACTCCCATACATTTAACGGCGTACCCCAGTATCGGTTCCGGCTGATGCCCCAGTCCTGCACATTTTCAAGCCATGCGCCAAAACGCCCCTTGCCGATACTCTCAGGAATCCAGTTGATGGTATTGTTATTACGGATTAAGTCGTCTTTCACCGCCGTCATCTTAATAAACCAAGACTCTCTCGCATAATAAATTAACGGCGTATCACATCTCCAGCAGTGTGGATATGTGTGCTCGAAATTCGGCGCTTCAAACAATAATCCTCTCTCGTCCAGATATTTTAAAACCGCAGGGTCCGCCTTCTTCACAAACATCCCCGCAAACGGTGTCTCTTCTGTCATTTCACCCTTACCGTCCACAAACTGCAAAAACGGCAGGTCATACCGCTGTCCCACTCTGTAGTCATCCTCACCAAACGCCGGCGCGATATGAACCACACCGGTACCGTCGGTCAGCGTTACATACGTATCGCAGACTACAAAATGTCCCTTTTTATTCATTTTCGGTCCTTCATACGGAAATAACGGCTCGTACTCTTTATATTCCAGTTCCTTACCGGTAAATGTCTGAATCACCTCATACGCTTTCGCGCCGTCTTCTTTCGCGAGTTTTCCAAGAACCTTGTCAAGCAGCGCTTCCGCCATATAGTATTTATATCCGTCAGCCGCATTAACCAAAGCATATGTTTCGTTCGGGTTCACGCAAAGACCAACGTTTGACGGCAGCGTCCAGGGTGTTGTTGTCCATGCAAGAATATACGCATCCTCATTTTTTACTTTAAATCTTGCGATTGCGGAACGTTCCTTCACATCCTTATAGCCCTGCGCCACCTCATGGCTGGAAAGAGGTGTCCCGCATCTTGGACAATACGGTACGATTTTATGCCCTTTATACAGCAGTTTCTTATTCCAGATTTCTTTTAACGCCCACCATTCCGACTCAATGAAATTGTTTTCATAGGTCACATACGGGTCGTCCATATCTGCCCAGAACCCAACCGTTCCCGAGAAATCCTCCCACATGCCTTTATATTTCCAGACAGATTCCTTGCAGTGCTTGATAAACGGTTCCAGACCGTACTCTTCAATCTGCTCTTTTCCGTCCAGTCCCAGCATCTTTTCCACTTCAAGCTCGACCGGAAGACCGTGGGTATCCCACCCCGCTTTACGCGGAACCATTTTCCCTTTCATGGTGCGGTATCTTGGTATCATATCCTTAATGACACGGGTCAGCACATGACCAATATGCGGTTTTCCGTTTGCCGTAGGAGGTCCGTCGTAGAACATATAAGTCGGGCATCCCTCCCTGTTTTTGATACTCTTTTCAAAAATGCCGTTATCCTTCCAGAACTGCTCCACTTTCTTTTCTCTCTCCACAAAGTTAAGATTTGCGGACACCTTTTCGTAAACCATGAATGTTCCTCCTTAATCCATACACTTCAACACGAAATACGATTTCTTTGAATATAAAACAAAATGGCTTCCGACCGTAAAAGGTCGAAAGCCACAATTATCTCACCTGTTACGACATACCATCATATGCGCCCCTGATATCGGCGGGTGCCGTCAGTGCCTACTCGCGTGCCGCTTTGGGACTGATACTCGGAAGTGATATTCAGATAAAATCTACTTGTACCGGTCTCACACCATCTCCGGCTCGCTTTTACGTTTAATTTTACCTTACTGTCTTCGTCATCGTGTTAAACTATTTAAATTTTACTTTAAATAGTAATATATGCATTTTTCAAAGATTTGTCAAGTCTAAATATCCTTTCCTTCCTCCAAGGAATGTCCGTCTCCAAACAGATGCTCTCCCATAGATTTAACGGATGATGTTTTTATTTTTGCGGCGTCGCTTATTTTCGCGTAGGTAAGCACATAGTCCGGCGCCGGATAGCTGGCATACGGCGGAAGATTTTCCCCTATTTTTTCTTTCTGAAACTGGAACTCATACAGAAGACCGTCCCGTTCGACTGCCGCGAACATATTCCCGCCGTATTCGAAATACGCTTCCTCATTCATCCCCATATTTTTTCTGACCTGTTCCATATCCATTCCGATCCACACATTTTCCGTCACATAATCATGCTCCGTAATCAGCGCAACCGATATAATTTCATCAGAACCCAGTTCTGCTGATACACGAAAACCCGCGCACTCAAAATAATAATCCGTCTGATACGCATTTCCCGTGCTTCCTGCGCCTGACAAATCGCCTGTTACAGACTCTTTTTGAACAGCTTCCTTAAAAAACCGTTCCAGCCCGTTAAATTGAGACACTTTTTTGCCAATCCAGTTTTCCGCCACATAAATATCACGCATGGTCATATCTTTCGTACACTGTTCATCCCACGAATACTTTTCGCAGAAACTTTTTGAGGAATAATCCGTTCCGCTTTCTATATTATCTCCAATCTGCCAGTATAAAGCACCATCTTCCGCTGCCAGCCTTGCAAAAAATGTCGCGTTGGCGTATACATCAGGGCAGATTCCCTCATCACAATACAGGGATTCTTCAAAATCCCATAATAGAGCGCTTATATAATATTTCTCCGTATCTTTTACCTTGCTGATAAGATAAAAATCCCCGTCATAGCCCGATACACCTATATATTCCACATCACTGTTTTCTGCCTCCCGAAGCGACTCCCAGTATCCGGCAATCTCATCATTTTCCGTCTTATAACAGCCTATAACAATTGTATCTGCCTGGTCATTCAGACTGCATCTTCTGTTCTGACGATATGGCAGCACAACGAAATACAAATCATTTAGAAGCTTTATAGAATACACTTCCGGCTGCGCTATGAGCTGCTCCAGGTCCTGACGGTTGTTTACCTCTATAAAATCAGAAACCTGTCTGTAATACTCATTGTCCAGTACCCCAACTTCCATATAACCGTTGCCATCTTCTGCATATCTGGCAAAATAATAGGTGCTCGAACTAATACGGTTTATGATTTCCTCATCTTCCGGATGACGGGCATAGCTACTCTTCTCCGGCGACGTAACATTGTACACTTCATAATAATGTTCACTGCCGTCTTTCTTACTGTCCCGCACTTCATACCAGTCGCCGTTTATAAAAACCGCCCCGATACTCTGATACTCTTTGCTTTCGATATCGAAATTTTCCTGCCACTCTTTCAGCTTAGCACCGGACTCATCAAACAAAAAATAAGCATACTCTATTCTCGCCATCATATTGTTTTTAGGAAGACACGCCTCATTATTTTCGTCATAACATAATATTGCAACATAAAAATTATTTTCCAGATTCCAGACATAGGAATTCGCAGCGAATGACAGTTCTTCAAGCTCCGCCAAAGTCTGGATATCCTCCAGCGCCCTTGCCTGCATATTACCTGTGGTCTCCTCCTCTGCAGAAGGAGTGGTTTCCATCATTGCAGCACCCCTCTCATGTTCCAGATTCAACCGTATCATCAGAATATTTCCAAGTACAAATATAACAACTGCCGCTGCTGCAACAACACCATATATAAATTTTCTTCTGCCGCCTCTTTGTTCTTTCTCAAGGATATTTCTTTTTGCCCGCCTTTTTAAACCCTCCTCCAGAACAATGCCACCATACGCCCTTGCTACCTTATCCCTTATTTGATCTTCCATACTTATCACCCTATTTCCTTTCCAAGAAGCTCTCTCCCCTTTTTTAGCCAGCCTCTTATGGTCGCGTCACTTTTTCCCATCATTTTCCCGATTTCCATAGAATTATACCCTTCATAATAATGCAGATAAATCGGAATCCGATACTTTTCGGGCAAATTTAATAAGACCATCAGAAGTTCCCTGTCTTCCTGGCATCCCCCTATGCCGTCATTCTCCTCAATCGAAACGTTCTTTCTCCACCAATGCGCAAGTACGTTTTTACAGATATTCGACGCGCACACAATCAGCCATGCCTTTTCATGCTCCGGACTGTCAAACGTTTTCTTCTTCTGAATCATCCGGAAAAACGTATTCTGCATTGCGTCAAAGGCATCGTCTTTATTTTTCAGATAGGAAAAACATAGTCTGTATATACTGTCAACATTTCGCTCATAAATATCGCCTATTTGTTTCTCATCCATGACATCACCGCCTTTTCCTCTATATAAGGAATACAAACGAACACACAAAAGTGTTGTAAAATTTTTATATTTACCGCAAAAAAACAGCAGGAACTTCCCATCGCACGTCCCTGCCTTTTTCGTATTTATTATGCCTTCCTTTTTATATTACGCTTCCAAATATCTATCATCGAACGCACCGCCGATTTGAGCATCCTTTTTGTATCTTCATCCTCACCGGCATACGCTTTCATCATCACGGAAATGCTCCTGTTTTTTCCCGTCATTAATTCTGTCAGCGTCCTCGCATCCGTTGCGCTCAAAATTTCAAATAGCGCCGTTACAAACCGTTCCGCGCTGACGGTATCCATGCTTTTAATCCAGGTCTTAAGCGTTTTATCCAATACAATACTGGAATCCGTCACACTTTCCAGACAGATAAACTCCGTTCCCATTACTTCCCACGAAAGCGCGTCATGCTGTAAAAGCCCCACCTGATTACTCTTTACAACCGTATATCCTTCCTCATGTCCTAAAAGCATTCCCACTACGGAAGACTGCGGAATAATCGTTTTAATTTTTTCGCGGGTTCTCATATATTCCTCACTTTGTATTACCTTATCGTCAAATCCCGGACCGTCGAAATTATAAATGCACTCAATCCTATCCTGTATGGACGTTTCTGCCTGTTCACGCACAAATGTCGCCGCGAAAACGGCAAGATTGCCTCCTTTGGAATGACCTCCCAGACGGATTTTTAAGCTGTCATTCTCACAAAGACACCTGTTTATCACATAGCTAAAATACTTAACGGCTTCCGTCTGTGACGGAACCGGGGTCATGAACCCCATGTTAAAATCTTCTTTCCATCCGACAAGCGTATCGTCCGTTCCCCGAAAATCGATAAACACTTCATTCAGCTCATCTATAAATACGGTCATTGCGCAAAATTGTATTTCCGTCTCATGATTAATTTTATTTGTATATCTGGAAAGGCGGATCTTTCCAAAGCGCACGCTTTCACCCGCCAGTCTGAATAAATCAAATATTTCCTTTGGCAGCAGCGCGCCAAGGCTTGATTTTGTCTCGTCATACATGTTAAAAAACTTGTCGCACGCATTTTTTAATGTAATTGTCCGCGTACTTCTGACAGAAGGCACAATGCCCTCAAACGGGATATAAATAATCTGACTGAGAATCAGACTGTCCACATCATTCAATGGGGTTTGTCCAAAACTTAAATCTCCTCTCCACTTTAAATAATCTATTATATTTGCACCGTCCATGCGTATCCCTCTTAACTGTAATTTTGGTATATTTTAACATTATTTTTTGCATAATTCTACTATATTATACTTTTTAAGTTGCAATAAATTTTCTAATATTTTACAATGGTATTAATAAACTTGATGAGGTATTCATACATGATACGATTAATTATTTTTATGCTGTACGCTATTATTGTTGTAATTGCTACCCCTTTTATTTTTTTGTTTATGCGTCTTTTTTGGAAAAACAACCAGACAAAAATGGACACATTTACACAAAAATTTGTCCGGGGCGTTTTTAAATGCGTTCTGTTTATCAGCGGAGTAAAAACAACGGCGCTTGGTCTGGAGAATATTCCGGATGATACCGCGGTTCTTTATGTCGGAAATCATAACAGTTATTTCGACATTTTAACTTCGTACATTTATTTTAAAAAACCGACCGGGTATGTTGCAAAAAAAGAGATGCTCCGATATCCGCTTTTACGCCAGTGGATGAAGTATGTCCACTGCCTGTTCCTAGACCGAGACAACCCTAAAGAAGCACTGAAAACCATTCTTACCGGTATCGAGGAAGTGAAAGCCGGCTACAGTCTTTTCATTTTTCCGGAAGGAACCCGCTCAGAAAACGGAGAAATGATTCCCTTCAAAGAAGGTTCCCTTAAAATTGCGGAAAAGAGCAAATGTCCTGTTATTCCTGTGACATTTAACAACACTGCCGCAATCTTTGAAAACCACATGCCGTTTTTGAAGAAAGCGCATATTGTAATTGAATTTGGCAAACCGATTATCATCTCGGAACTGGACGCGGAAAACAAGAAATTTTTAGGCGCATATACACAGAATATTATCGCCGGGACATATGAAAAAAATAAAGTTCTCGTTTAGCCCTTAAATATATTTGATTTTTACGCATTTTATGATACAATAATAAAGTTAATTTTAATTTCATATAGGAGGTTTTACATATATGCCTTTAGCATTAAAAATAGTTCTGATTATTGTGGCGGTTCTTTTAGTCGCATTTATTGCACTGCTTATCTACGGCAACCATCTCCGCAAGAAAGCTGACGCACAGAAAGCACAAATTGACGCAGCCAAGCAGACGATGTCCATGCTGATAATCGATAAAAAGAAAATGAAAATAAAAGAAGCAAATTTACCGAAGATAGTATTGGAACAGACGCCAAAATATTTACGAAACGCCAAGCTTCCAATTGTAAAAGCGAAAGTCGGTCCAAAAATCACAACATTGATTGCCGACGACAAGATTTTTGACGACATTCCTGTCAAGGCGGAAGTGAAAGCGGAAGTCAGCGGTATTTACATTGTCGGAATCAAATCTGTCCGGGGTGGTATGCCGGCTAAGGAAACTCCTAAGAAAAAAGGATTTTTTGCAAGGTTTAAAAAAGATAAGAAGAAATAAAAAAGAAAGCTGTCACATGAAGAGATTATTCATCATGCGGCAGCTTTCTTTTACTTTCAATTTGTATTTTTAAACAAGGGAGAGACCCTCGTTCGTTCTTGGCACTACTTTTATGTATACCTGCGCGTCAGAAAGCATCTCACCGTTCATCTCAATCTTATACGACAGGTTTACTTCAATCAATTCCTCATTAACAGTATATTGCACACGGTCCGTATAAATCGTAACCATCATCATGCCATACGGCGTTTCGTAACAAGTGTTAATGCTCTCCTTTTCCCGAAAAACCATCTGAGCCCCTATTAATCCCTTTTTGATAATCTCGACGCCCTCCGGTCCGATTTTTATAATATTGATAATCGTTCCTGTCATGTCTTCCTGCTGTTCTTCATAACGGATAAACAGCTTTTCATTTCTCTCATAATATTTTCCGGGACTGATTACTTCAATATCATCTTCCGATTCCAGACCGATTTGAACGCCCTTCACGGTAACAATTACGTCGTTTGTCATCATTTTACTCCAGATATTTATTTAAAAACGTTAAATATTTAAACTCAAGAGAACAGGTATCCGTCAGCGCCGGCGTCTCTTCTCCGATAATATTTTGAAATTCTTCTTTACTTTCTTTCGGAACGACTCCATGTGTTATATCGACAAAACACAGCGGCGGATAAAGTACGCACCACCAGTTTTTCCCCCTGGCTTCCCCGATATCAATGCGAAATGCCGTATATTCTCCCGGCGGAAGCGCAATGTCACCGTACACTCTTAACGGAAAATATTCTTTTACCATATAACCGTATACGTCGTAGTCATATCCTCTTGCATGTATGGTATTCATCGCCTCCCAAAGAATCGCGTCCATATTTTCCTCAATTCTCTTTTTCGACTCTTCCACACTTTGAGAACCTTCAAGAATCTGTTCCATGTAATTTACAACGGTATTTTTTACCTCCAGTTTGAGCTGCTGGTCTGCTTTGCTGTCGCTGTTCGCCCTCACATGAAAGCGAATCAACTCCTTTGCTATTTCCTCCTGCTCTACCGTCACTCTCTCACTAAATATAATATGGATTGTGAGAAATAAAAGAACTGCCAGTACAGCAGTTCTTAAAACTTTTAATACATTCATACTATGTACCCCCATAAACTGTCTGTAATCATAGGATTGACATTTTTATGAAGTTTTATACATTAACGGTCTTTTATTGCACGGACAATTCCTTTTTCCTGATTGATAATATGCTGTCTCACCGCGTTTTTAGCCTCGTCCACATCTCTTTTTTCAAGCGCCGTTATAATGTCCTGATGTTCGCTGATTAAAATCGAATGCGTTCTCGCGTCCTTAACATACTCCAATCGGTAACGGTACATCTGCTCGCGCAGGTTATTGATAATCTGTATCAACCGTCCGTTGTTCGTCCTATTGTAAATAACATCATGAAACATCACATCTGCTTCCACAATATCTACAATATCTCTGGCTATCACCGCGCTTTCAAACTTCTTTGCCGCTCTCCTCAGCTGGTCTATATCCGGCTCTTCCATATTTTGAATGGCAAGCTTTACAGCCAGTTCCTCCAGCGTGACACGAACCTCAAGCACGTCTCTCATATCTTTTTCGGAAATGGAAGCGACGATGGCGCCTTTTCTTGGCACCATGTGCACCAATCCTTCCAGCTCCAGTTTGCGGATTGCTTCGCGAATCGGCGTGCGGCTTACGCCAAGTTTATTTGCCAGCGTAATCTCCATCAGACGCTCGCCCGGTTCCATATCTCCTTTTAAAATAGCCTGCCGCAATGTCTTAAAGACAACATCCCGTAAGGGCAGATATTCATCCGATTCCATTATTTTAAGTTCCTTCTCCATGTTTTGTTACCTCCCAAAGCAATGAAATACATCTGTTATATATATTTGTTTTGCAATTCCTGTCACCCTCAGGACATCGGCGCACGCACCGGCATTTCTTCTGTTCCCGAAAACTCCAAATACCGTAGGTCCGCTTCCGCTCATCATGGCATTGATGGCTCCCGACGCCATCATCTGCCGCTTTATTTCTTCGATAACCGGATATTCCCTGACAGTTACACTCTCCAATACATTCCCCATCTTCGAGCATACGCCGTTAATATCTCTTCTTTTTATCGCGTCAATCATTCCGTCAATATCGGGGTGTACCGTATCTTCATCCAATATCAGATTACTATAAACATATTTTGTTGAGACATTGATTCCCGGTTTTGCAATCAAAATTGGACAGGACCGCATGGGCTCAAGCCTGGTGAGCCGTTCCCCGATTCCTTCTGCAAGTACTGTTCCCCGCATAATACAGAACGGCACGTCGGCTCCTACTTTTACGCCAAGCTCCATCAGCCTTGTCATTGAGGTCTTCACCGAAAACAGACGCGTCATGCCCACCATGGCTGCGGCGGCATCAGAACTTCCTCCGGCAAGTCCCGCCGCGACCGGAATAAACTTTTCCAATACCACATCCACCCCCGAATGAATGCCGTATTCATCCATTATCAACCTGACAGCTTTATAAATCAAATTATCCTCGTTTGTCGGCAGGTAGGCGCGATTGGTACGAATCCTGATACCCGGCTCTCTGCTTTTTGTGAGAGAAATGCTGTCATAAAGGTTAATGCTCTGCATAACCATACGTACTTCATGATAGCCGTCTTCCCGTTTTCCCGTTACATCAAGTGCTAAATTAATCTTGGCTCTAGCCTTTAATCTGATACTGTCCATAAATCTTCCTTTTATTCTGTAATACCCGCATAAAGTGATTATAACGAAATAATTGTTTTTTTTCAAGTACAATCTATCCTATTGCGTTTGACTACGCTAAATAATGATAGTATAATAATTTACGTAAATAATACACAAGGAATTATATATTGCAGCATCATTTTTAAATCCAAATTTTAATGCTTTGAACAATAATGAGAAAAATATGGAGGGTTTTGTACAATGAAAAAAATATTTTTAACACTTCTTTGCGCATTGTTTCTTACTTCCTGTGGAAAAGATACAAACAATTACACAATTTCATACAAAGACAATAATCTTACACTTTATGATAATGATATAGAACTTATGCAATTATCCGGGAAAGATACCACATGGGAAAAGAAAACCATTATCTCAAGAAATAATGTTGACGTTTACTTTGACGGCAGATATTTAAACGGTTTTGAACATTTATATGGTAATGAACGCCGACTGGAACCACTTTACATACAGCAGACAGACAAGCTGTATTATGTATATGAAAATGACGACGGAATTATGTACTTTTGCTGTGCGGATACAGCCGTAAAAGAATCAACTGTATTGTATACAGAAGAAATTTCAGATAATGATGAGATATATGATATTAAAGCAGACGACGAAGAAATATCTTTTATACATACAATATATAATAACGGCGAGCCGTATAAAAATATCATAAAAACCACTATAGGAACTACCTATGCTGTTGTAGATTTTTATCAGTAATAAAATGAGGCAACCGTGTAAATATAATTTCACGACTGCCTCATTCTTATTATCTACTGTTCAAACCACGAAACATCTGCATCCTTATCCCCGCCTGTGATTGCGCCATCCTTATCTCCTCCAAGCGCCGCGTTAGCATCCTCTGACACAGTTCCGCTCTCATCTCCCTTTAACGCTCCGTCGGCATCTCCTGACGCTGTTCCGTTCTCATCTCCCCTTAACGCCGCATCTCCATCTCCCGGCACAGTTCCGTTTTCGTCCCCTTTTAACGCTCCGGCGCCGTCGCCTGGCGCTGTTCCGTTCTCGTCTCCCCTTAACGCCGCATCTCCATCTCCCGGTGCCGTTCCGCTTTCCTCTTCCATTATGTCCGCAACCAAATCATTATCCCACAAATTCTCAAAATCCGGTTCTCCCTCTTCCGGCTCGTATGGAATTTTCATGAGTTCCGTTAAGTCTGCATTTGTTTCAGGAGTAACATTTTTTCCGTCAGCAAAAAATCGGGGACTTAATGTAAGATGAAGCTGTTCCATATAATCATGCCAGATGGTACACGCCAGATTGCCGTTTTTCATGCTGATTTCCTGCGGGAGGTCATATCCAACCCACACGCCGGTTGTATAATATGCCGTATAACCCACAAACCACATGTCTTTATTTCCGTTAGTCGTTCCTGTTTTTCCTGCTGCGGCATGGTTCGTCAATCTGGCGCTTTTTCCGGTTCCTTTCTCAATGACGTCCCGAAGCATGGACGTCAGAAGACGCGACGCATTTTCCGTATACACGCGGACACCGTTTTTGTTCTCTGCCACATCCGGCGTTGTTTCACGATAAATTCCCCGAATACAGGTCGGCGCCTGATAAACGCCGTCATTATAAATCGTGTGAAATGCCGCTGTCATTTCCTCTGTCGAAACGCCGTATGTAAATCCTCCAAGCGCCCCCGACATATATTTCTTATCCACATACACCCGCTTAAAGCCCAGCTGCATAAGATAATCACAGCCGGTCTGCGGCGTTATAAAACGGTATATCTGCCATGCAATGGTATTTTTAGAACGCATCAGCGCCTCCCGCAGCGTCATCTCGCCTGCATAAACGCCTTCGGCATTCTTTGGTCCGTTTGCGTCATAAGCATCATAAACCAACTCTTCCGTCGAATGTCCCATACATAAGTATGGCGCGTACACATTCAACGGTTTGACTGCGCTGCCCGGCTGACGAAAACTCTGATATGCCCGGTTAAATCCGTACCCGTCAATTTTTTCCGTTTTTCCGCCCACAATCGCCGTCACGTTTCCCGAATCATTATCAATCGACACCGCAGCCGCCTGAAGATTCCCGTCATTTTCGGAAATGACACGGTCCACTGTTGCCTGTAGCTGCCGCTGCGCCTCAGGATTAAGCGATGTATAAATATGGTAACCGCCCCCATATAAGTCCTGCTGACAGTACGCATACCACGCGTCATAGGACTGGTCGTAATTCTCCAGCTCCTCCTGTGTCGCGAAATCATTCTTAAATGTGAATCCGCGTTGCTGCATAAGATATCTGACAGCACAGTAAGTAACATATGTATAAATATATGTATCCGCCGTAGACTGGTTCATCTCCTGTTTAAACTCGTTCTTCTCCAGTTTTGTCACAAAAGGATTCTCTTCCTCCCCCGACAATAAGAGATAATCCAAATCACTGATTTTCCCATCGTCATAAAGCCTTCTCAGTATTCTTCTCGAACGTTCTACGGTATTTTCCTCATGATTGATCGGTTCATACCGTGACGGATTGTTCGGGATTGCCGCAAGGAAAATAGCCTCTCCAACCGTCAGTTGTCCCACGGATTTATTAAAATATCCATTTGACGCCGCTTCTATCCCATAATATCCGTTTCCAAAATAAATATTGTTTAAATAAAATTCCAGAATATCTTCCTTCGAGTACTTCTTCTCCAGTTCCATCGCCATAAAAGCCTCGAGAATCTTCCTCTCCCAGTTGACATCCTGATTCAGATAAATGTTCCGTGCCACCTGCTGGGTGATAGTGCTTGCTCCCTGCACAATTTCCCCCGCCTGATGATTTGCAAGCGCAGCACGGACGATTGCTTTTACGTCTATGCCGTTATGTGAATAAAATTCCCTGTCCTCCATGACAATAAACGCGTCCTTTATTATCTGCGGAATCTCGTCCGATTTGACATAGTATAAATCCCTCCCGCCGGAATACGTCATCAGGACTTCATTATTACAATCATATACCACGCTCGTTTTTGATTTTGTAAAATCATCCCGGCTGCCCGAACGAACAATCTGCTCCGCCTGTTTTTTTAATGTTAAAATTCCATTAAAAAAAGGCATAAGACAACATACCGCAATCAGCAGCACGATTGCAAGACTCCCTGCCACGGTTATCAAAATGTATCTTCTGCCTTTTTTCATTGATTTACTCCAATCCTGCCGATAAAACAAGAAATGTGTTATCCCACTGAATAAACTTTTTATTTGCCGTCTCCCTGTCTAATGTAACATTCTGCTCCAATACCGGGTCATAATAGATGATATTATTATTGTCATAGTCGTATATATAAACAAACTTATCCTCTCCCATCTGAGCGGCAACAACCTTTCCTATACTCAAATAGTAAATAATATTTTCCAGACTGACCCCCTTAAGGTTGTAGGTATAATTATTTACGGAAACAGTAATATTCTCCTCGTCAAATGCAGGCGTTACATTGCTCTCCGTTTTCTTCCACACATATGTTCCCTCCAGATTCAGAACCATTCCGTAACGCGCGGCAGCCGAACTAATCGCTCTCTTTAACGAAATCTGTTTTCCAATCCACTCTCCGTAACCATATACCATATATCTGCTGTCAAAATGATAGTCTGTATCCAGAACAAACGGTGCTCTTTCGGCAAACTGGATTTCCCTCGCATAACGTACCAGCAGCGTTTCACTGTCGCCTGATGATGTCGGAATATTTAAATAAACTTCCTTCTGTCTTGCGGACGTATTGACCAATTCGGTATAAATCCGCCTGCTGTCGCTGTTTTCTTCTTTATTTAACAACTGGTCGATACTAATATTCTCGTACCTGCCGCTTTCACCTTTTCTCACGCGCCACAAGTTGACACGCATTCCGTCTATTTCCGCCAAATTAACATAGATACCTTCATACGCGTATGACTTCACCAGAACATACTCGTTACTCAGTACAACCACTTTATACATCGGAAAAATCTCATTCAACGGGTCGTTCTGTATACAATCTGCCGGTTCTGCCATGCCATATACCAAATCATCTTCAATATAACCGATTACTTTAAGATAATCTGTCGTCTTCCCGCTTCCGTAGCTCAAGCCGTTAATAATTTTTTCCGTTCCCGTTTCAAAATCATAAATACAAATATTATTACTGCTATCCGGAGTATGGTTCTGATGGTACGCGATTCTTGTACCCGATTCATTTATCGCGTATGTTCCTTCATAGAGCATATCCGTTAAAAGCATATATTCCCCGCTTGTCAAATCTATTGAATAGAGATAATGATTTATTTTAACATAATAAACATCTTCGGCAACATAAGAAACATCTCCTGTATTTCCCTTCATAATACTATAAGGAAGCGCAACGGGAATATAAATATACTCCTTCACAATATTGTCCTCGTAAGTATAATAGAACAGTGATACGCCGGTTTCTCCGTCATGTTCGCCACCGTTCATATAACCGTGAACAGAAAACCATGTATTTCCGTTAGCATCAACACTGATTATTTTAATCTCATGTTCGTTGTTGGTCTCCCTTCCACTGTAATCACCGGACGCGGTAAATGAAAACACACAGGTAAACTTGTTGTCTCCCCTGGAATAACACCACAAATTTCCGTTCTGAACAAAATACGAATATTTTCCGGTACTGTCGGCTTTTGCCTCTACACGGACATTTAAATTACTCTGTATGCCAAGATTGATTCTACCGTTAGACTGCAAATCATTATACGCGTCAAACAACTGATTTGCCCTTCGCTCATAGTCCATCAGATAAATCGTATCTTCTGTCTGCCGGATACGATAATAATCCTTTACGGAATATGCCTCGTAAAGCTCATTGCTGCTGCTTGTTACTGCTCTGTAATCCAATGATATCTGGGCTGCCGAAGGACTGATTTCCCAGATTACTGGTATCACGTTCCCTTCAATTCTGCAATTAAGGTCTCCCCAGCCAATCTGGGCTCTTGTAGAATGAATATTTACTTTACCGTAATTGGTGTTATCACCGGTCTCATCGGTCTCAATCCACTGACTGATAGCCGACAGCTGGTCTTTATTATAAGTGTAGGCGTTAAACTGTGTAACAAAATTCAGTTTCTCATCTAACTTCAGATTATCCATCCAGATAATTCTCTCATAATATTTGATTTCTTCATGCTGCGTCGTACGAATCGTTATTGTAAGAAGATATTCCTTGTCCTTTTCAATCAAATTCTTAATCGGCAGCGCTGCCGTAACGTAATCCTCATAGGAAACGCTTGTCTTCACCACCGTATTTTCCAGAAGCTGATTTGTTTCCAGGTCTCTTACCTGATATGACATTTCCGAAACGCGGACGCCGTAATTATAAAACGATATATTTAACGTTCTGTCTTCGTTTAACGGCGTAACTCCATTAAACATATACCGTTCACCCACATCCTTTGTATACCCTATCGCAGGATTATACAATCTGCCGCCTTCCGTCTGCATATACAAAACCGGTATCTCGGATGGTTTGAACGTCGTATACATTCCATCTTCGGACGCGGCATCAAGCGATACAAACGTCGACACGCAGGTTATCAGAAATGCCGCCGCTATAACAATACTTTTAAAAAAAGGTAATCTTTGTTCCATCTATCTTCTCCACATTTAATCATCTTAATAAATTTCCAAGCGTTAAATCCAATGATAAAAACCTCTCAAGTTCCTCGACGTGGTTTTCTGTGATTTCTCCTTTAACGGCACGAATCAAAAGATTTTTCGGCGTATGTTCCAAATCAATAAACTCTAATATCTGCGTTTTATAGCCGCACCGCTCAAGCAGATTCGCCCGGATACCATCCGTAATTAACGCCGCCATTCTCTCTTTTATAATACCATACTTGAATATTCCTGAGAACTCCTTACTTGCAATCTGTCTATTTGCCTCGTGCTGGCAGCACGGAACCGAAAGAATTACATCTGCGTTCCACCGGACCGCCTTATATAACGCATAATCCGTAGCTGTATCACATGCGTGAAGCGTCACTACCATATTGACCTGTTCTACATCTTCATAATCGGCAATATCTCCGGTCAGAAAATTCAAATCCCGATATCCATATTTCTTTGCAAGCTCCTGGCAATGGGATATCACCTCTTTTTTTAAATCCAAACCTATTATACGGATATCATACCCTTTTAATTCTTTCATATAATAATACATTGCAAAAGTCAGATATGATTTCCCGCATCCAAAGTCTATAATTGTCTGCTTCTTACTTTTATCCAGCCGTGGCAGAACATCTTCTATATATTCCAGAAACCGGTTAATTTGTCGAAATTTATCATATTTTGCCTGAATCACTTTTCCGTCTTTTGTCATAACGCCCAAATCCACAAGAAACGGAACCGCTTTTCCCTCCTCCAGTATATACTGTTTCTTCCGGTTATGACTCAACGGCGCCTGCACGCGCTTTACGGTTGTCTCCTTTTTACATTTTATCGTCATATTGCCCTTGTTTCCCGAAAGCACCGTCGCGCTCATCTCTTTAGAACGGAACTGCCCCTGTTTATACTCTTTTGTAAGCCATTCCGTTATTGCGGTGCGGATTGCCATGTCATCAAAATTTTCGTGAAAGACTTGTTTACCGACATATCTTGATGCCTGAAAACATAATTTCTCCTGCAATAAAAGAGGACGAATTTTTATTTTGGATGCGGCTTCTTCCACGCCTTTCGATTTCGGATTGCTGATTATAATATCAATTAAGTTTTCATTAATAAATTTATCCATTAACTCATTAATTTCCATACTTCACCTGTTTTATATATTTATTCTAAAGTTTCATTATAATCTACGTCACAGCTATATTCAATATTTTTTCAGTTGAGCGGTAAATATTGACAGAAAAAAACTGTCCGCTACAGTGAACAGACAGTTTTTAAAATACTATTTTAATTTCATTATCCCTTTACGGAACCAAGCGCAACGCCCTGCACAATATACTTTGATAAGCAGATATATACGATAATTACAGGGAAAATGGAAAAGGCAATCATCATATAAACCTGACCCATATCAAACTTCAGCCAATCCGCGCTTCGAAGCTGTGCTATCAATATCGGAAGCGTCTTTATCTTTTCTTGTTTTAAAATCAACGCCGGCATAAAATAATTGTTCCAGCTGGAAACAAACGTAAAAATTGCCTGTACCGCGATTGCCGGTTTCATAAGCGGTATTACAATCTTATTGAATGTTCGGAACTCACCCGAACCGTCAATTCTTGCCGCTTCAATGATGGATAACGGCAGCGTACTCTCCATATACTGCTTCATATAATAAAACGTAACCGGAGCCGCAATAGTCGGTACAATCAACGGAACAAACGTATTTACCAGATGCAGTTTATCCATAAACTGAATGAAGCCAAGCGCCGTCACCTGTGAAGGAATCATCATAATCGCAAGAATAAATGTAAACATAAATTTCTTGCCTTTAAAATTATATACGTGAATGGCATATGCCGTCATTGCCGAAAAATATGTAGAAAACAGTGCGCATAACGACGACACAAGAATACTGTTAATCATACCGGACAAAATCGGCTGGGAACCCGTGACAAGATTCGTCCAGTTGTTCCAGAAATTACCTCCCGGAACTGCCGAAAATCCTGATTGAATATCCGCGTGCGTTCTCGTTGCATTGACAAACAATACATAAAACCAGAACAGACATAAAATGGATAAAATAACCAAAACTATGTATGCCACTGCTTTTCTTGCACGAATAGAAAGACCGGCACTGACTTTTGTTTTTTTACTTTTACTCATAGCTTATCCTCCTATCTGCTAATTCTTATCTCGCTTCCGATACATAATTGCATAAATAACAAGACTTAAAATTGCCGTGATAATAAACAGGAATACAGATAATGCACCACCCATTCCGTAGTTCTTACTGAACAGATGTCTGTTCAAATACATAATCAATGTCGTAGCCGAGTCGGCCGGCGTACCTTTACCGTTTGTCAGAATCTGCGGAACATCAAACATCTGAATACCGCCAATCATTGATGTGATAATGACATAAATCAATATCGGTTTTAACAACGGTAACGTAATTCTGGTAAAACGTTTCCATGAATTTGCTCCGTCCACTTCCGCCGCCTCAAACAGCGAAACATCAATTCCCATGATACCTGCCATAAGAAGAATGGTCGTATTACCAAACCACATCAGGAAATTCATCAGTCCTACCAGGCCTCTCGTTGCTCCTACACTCGCAAAAAAGCGGAACGGCTCATCAATAACCCCCATACTCATCAGCATCCCGTTGACCGGTCCCACATCAGAGAACAATGCGAAAAATAACATGGAAAACGCTGACGCCATAATGAGATTCGGAAGATAAATAACCGTCTTAAAAAATCCGCTGCACCTTAATTTTAACCGAACATCCGAAAACCATTGACCAAGCATCAGTGAAACGATAATCTGCGGAACAAATCCTATAATCCACATAATCAGCGTATTCTTAGTATACTGCATCAGTTCGGGAGTTGAAAAAATTTTTTTATAATTTTCTAATCCCACCCAGTTCGGTCCAATCTGTATCAGACCCGAACGGAAGTTCTCAAAGAAACTGTTATAAATTGTACTAAATAACGGCACTACCTGAAAAGTAACATAGACAATAACGAAAGGAGCCAAAAATATATATCCCCATTTATTGTATTTTACTACTTTACTTTTTCCCTGCCCTGTATTGCGGGAATCTTTCATATCATCACTCCTTTATATAAAGAGAAAACATGCCTGCCCCACCAATCGAGCAGGCATGTTCTGAAAACATACTAAAATTATTTATGTTCTTAATATTATTCAGCCTTTAATCCAGGATACTTAACAACAATGTTCTTCTTAAAGTTCGCAAGTGCTGCCTCAAGTGTCGCGTTACCGTTAAAATAGTCCTTCATTGCTGCCTGGAACTCTTCGTTACAACCCTGGTCATATGCAGATAAGTTGCTTAAGTCAACCTTATCAGCACCTGCCGCAAATATCGGAAGCGGGTTCTGTCCTCCAAGAGGATTGCTCTTGTAATCAGTCTTAGCCATTGCCTCCATTGCCGGCTTGTTGTTTACGAAATCATTATCCTTCTCAACAATCTCTTTCATAATTGTTTCGTTTGTTGTCAGCTGTCTCATAATATCCGCAACCAAAGTTGGATTATCCGTTCCTGATGCCGCGCAAATCCATGTGCCCCCCCAGAAGAATCCCTGAGGTCCTTCGGTCGCTGCCCAGCCGCCGTTCTTCGCGATACTGCCATCTTCCTGTGTAGCCATTGAGAAATCAATGAACCAAGCCGGTCCAAAATAGCAGAATACTTTTCCTTCCGGATAGAAGCCTTTGTTCCAAACATCATCCCAAAGTGTTGACTTACTGTTATAACCCTTATCCGTAAAGTTCTTGGTCTGCTCCACCCAATCCATAATCGCATCGTCAATCACAATCTTACCGTCTACAACCCATGGACTTGATACATTGTTAGAGAACACTCTGTATGTATCATCAAAACCGGATACCATTTTATAACCTTTTGCCTTCACTTCTTCTGCAGTATTCTCAAATGCTGCCCAGTCTGAAACCTTCTTCTGAACCTCCGCCGGGTCGTCTGTTCCAAATACATCCTTAGCAATCGCACGGTTGTATATCAGAACGCCCGGACAGCCCTGCCATGAAAGTCCTTTCAGAACGCCTTTGGAATCTGTAACGATGTCCTTGGTGTATTTATACTGGTTCGCAAGTTCCGTATCAGTAATTCCAAGGTCCTTTACAGGCATTGTATACTCCGTATCCACATACTTTAATGCATAATCTGCTTCAACAAGGAAAATATCAATTTTATCATCAACCGCTGCGCTTGCCTGCTTTAGCAATGTCTCATCCAGATTATTCTGGTATGCGTTGTTCTCATTCGGTGTAATATGCCACTTAACAGCTACATCGCCAATCTTACCGTTCGTCTCGTCCACTTTAACATATCCCGGATAGTGGTCTGTCACTCTGCTCTTAAACTCTTCGTTCCATACATAAATGTTTAATACCTTTCCTTCTGCTCCGCCTGATACATTCGGTGTGTTTCCACCATCAGATGCCGGCTTTGAGCCGCAGCCTGCCAGTGCAGCTGTTGTCATTACTGCTGCCAGGACTAATGCTAAACCTTTTTTGAATCTCTTCATAATATTTCCTCCAATCCGCCCGTTACGGGCACTCTTATTCGTGAAGTTGCTTCACTGAGTTTCCTACTAAGACAGAACCCTCGATAACAAATTTTTCTTTCAGTGTCATCTTAGGTCTCTCAATTAGTTCAATTAAGTGCGATGCCGCCTCTTTTCCCATCCGGTCCGTATCCTGCTGCAATGTGGTAATGGTTGGTTCATGTATCTGCGCATAACTCGTTCCGTCATAACCCACTACAGAAATATCATCCGGTATCGTCAGATTACGGCTCTTGATAACACTAATTCCTCCAATGGCAGTAAAATCGTCAGGATACATAATACAGGTTGGAGGCTCTTTCAAATCCAGTAACTTTCTGGTACACTTCGCGGCTTTTACCGTATCTCTGTATCTGCACTCCAGAATATACTCTGCCGGGATATCCAGTTCCAGACGTTCTATACATTGATAAAAACTGGTGACACGGTCCCTTGTAACGGACGAGTCTGCTCCGTGAATATATGCTATTCTACGGTGTCCCATACCATACAAATAATCCATCAAATCCCGTATTCCCTTTACATTGTCTGACATTATTGAAATGGTGCTGTTAAAGACATGGTCTATAGTTACTATTGGTATTCCGCAATTCACCAGTTCTACCACCTGCGGTTCATTAAAATCCACACAGGCAATAATTACTCCGTCAAACTGCCGGTTCCTGCAATATTCACTATAGGTAATCTTCTTCCCCCCGATTCGGTTCGTAATAAACGTGATACCATATCCCATTGCTTCCGCCTGCGACTTAATCCCCTGCAGTATCCGCGCAAAATATTCGTGCGTCAATCCACTGTTCGCCGCATCGGCATACAATATTCCGATATTATACGTCCTGTTAGTCTTTAAGGTAACAGCCGCCATATTGGGAAGATATCCCATCTGTGCCGCTTTATCCTTCACCATCCTGCGTGTTTCTTCACTAATATCACTGTAACCGTTTAACGCTTTGCTTACTGTGGCGACGGACACCCCGCATTCTGCTGCAATGTCTTTTACTGATACCATATCAATCCGCCCTTTTCGGTAATAAATATGTACTTAATCGTTTTCGTAATTACAATATACAACATTTTTACCATAAATGCAATAACTTTTTTTAATTTTATGGATATTCTATCTAAAACATCGTATACATTTCAAATATAAGTTATGTTTCTTTCATTATAGTCATAGATTTTTTGACATTATTCTCAACAATCACAGATTTTCTTTATTTTATTTCTAATACGTTTTAGTATTATAATCATTCTTCTGAAATTGAGCTGTATCACGATCCAGCATGTTGTCTTTTCTCTTTTCATATCCCATTTCCGTTGAGAATACTTATTAAATTATATAAATAATCCTTGATTTTATTCTCTTAATTTTATATATTTATATTATCTAAATCGTTTTCGAAATATTAAAAGAATGGAGATGACCGATTATGAAATATGGACATTTTGATGATGTGAACCGCGAATACGTCATTACCACTCCCAAAACACCTCTTCCATGGATTAATTACCTTGGTTGTGAAAACTTTTTTTCATTGATTTCTAATACATGCGGCGGTTATTGTTTTTACAAAGACGCAAAGCTTCTTCGCCTGACACGTTACAGATATAATAATGTTCCTTACGATACCGGCGGACATTATTACTACATCAATGACGACGGAGTAATCTGGAATCCGGGATGGCAGCCTGCTAAAACAGAACTTGACGAGTACACCTGCCGTCATGGTATGGGATACAGCGTTTTTACCGGCAAAAAAAATAATGTCAGAGCCGAGATTACAGCTTTTGTTCCTATTGGCAGCAACTGTGAAGTACATAAAGTTTCCATTACCAATGAAGGTTCCGGCAGCAAAGCGTTAAAGTTGTTTTCCTTTGTGGAATTCTGTATGTGGAATGCCATGGATGACATGACCAATTTTCAACGTAATTTAAGTATTGGTGAAGTAGAGATTTTTGGTTCCGCCATCTATCATAAAACCGAATACAGAGAACGGCGCAATCACTATGCAGTCTTTAGTGTTAATACGGCAGTTGACGGCTTTGATACAGACCGTGATTCGTTCCTCGGAGCATATAACGGATTTGACCGCCCCGAAGCTGTCGTAAACGGCGAAGCAAAAAATTCCAAGGCAAGCGGCTGGGCTCCTATCGGTTCCCACCAGATTAATATCAATCTTGCTGCCGGAGAATCAAAAACTTACATCTTTGTATTGGGTTATGTTGAAAACTCTGAAGAAAACAAATGGGAATCACAGGGTGTAATTAATAAAAAGCCTGCTCTTGCCATGCTTTCCAAATTTGATACAGTTGAAAAAACAAACACCGCTCTTGCCGAACTAAAATCATACTGGGATAACCTTCTTAATAAACTGACGATACAGTCTCATGACGAAAAGTTTGACCGCATGATTAACATTTGGCATCAGTATCAGTGCATGATTACCTTTAATATGTCGCGCTCCGCATCCTACTATGAATCTGGAATCGGGCGCGGTATGGGATTTCGGGATTCCTGCCAGGATTTACTGGGATTTGTACATCTGGTTCCCGACAGGGCAAGAGAACGCATTATTGATATTGCTTCTACACAGTTCGAAGACGGAAGCGCTTATCATCAGTATCAGCCTCTTACCAAAAAGGGAAATATGGATGTAGGAAGCGGATTCAATGACGACCCGCTTTGGTTGATTGCCGGCACGGCTGCTTATATCCGTGAAACCGGAGATTTTTCCATTTTAGATGAATCTGTTCCATACGACAACGATGAAAGCAAGGCAACCTCGCTCATGGAACATCTGCGTCGTTCGTTCAACTATACGCTGACACACCTTGGACCACACGGACTGCCATTAATCGGCCGTGCCGACTGGAACGACTGTCTGAACCTGAACTGCTTTTCAAAAGAACCGGGCGAATCCTTCCAGACGACAGGACCTTCTGAGGGCCCTGTTGCCGAGTCTGTATTTATTGCCGGAATGTTTGTAAAATACGGTAATGAATATGCCGACCTCTGCGAACATCTTGGACTGACAAACGAAGCTGCGTCTGTCCGTGCGGAAGTTGCAAAAATGTACGACACGGTTCTTGATGCCGGATGGGACGGCGAATGGTTCCTCCGCGCTTATGATGCCAACAGCCGCAAGGTTGGCTCTAAAGAATGCGAGGATGGGCAGATTTACATTGAGCCGCAGGGATTTTGTGTCCTCGCGGGAATCGGCGTAAAGGAAGGCAAAGCGAAACAGGCTCTTGATTCCGTACAAAAACGCCTGGATACAAAATTCGGCATTGTACTGTTACAGCCACCTTATAAAGATTACCACCTTGAACTCGGGGAAGTTTCCTCTTATCCGCAGGGATACAAGGAGAATGCGGGTATATTCTGCCACAACAACCCATGGGTTACTGTTGCGGAAACAGTTATCGGAGACGGTGAAAGAGCATTTGAGACATACGCCAAAATATGCCCTGCATATATTGAAGATATCAGCGATATTCACAGGACGGAACCATATGTGTACTCGCAGATGATTGCCGGAAAAGATGCCGTCCGACATGGAGAGGCAAAAAACAGCTGGCTGACCGGTACTGCTGCATGGACGTTTTTAAGCGCTTCACAGTATATATTAGGCATCCGTCCAAGCCTTGACGGATTGATGATTGACCCATGTCTTCCTGCTGATTTTAAGGAAATTAAGGTTTCAAGAACATTCCGCGGCACGATTTACAATATTACAATTAAGAATCCTTCCGACGCGCAGAAGGGCATTCAGAAATTAATTGTTGACGGCGCCTTGGTTGACGGAAATATCATTCCTGTTTCAGATGCCAAAACAGTGGATGTTATTGCCGAAATGTAAAAAACAGACATTAAAAAGCGGTGCAGGTTTTATCACAAACCTGCACCGCCTCTTAATCTTGTCGTTATCCCTATTGACACAGTTGTGCCACAACTTCGTTAATCACCTTTCCGTCTGCCTTACCCTTTAACTCCGCCATCACGGCTTTCATAATCTGTCCCTTATTCTTTGTCGCGATAACATCGGCAAACTTCTCGTTAAGAACTGCCCTCACCTCCTCGGCAGAGAGCATTTTCGGAGCAAATTCCGACATCACTGCAAGCCTTGCCTCATACTCTGCCTTTAACTCCGTCCTGTCTGCCGGACACGTCTCAATCTGCTCCTTTACACTCTTAATCTCTTTTAAAATTGCCGCGTCAACCATTTCTTCCGAAATATCCTCTCTGCACCCAGCATCAATAGCGCTTTTCTTAGCCGCCGATACCAGCACGGAAAGGGAATCCTTCCTTGCTTTATCTCTTGCCTTCATGGCGTCTGTCATTGCTTTTTGTAATGTTTCAAACTTCATAGTGTCTACCTCCTGATTATTCTCATATTATAATTCATTCCACCGTGATATTCAATCTTGAAAACCTCTTGTTTTTCCCATTTTATGTGATAAACTATTAACAAATAGTTTAGAACAGGAGAGATTATTATGGGATTTCCTAAAAACTTCTTATGGGGCGCAGCTACGGCGGCTTACCAGGTCGAAGGCGCAGCGTTGGAAGACGGGCGCGGTACTTCCATCTGGGATACATTTTCCCATACGGCAGGCAGAACCGCAAACGGCGAAAGCGGAGACACTGCCTGCGACCATTACCACCGCATGAAAGAAGATGTTGCCCTGATGAAAGAGCTGGGATTAAAGGCATACCGCTTTTCTATTTCGTGGACAAGACTGTTTCCAAGCGGTGATACCACCAAAAACGCCAAAGGCTTCGCGTTCTATGACAGTCTGGTCAATGAGTTGACCGCCTGCCACATTACTCCGATTATAACGCTCTATCATTGGGATTTGCCGCAGGCTTTACAAGATAAGGGCGGCTTTCTTTGGAATGGCATAAGCGACGCGTTTGCATATTATGCCGGGAGAGTTATCGAACATTTTTCCGACCGTGTAACGATGTTCTGTCCGATTAACGAACCACAATGCATCGCCATGCTGGGTCATGAAACCGGCGTCCACGCGCCGGGACTGCGCCTTAATGAAAAAGAGCTTTGCGAAGTTATGCGAAATATCCTTCTCTGCCACGCAAAAGCGGTTATCGAGATGAGAAAATATGCAAAACAGCCTATCCTGATTGGAACCGCTACCACCGGCACGCTCTGTCATCCTGTAGATGATACCCCGGACGCGCGTCACATGGCAAATAAACTATCTTTCCCGACAGTCGGTGAGGGCATCGGCTTTTCACACAACTGGTTCCTTGACCCTGCCATTCTTGGCAAAAACGGCATTCGGATGCTGCATCTGTCGGAAAAAGAACTATCCGTTATTCAACAACCTGTAGATTTCATGGGAATCAATATTTACAACGGCCAGCAGTGCGACGAACAGGGTTATGTGAAACGGTATCAGGGCTTCCCAAGAACCGCCCTCGGCTGGCCTGTCTCTCCAAAAATTATGCATTATGGGTTACAATCCCTATATGAGCGGTATCAGCTCCCTATTTACATTTCGGAAAACGGCGTCGCATGCAACGACCGCATTTATGCCGACGGCAAAGTACACGACGCGGACCGTATTGATTTCTTATATCAGTATCTTTCTGAAATGGAACGCGCCATTGACGAAGGCTGTGATATCCGCGGCTATCTGCACTGGTCCCTTATGGATAATTATGAGTGGCATACGGGATACGACCCGAGATTCGGCATTATTTTTGTAGATTACCGGACGCAAAAGCGAATTTTTAAAGATTCCGCGTTCTGGTATCAGAATTTAATTGCAAACAATAAGCTTCCTTAACAATATTCCACATCAGGCAAAATAAAAACTGCCGCGCAATGATGTATAAAACATCACGCGGCAGTTTCTTTTATGTTTTTATAATGTTTCCGTAAATTTCAGACAGCTCACAATAGAATGCTCCACCATATCGCTGACCGCCATATCCGTAAAAAATGCGGTATGCGGCGTCATAATCACATTCGGGAACGAATTTAAAATTGCCATGTCATGATGGTTTACAGGCATGTATTTATAATCCTTATAGTAAATTGCCTGCTCGTTTTCCACAACATCAAGTGCCGCCGCGCCGACTTTTCCACATTCAACGGCATCAATCAGCGTCTTTGTGTCGATAAGCGTTCCTCTCGCGGTGTTAATAATCGTCACGCCGTCTTTCATTTTGCCGAAAGCGCTTTTATCTATCATATGGTAATTATCATCGTTTCCCGGGATATGGAACGTAATGACGTCCGCTTTCGCAAGCAGTTCATCCATACTCACATATCTGGCATACTGCTTTACCTCATCATTTTCATACTTATCATATGCGATAATGTTACAGCCAAACCCCGACAAGTTATGAATAACGTTTCTGCCAATCTGACCCGTTCCGACCACGCCGACCGTCTGCTTGCGAAGTTCCGTGCCCCGAACCCCTTTCAGTGAATAATCCTGTCCCAGCCCACGCGCCATAATCGTCTTTAGCCTGCGGTTTGCCATCAGAATCAGCATTACCGTATACTCCGCCACGCTGTTTGGAGAATAAGAAACATTTCCCACGCCGATTCCCAGCTCTTTTGCATAATTCATATCAATATGGTCAAACCCAATTGTCCTGGTTGAAACAAAACGCACGCCCGCTTTCTGAAACGCATCCAGTTCCGCTTTTCGAACAGGCGATGTTATAATCGATGCGCAGTCACAGCCCAACGCTTTCTCTATGGATTCCGCCGTCGGCGGTTCTTTAATGTAAACAGCTTCCACATGGTACTGTGCACAAAACTTAATAAAAAATTCCTCTTCGTCTGCTCTGTAATTAAAAACCGCTAATCTCATGTTCTCTCTCCGTATCAGTATAATTTAAAATCAGGACTGTCTAACGTTTTTTCGTCAAATAATTTTTCACCTTCCTGATTTAATACCATATTTTTGCTGTTCAAAGCCACATGGTCCATGTAATCAATAAACAAATCAATCTCATCAATACCGGCTTCTTTCGCGTATCTTGCGATAATTGGCTGCGCAAGTTCGTTAATTTTTCCCTCCGGTTTTTCTTTCAGCAGTTCTTCTACCTCCGCATCAATCTTCCTTACAAGCTCTCTTGATACTTCATTCATTCTACAGCTCCTTTTTATTCAAAACTCGCGACAACGGCGCCATTATATGTTTCATTAATATACTTCTTCACCTTTTCACTCGTGAGTGCCTCAATCAATGCCAAAATCCCCGGATTCGATTCGTTACCCTCCTTGACAACAAGCACATTTGCATATGTCTGGGCTGCGAGAGAATCGGCTGCTTCCTGTGCAAGCGCGTCGGAAATGTTAAGCCCCGCCGCAAGCGCGTTATTTCCGTTGATAATACCAATATGAACATCCGGCAGCGCTCTCGCCACCTGTTCCGCCTGGAGTTCCACTATCTCAAAGTTATGTGGATTTTCCGCGATATCATTCTTCGTTGCCTGAATACCCGCATTCTCTTTTAATTTAATCAGTCCCTCCTGCTCCAGTAAAAGTAACGCTCTCGCCTCGTTTGTGGTATCGTTCGGCACCGCAATCTTCGCTTTGTCAGGAAGGTCCGTCAAAGATGCACTCTTTCCCGCATAGATACCGAACGGCTCATAGTGAATCGGCTCAACGGCTGCAAGATGCGTGCCGTTTTCCTTATTAAAGTCAAGAAGATATGGCTCATGCTGAAAATAATTCGCATCTAAGCTGCCGTCCTCAAGTGATGTATTGGGAATCACATAATCGGAAAATTCAACAATTTCCAATTCATAGCCTGCTGCTGCCAAATCATCCTTAACAACCGCAAGGATTTCAGCATGCGGCGTCACCGACGCGCCGACTACAATCTTTGTAAGCTGTGCCTGTGCTGTTGTCGCGGCATTATTTCCCGGCTCATTTACCGGAGAATCTGTTGCCTCATTGTTTCCCTTTGTTCCGCATGCTGCAAGTGAGAGCACGCATACAAAAGTAAGTACCAGTGATAAAAATTTTTTCATAACAAACTCCTCCTTTGCCTCTTTCGGCAGTTCTGTCTATCGTTTTCTCCTGTCACCGACTCTTGCAAGCTTCATTCCGACTCCCTGAAGTATCTGAACAATGACAACGAGTAATGCGACCGTAACTAACATAATATCGCTCTGATACCGGTTATATCCGTACCGAATCGCGATATCGCCAAGTCCGCCGCCGCCGACAAATCCGGCAAGCGCGGAATAACTTAAAATAGTTGTGACTGCCAGCGCTGCGCCGACAATCAGCGACGGCAGTGATTCCGGCAGTAACACCTTATAAATAATCTGAAATGTCGACGTCCCCATAGACTGCGCCGCCTCTATCACACCACCGTCAACTTCCTTTAAAGATGATTCCACGACACGGGCTACAAACGGCGCCGCCGCCACCACAAGCGGAACGATCGTCGCGTTTGTTCCGATGGAAGTACCCATAACCCATCTTGTAAACGGTATAATCGTAATCACCAAAATCAAAAACGGTACCGAACGCAGAATATTAATTATAATTCCAAGGATTCTGTTCAGCCAGATAACTGGCTTGATTCCGTCTTTATCTGTTATTACAAGGACAATCCCAAGTGGCAGTCCGATAACATAGGCAAGCAATGACGCAGCCAGCGTCATATAAATCGTATCCCAGAAGCCCTCGATGAGCATATCGACAATCACTTTACTCAACATAACCCTTTACCTCCTCGACAGACAGATTTCTTGCTTTCAGATAAGCGAATACTTTGTCAAACACTTTATCGTCTTTCGCAAGCTGAATGACCATTTCTCCCGTCGCCGTTCCGTTTATATTCTTCGTATTCGCATAAATAATATTGACCGGTTCCTTACAGTCTAAAATCATGTTCGCAATCACGGGTTCAAACGACGACCTGCCGTCAAAAACAATGCGTATGCATCTGCTGTTTCCAAAATCGATGTTTCTTTCACCGTCTGGATATACCAGTCTTCTGCCTGCCTCTGTCGCCGGTTTCGCAAAAATATCCTTTACGGCTCCAATCTCCGCAATTCTGCTTTCTGCGATAATTGCCACACGATTACAGATGGATTCGATTACCATCATCTCATGCGTGATGATTACCACCGTAATTCCCAGCTTCTGATTGATTTCTTTGATAAGCTGCAGCACTTCCCTCGTTGTTGTCGGATCCAGCGCGCTCGTCGCCTCATCGCACAAAAGCACCTTCGGATTATTTGCCAATGCCCTCGCTATGGCGACACGCTGTTTCTGTCCCCCCGATAACTGCGCAGGATAAACTTTCGCTTTATCGCTTAATCCCACCAGCTCCAACAGTTCCATTGCTCTTTTCTTACGCTCTTCCTTCGGAACTTTGGCAATCTCCATCGGAAACATTACATTTTTTAACACATTCCTCTGCATCAGCAGATTAAACTGCTGAAAAATCATCGAGATGGACTGTCTTGCCTTGTTTAATTCCTTTGCGCCAAGCGTCGCCAAATCCACATCCTCAAAATACACATGTCCGTCCGACGGTTTCTCCAATAGATTCAGACACCTTACCAGCGTACTTTTCCCGGCGCCGCTGGCACCGATGATGCCGAAAATCTCTCCCGCTTCTATTTCAAGGTTAATATCACTCAACGCAGTAATGAAGTCCTTTCCGACAGGATACTCTTTTTTTAACTTGTCTAGTCTGATAATACTGCTCATTTCACCGCTCCTTTTTCCTTTTAACGGTAATACTTTACCATTCCAACCCTAAAATAGCAAGATGATTTCTGTACAATATTCATTATAACATCATAAAAAAATTTTTCTAATACATATAAAATACCATGTGATATAGGATAAAACTATAGCACATGGCATTATTAAAACAATTGTTTATTTTTGCACCATAAACGGATTCTTATATTCGCTTAATCCGTTTAACTGTTCTTCAATACGGATTAGGCGATTATATTTTGCGGTACGCTCACTCCGGCATGGCGCGCCGGTTTTAATCTGCCCTGCGTTCAGCGCCACCGCTAAATCCGCTATCGTTGTATCCTCGGTTTCTCCCGAACGGTGGGAGATAATCGCGTTATATCCTGCCTCTTTCGCCATCCTTACCGCTTCTATGGTCTCTGAAACCGTCCCGATTTGATTAAGTTTAATAAGTATAGAATTGCCACATCCATTAGTAATTCCATACTCCAGTCTTTTAGTGTTTGTAACAAATAAATCATCCCCTACCAATTGGATTTTATCTCCCAGCTCTCTGGTAATTACTTTCCAGCCTTCCCAGTCTTCCTCGTCAAGCGGGTCCTCAATGGAGCAGATTGGATATTTTTCACATAAGTTTTTCCAGTAATCAATGAGCTGTTCTGTTGTATAGTATTCCCCTGTTTTAGGGAGTAGATACCCTTTTTCCGCTTTCCACTCGCTTGCCGCGGCGTCTAACGCAATCAGGAAGTCTTTTTCCATCTGATAACCGGATTTCTCCACCGCTTCAATAATGACTTCAATCGCTTCCTCATTTCCGGATAAATCCGGCGCAAATCCGCCCTCGTCTCCGACTGCCGTTGATAATCCGCGTTCTTTTAACAGTTTTCCCAACGTATGATATACCTCGCTGCACCATCTAAGCGCCTCTTTAAAACAACATGCGCCTACCGGCATAATCATAAATTCCTGAATATCGATATTATTGGATGAGTGACATCCTCCATTGAGGATGTTTGACATCGGGACCGGCATTCTGACCGCGGATACTCCTCCGATATACTGATACAGTGATATCTGTTTTGACTTTGCCGCCGCCCTGCATGCGGCAATCGATACTGCAAGCATGGAGTTCGCGCCAAGACGGCTTTTATCGTTGGTCCCGTCCAGTTCAATCATTATTTCGTCGATGTTTTTGACATAAGACGCGTCCTTATCCTTAAGTGCAGGACAAATTATTGAACTTACAATTTCCGCCGCCTTTTCGACTCCCTTTCCGCCATAGTGGCTCATATCATTATCTCTTAATTCCAACGCTTCAAACCGCCCCGTTGACGCGCCGCTTGGAGACGCCGCTCTTCCTTTAGAGCCGTCATATAATTCAACTTCTGCCTCAACGGTAGGGTTTCCTCTCGAATCCAGAATCTGTCTTCCCTTTACTTCTTTAATCATCATACTCATTTTTCATGTCCTCCTTTTACTTGCTATAGCTATGCGGCAGCCGCACACGGAATATTTTGCGCTTCAGCCGGTCTTTGTTCCACGGGATGAACGGATAAATATAACTTTTCCCTGAAAGTGTACGGTTTGAAACTACCATACAAACCAAAATAACTGTTCCTGCAATAAATCCCCACATACCGAATATTGCTGTCAGCACCAATATCATGACGCGGGAAAACTTTAACGCATACCCCATTTCAAAACTTGCCTGTGAGTATGTCGCAATCGTAATAAATGCCATATAAAGCATGGATTCCGCATTAAACCACCCTGAACTGATTGCGTATTCACCGACTATAATACCCGCTACCACACTCAGAGGCGTAGATAGCGCGCTTGGCGTATTAACCGCCGCAAGTTTCAGACCGTCTATGGCGATTTCCAATATTAACAACTGCCAGATTACAGGCACCATAATATCATCCGTTATTAATATAAATGACAGCCATTCCGGAACCCACTGCGGATTATTTAATAAAAGCATCCAGATAGGCGTGATGAATACCGCTCCAAATGTGATAAGAAACCGTGAAAGACGTATATACGTTCCAACCAGCGGCGGAAAGTAATAATCATCCGCCTCCTCAAGCATGTCAAAAATGGAAGTTGGCAAAATAATAACTGCCGGACAGTTGTCCACCATTAAGACAACATTTCCGTCAAAAACTGCTGCCGCCGCCGTATCCGGACGTTCCGAATACTTAAACTTCGGAAACGGATTTATCCACTTTCCGGGAAGCAGACACTCCGCGACACTTTCCACATTCATTGTAAGCGCCTCAACCCTCAGTTTAGAAAGCTTGTCCTTTAACATCGCCACAAGTTTTTTATCCGCTTTATCCTCTATATAGCAGATAGCCACATCCGACCGGGAGCGGTCTCCGACGCGCATCACTTCTACGGAGAATTTCGGGTCTCTGATGCGCCGTCTCATCAATGCGGCATTAAATACCAGTGTCTCCACGAATCCGTCTCTTGAACCCCGAAGGACTTTATCTTTCCACGGCTCGTCCACTCCTCTTGCCGGATATGTGCGGCAGTCTATTAAAATACATTTGTCGAATCCGTCGACAAAAAACGCCACAACGCCGGAAAGAATATTCGTGACAACTGTATCTACATCGGTTTCCGCGTCAACTTCAACATAAGGTACACCCGCCGACATAAAAAAATCTGCGTTGGTAAAGTCTTCTTTCTTTAATCCATAAAAAAACTGCAGTATACGCTGCATGATACCGTCTTCTACAAATCCGTCTATAAAAAAGAAGCCGGCATCCAGACCATCTATCTGCATATCCTTATAAATTAAATCAAAATTCTTATCCAAACGCAGAATTTCTTTTAATTGGGATACATTATCCTGCAATGAGGCTGTAAACTGTTTCATCTCTTACCTCTCCTATTCCTTATTGTCTATTCCATAAGGATAATGTATCCATATTTTCTACTTTTATACTTCTACCAATACTTTCTTCTATTTCTTCTCCGGTAAATTTCATTTGCAAGGACTACCTGTGTAATTTCCTGTACCCACTGTTTATCCTGAGGTACAGTATCCGCAGTTCCACCTGCTCCTGCTTCCGAAAAATATCGGTCCGTTACCTTTTTAACAAGGCGGAAAAATAAGTACTTATCCGGATATTCATCATATATAAAACTTCCACGATAATCTACCATATCCAGCTCGCTCTCTATCATATCTCTTATCATTTTCGCTTCTTTCGGGTACATTTCCCGTAAATACGCGCCGTCTCGCTCGCCCATTACAAATGGATTAAACATATTATTCTGAATTCGTTCTCTCCAGAACCTCTCCTCCAGCGCGCTTTGGTTCTGGTTCTGGTTCCAGTTGTTATCCTTTCTCATATCTTCATCAAACATCATGTTTTCACCATTTTTTCATTTACTCTAATATATGCGTTTCTAGTAATCCGTGTTAATAATCGGTGTTGAAATATAAAAAAATGTTTTGTTTTTTTGTTCGTCATATGACGCGGAAATATTCAGGTTAATCTTTTTTCCGCTCACCTTTATAGAATCCTCGACCTGCGACGTATAGGCATAAATCGTGTAAATGTCCTCCGTTCTGTTCTCGGCAACTATCTTCGCCTCCATCTGGTCAATTATCTGATTTGAAATCAGATTTTTGAGCGCCAAATCTGCCTGTCCATCCAGATTGCCTGTCAGATTGACAGTGACGTCCGCCTCAATATCAAAGTCCGCATAGAGATTCTTTAAAATCTTCTGATATTCCATCGCCGCATTGAGATTGTTTCCTAAATCAATATGAATCGACAGATACTGGTGGCTTTCCAATACGTTTTCCGATAATTTCTGTTCCCTGGTAATCATTTTAATCTGTGTCACGGCATATTTTCCGTTTTTCGTGAGCGTCGTAACAGCCAGTTCCCCGTCATGCTCCGTTACAATATCGCAATAATTTAGCCCCAGCGCGTATCCGATATCCCTGACCAGCGTTTCCTTTGCCTTTTCACTCAGATAAACGTCGGCATAATATCCAAATGCGTCCACCGACGCGCTCATTTCATTTAATTGTACCTGATGAAACGCATTTACAAGCGTCTCCGTTGTTCCTCTGTTATTTCCGTATGCGTAAATCCGCGTCAGTGCAACCGCCCACAGGACAACCGCAAGAATAACCTTCCTGATTGTCTTTTTCCAGCTCTTTTTTCCGATTTCATTACTATAAACAGGCATAAAAAATCCTCCCGGTTCGTCAATATGTTTTTCACATTATTGCCAAACCGGGAGGTTTTATTCATTCCACTGCTTAACTTAACAGCTTAATTCTTGTAAGCGAACGCTTTAGAGACAACTCCGCACGCAAAAGATTAATATGCTGCTCGCCTGAAATTCCGCCCAGACGTCTCTCCGCACGGATACGCGCTTCGTTTGCCCTGTTAATGTCGATTTCATCAGGCCACTCCGCGATTTCTGCCAGAACAACAACTTTGTCCTGTAAAATTTCTGCAAATCCGGCATGAACAGCCGCCTTTTTGATACCATTCTCCTCATGGATTGCCATGATACCCGGTACAAGAACAGTAGTCAGCGGTATATGGTCAGCATATACACCAATGTCACCTTCGCTTGATGTAAACTCTACCATATTTACATCACCTTCATAAAAAATTCTGTCAGGTGAAATGATTTTTAGTTGAAATAATTTACCTGCCATACTCATTTACCTCTACTTCATTCTTGCCAAAACATCATCTATATTACCGGCATTCAGGAAATATCCTTCCGGAACATCATCATGCTTGCCTTCCAGAATTTCTTTGAATCCCTGAATCGTTTCGCTAAGCGGTACATAACGGCCTTCCATTCCAGTAAACTGTCCTGCAACGAAGAATGGCTGTGAAAGGAACCTTTGTATCTTTCTTGCTCTTGCTACAAGCAGTTTATCATCCTCCGATAACTCATCCATACCAAGAATCGCGATGATATCCTGCAGTTCCTTGTATCTCTGAAGTATCTCCTGTACGCCTCGGGCAACTTTATAATGCTCCTCGCCCACGATACGCGGGTCAAGAATTCTCGACGTTGACTCCAACGGGTCAACTGCCGGATAAATACCAAGTTCCACAATGGAACGTGAAAGTACCGTTGTCGCATCCAGATGAGCGAACGTTGTTGCCGGTGCCGGGTCCGTTAAGTCATCGGCAGGCACATATACTGCCTGAACGGATGTAATGGAACCGTTCTTTGTCGATGTGATACGCTCCTGAAGCGCTCCCATTTCTGTCTGCAATGTCGGCTGATAACCAACGGCAGACGGCATACGTCCAAGAAGCGCGGACACTTCGGAACCAGCCTGTGTAAAACGGAAAATATTATCAATGAATAGCAGAACGTCCTTACCACCTTTATCACGGAAGTACTCTGCCATCGTAAGCCCCGTAAGCCCGACTCTCATTCTGGCTCCCGGCGGTTCGTTCATCTGACCAAACACCATCGTTGTTTTATTGATAACGCCTGACTCCGTCATTTCGTTGTAAAGGTCATTACCCTCTCTTGTACGCTCGCCAACACCGGTAAATACCGAATATCCACCGTGTTCTGTTGCAATATTTCGGATTAATTCCTGAATCAGGACTGTTTTACCTACGCCTGCACCACCAAAAAGCCCGATTTTACCGCCCTTCTGATACGGGCAGAGAAGGTCAACGACTTTAATACCTGTCTCAAGAACTTCTGTTGATGTTGACTGCTCCTCGAACGAAGGAGCCTTTCTGTGAATCGGTAAATATTCAACATTTTCCGGAGCCGGTTTATTATCGATTGGAGCTCCTAATACATTAAAAATTCGACCCAATGTATTCTCTCCTACCGGAACCGTAATCGGCGCGCCTGTATTTTCCGCGTCCATACCACGGACAAGTCCGTCTGTCGGTCCCATGGCGATACATCTTACCGTATCGTCTCCAAGATGTTGCGACACCTCCACAACCAATTCTCCGCCATCCTGCTTTTTAATGCGGATAGCTGTATTAATTTCCGGAAGAGTTCCGTCGCTAAACTTAATATCAAGAACGGCACCGATAATCTGTGTTATCTTACCAATATTATTAGCTGCCATTATTTCACTCCTTTGCTTATTGCGGTTATACGGCTGCTTTTAAGAAATTGCCGATGCACCCGCAATGATTTCTGTTAATTCCTGCGTAATTGAACTCTGTCTTGCTCTGTTGTACTTTAAAGCCAAATCGGAAATCATCTCGTCCGCATTACTTGTTGCATTATCCATCGCCTGCATACGCGCTCCGTTTTCACTGGCAGCGGATTCTATCAACGCGCCGTAAATCAGACTCGTCACATACTTTGGAATAATGACGTCAAGCGCTTCCTCTTCATCCGGTTCATAATTCATCAGAACCGTATCAAGTCCGCTGTCTTTTCCCATATTTCTGTCAACAGGCAGCAATTTAATCAGAGTCGGAACATGTACTACCGTATTCTTAAACCCTGTGTACGCAAGATAAATCTCGCCGATTTCATTATCGGTAAACGCCTTCAGCACTGTTTCGCTGATATGCATTGCATCGGAATATATCGGATGCTCTATGACCTCCGAATAATCCTTTGCAATGGCAATACCGTTTCTTGTAAACGCCTCTCTGCCTTTCCGTCCAATATTATAAACTACAATATCTTCCTTTGGAATCTCTCCCTTGGTGATAAGTTTGATAACATTGGAATTATATCCTCCTGCAAGTCCTCGGTTTGACGTAATCACAATAATTGCTTTCTTCGGGGAATTTCCCGCGTTTAAAAATCTGTGATTAATATTTGCCGATTTTGCAAGCATGGTCCGGACAGTGTCATACATCATATCAAAAAACGGTCTGGAATGTTCTGCCCTTGTTTTAGCTTTCTGCAGCTTTACCGTTGAAACGAGCTTCATGGCTTTCGTTATTTGTTCCGTACTCTGTATACTTTCCTTACGCCTTTTTATGTCTCTCATTGAGGCCATATGCGATCACCCTTTTGCTCTTTCTTAAAACTCTGACTTAAATTCTTCAATGGCTTTTATAAGAAGTTTTTCATTCTCCTCATCCAACACCTTACTGCTCTTAATCGCTGCCGGAATTTCAGGATACTTTGTATCGATAAATTCAAATAATCCTTTTTCAAATTCCAGAATCTTAGATACTTCAATATCAAGGAGATACTTCTTTGTAGCCGCATATATAATAATTACCTGATACTCAACAGGCATTGGTTTATACTGTGGCTGCTTCAGCATTTCTTTAATTCTTTCACCCTGCTCCAGTCTCTCCTTCGTATCCGCGTCGAGTTCCGAACCAAACTGGGAGAAAGAAGCAAGTTCACGATACTGCGCCAATTCCACACGAATCGGAGCCGCGAACTTTTTCATTGCTTTAATCTGCGCCGCACCGCCAACCCGTGATACGGAAAGACCTGCATTAACTGCCGGACGGAAACCGGAGTTAAACATTTCCGTTTCCAGATAAATCTGACCGTCTGTAATGGATATTACATTCGTCGGAATATACGCGGAAACGTCTCCTGCCTGGGTTTCAATAATCGGAAGCGCCGTCAGCGAACCTCCGCCATATTCATCCGACATTCTCGCAGCTCTCTCAAGAAGTCTTGAATGCAGATAAAATACATCGCCCGGATACGCCTCGCGTCCCGGCGGTCTTTTCAGCAGCAATGAAAGTGTTCTGTATGCCGTCGCGTGTTTACTCAAGTCATCATATACAACAAGAACATCCTGCCCTGCTTCCATCCACTCTTCACCGATTGCACATCCCGAATATGGCGCGATATATTGTAACGGAGCAAGTTCGCTTGCCGTAGCCGCAACAATCGTCGTATAGTCCATTGCGCCATACTCTTCCAGTGTCTTAACAATCGTTGCTACTGTTGACGCTTTCTGTCCGATTGCTACATAGATACATTTAACGCCCTGTCCCTTCTGATTGATAATCGTATCAATCGCAATAGCCGTCTTACCTGTCTGTCTGTCGCCGATAATCAGCTCACGCTGACCTCTTCCGATTGGCACCATGGCATCGATTGCCTTAATACCAGTCTGTAACGGTGTATCAACCGATTTTCTTGTAATAACACCTGATGCTACTCGTTCAATCTGTCGAAACTTGTCTGTATGAATAGGTCCTTTTCCGTCAATCGGCTGTCCTAACGCATTTACGACACGTCCAAGCATTGCATCGCCTACCGGTACTTCAACAACACGTCCTGTTGTCTTTACCGTATCACCTTCATTGACGTTCTTTGAGTCACCCAAAAGAACTGCGCCGACATTGTCTTCCTCCAGATTCAGAATCATGCCGTATATATCTCCCGGGAACGCTAAAAGTTCTCCCTGCATAGCATTTTCCAAACCGTGAATACGCGCAATACCATCGGCAACCTGAATTACCGTACCAACATCCGATACTTCAAGTTCACTTGAATATTTCTTTATCTGTTCCTTTATGACGGAACTAATCTCTTCCGGTCTTAAATTCATGGAGCGAACGCACCTTCCTTCTATTAGTTTAACTGAATCTTAAGCAATTCTTTTGTTAGTTCGCTTAATTTCGTCTTTATACTGCTGTCTACTACACGGTCGCCGATACGGATTACCATACCGCCAATCAATTCCTTATCTACCTGATAATTCATGTCAAAAGACTGATAACCGGTGGTCTCGAGCAGTTTTGCTTCAACTTGCGCTTTCTGCCGGTCAGAAAGTACAGACGCCGAAGTCACATAAGCTACACCAATATGCTTATATTCTTTTACCATATCGATAAAATAGGATAGTATATCCGGAATATCATTATACCGCCCTTTACTGACAACCAGTGTAAGAAATCCTATCATATCTTTGGATAAAAATTGTTTAAAGATATCTTCAATAACTTCCTGTTTTTTTGATGTTTCAATCTTAGGGTGATTTAAAAACTTGACAAGCTCTCCGTTATCGGAAAATGCCTTAAGAACAGCCTGTGCTTCTTCCAAAAGCACGTCAGTCTTATTTTCTTCCACAGCAAGCTCAAATAATGCATCACCATAAGTCGCCTTCACTAGCTTAGCCATGTACTATCACCTATTCCGTTTAAAGTCTCTTCTACAAGAGCATCACTAACCGCAGTATTAATATTGGCTGCCACCACTTTACCTGCCATTATGGAAGCAATCTGAATCATCTCCGTCTTCACTTCATCCATGGCACGCTTTCTCTCGAGAACAGCCTCGTTATTTGCTCTCTCGATAATTCTCGCAGCCTCTTCCTTCGCTTCGGAAAGAATTTGTTCCTCTTTCTTTAAAGCTTTTTTCCTTGTCTCGGAAAGAATCGCCTCTGCTTCCCTGTCTATCTCGCGAAGCTTTGTCTCATACTCTTCCTTGAGCGCAATTCCTTCTTCTTTTGCCTGCTTTGCCGTCTCGCGTTCTTTTGTAATCTTATCGGCACGCTTCTTAAGCAGTTCTCTCGCCGGGTCAAACAACAGATATGACAACAATACAAACAATATGAAAATGTTAATTGCCGTCACCGCCGTACTGAAAAGGAGCTGCGCGTCCAGCCCGAACAGATACTCCGTTTCCTGTGCTGCAGTTGTCAGCAATACATTAAATAATGGCATCAAATTCTGCCTCCTTCCTCTTATTCATGAATACTTCGTATTCTATTTAAAAGGCTTTACAAACATTAAAATGATGGCTACGACGAAACCATAAAGACCTGTTGTCTCTGCTACCGCCTGTCCAAGAAGCATCGTAGAGGTGATATCAGACTTTGCGCCCGGATTACGTCCAACTGCTGCTGCTGCCTGACCTGCCGCATAACCCTGTCCGACACCAGGACCAATACCTGCGATAAGAGCAAGTCCTGCGCCTACTGCTGACATACCATAAATAAAATCCTGTCCACTAATGTTTTCCATCTTAATAATCCTCCTGTAAATGAATTTAATTAATCTGCTATCTTATCATTGACATAAACCATGGTTAACATGGCAAATACATACGCCTGTATACAACCTGAAAATACATCAAAGTATACATGCAGTACTGCCGGAATCCCCATCTTTAAAAGCAACGGGAACATTCCGTATACCAGTCCCATTAATACGGTACCTGACATGATATTACCGAACAGACGGACTGATAATGACAACGGTGTTGCAATCTCACTGATGACGTTAATCGGAAAAAGAATCGCTACCGGCTGAAATAAATTCGTAAAGTGCTTACCCTTATTCTTCTTAATTCCGCAAAAGTGGATAATGCAAAACGTAAAAAGCGCAAGCGGCAATGTTACACCGTAATCGGCAGTCGGCGGTCTAAGTCCGAACAGACCCGATATATTACATATCAATATAAATATAAATATTGATGAAATGTAATTGACAAAACGCTTGGCATTTGTTCCCATCAGACCGTTTACCATATTGCCGAGCATTTCTACCACAATCTCCATGATATTCTGAAATACCCCCGGAGTCGCGTCAGGGTCAGCTTTGGCAATGACTCTGTTGGCAATAACCGCCAGCACTATTATGAAAAGTGACACGCATAAAAGCGCAACATGAGTCGTTGTAATGTACACAGTCGTTCCACCAAGATGAACTTCTTGAAGTTTCTTGATCATGAAGTCTGCTTCCATAGCAACCGGCAGGTTCTGAGGGACCGTCAAAAGTCCACTTCCCACATTCTCACCTTCCTTTATTAAATTATTTTTGAAACTATATATTTATGAGTAATCGGCTGTAAATAAGCCGCTACTTTTAAAGAAATCAAGCCGGCCGCAAATGCGACAGCATCGCAAAATCCCGTAAAATAAATCAACACAAGAATTACTAAAATCCCCGCTATACGCAAGATATACATCTTACGGGTGTGCTTTAGCGCTCCTGTCTCCCCGAGAGAAAGTGATTCTACTACACCAAAATACATGTGTACCGTCAAAGCAACTGCTGCGGCTGTTCCAATCAAAAATCCAAGAATAATCTTCCAAAGACCTTCCTGATAGAATGACAATCCGACCGCAACTATTATGATTTCTCCAACAATCCCATATATAATGCAGCCTGTCGACAAATCCAGCAGCATCGGATTCATACTGTTTAAAAACTTCTTCATTTTATTCCATCACCATGCTCGCGATTATATTCTTCCACGATATCTTCAGGACTTTTCTGCTTCTTTTCATCCATTTTCAGGGAACGCATGGCAGTATCATATGCACTTTTACCACCCCCGAGCACCCCGAATATAAGCAATATCACTGCCCAATAGGAAACGTGAAACGTCTTGTCCAGCCATAACCCTATCAAAAGGCACAGAAGTGTCGGAACAATGATATTAAGACTCAGTTGTGTTACCAACGCAAAATTACGAAGCATACTTTTATTTTTATTCATTTTGTTTCCTTCTTACAACTAAATCACTTAACATTTTATACCATTTCACTGAATAAGTCTATGGGAATTTAATAATAAATTACTATTCGCCATATTTATTGAAATATGTATGGAAAATGTGTTTTTTTTCTGCTATAATCCACTATAACCCTATAATTCGAATTACAAAGGAGTCTTCCTATGGCAGAAATTTTTAGAAAACGTTTGATTCCCGAAGAGTGCGTTCCTCTTCTAAAGGACAGGATACTGTCCCGTTCCGAAAACACAATGATTACCTGCTGGGATACATTAAATCCGAAAACGGCTTTTTCCAAAGGAATCTCTCTGTACGTTATAGATAAAGGATGGAAAATCAGCAAGTTTTTTGATTCCTGTAACAACTTCGTCTACTGGTATTGCGACATTATTCATACAGATTATGATAAGGAAAAGGATTCCTACATATTCACCGACCTGCTGGCAGATGTGATTATTGAGCCTTCGGGACTGGTCAAAGTTGTTGATTTAAACGAATTTGAAGCGGCATACAAAAAAGGGCTTATAAGCATCGACGGAATACTTAACGCCCTTTCCAAGCTGCATGCTCTCCTTGATATCATTTACACCGGCAGATTCAGCCAGTACACAACCCTGATAGAACAATTCGAACAGCCTTCTGACGAATAGGTTATACTTCTACCTGAAGCGCTCTGTTACTTGACCGGTAATGAATAAGTTCCACCCCCGCCGCTTTGAACATTCGTTGGGAAGCTATGACCGACGGTGTGTCTGCGTATTTATTTTCCTTGTATACAACGCATTTAATTCCTGCCTGGATAATTGCCTTCGCACATTCATTACAAGGAAATAATGTTACATACATTTTCGCGCCCTCAAGAGAACCTCCGCGGTAATTTAATATCGCATTTAATTCGCTGTGTGTCGTATAAAAATATTTATTTTCTAACGGGTCGCCCTCCCGGCACCACGGAAACTCGTCGTCCGAACACCCTGTCGGCAATCCATTATACCCCATTGAAAGAATCTTGTTATTATAACTTACAATACACGCTCCAACCTGTGTATTAGGGTCCTTAGAGCGCATGCCCGAAAGCGCGGCAACTCCCATAAAATACTCATCCCATGAAATATAATCCGTTCTTTTCTGACTCATATATACCTCCAAATAACATCACTCTTCCAGCATACTGATTCTTCTAACATGTCTTTCATCATCAGAGAACGGCGTATTCAGCCAGATATCAACTATTTTAAGCGCAAGACTCATGCCTGTGATTCTTGCTCCCAGCGCCAGAACGTTCGTATCGTTATGCAGTCTTGTTACTTCCGCGCTAAAACAGTCTGTGCACAACGCGCATCTCACGCCCGCTACCTTGTTTGCCGCAATTGACATGCCAATCCCCGTTCCGCAGACAAGAATTCCCTTTTCGCACTCTCCCGCCGCAACGGCTTTCGCAACTGCCTTTCCATAAACAGGGTAATCTACTGATTCCGTTGTAGTACACCCGAAATCCTTATACGCAATGCCGTTCTGCTCCAGATACTTTATAATTTCCAGTTTCATTTCATATCCGCCATGGTCACATCCGATTGCTATCATCATCATTCTCCTTTTTTTCATTGATATTGATAATTCTTCCTCCAGCCGCCTTTGACAGTCTGTTCATAATCGCGTACCCCACGTTCCGCCGTGGAAAACTTTCCGAAACAATATACGCTACGCCCAAATCGTCAAAACTGCGCAGCACATCAAATAATCTGGAAGAAATAACATGTTCGTCTTCACGGTTCCCGACACTGATAACATAATCCGCACGGTAAGAACCTTTTGTTCTCTCTGTTGCCAGTATTCCCGTCTTAACCCCCTGTAAACGCTTGTCCCTGACTAACGAATTGATTTTATTTACTACTGCCCTTTCATCCGCCCCTTCTACAAGAACCATCTCGCCCTTAGGAGCGTAATGACGATATTTCATCCCCGGTGCCCTCGGTTTTTCAACACATTGCTTTCCCTGCTCCACTGCCGGGTCAATTAAAACTTGTCCCAATACTTCGGAAAGCATTTCTTTTGTTATATATCCGGGGCGCAGTATCATAGGGATTTTGCATGTCAAATCAACAATCGTCGATTCAATTCCGATATCTCCTTCGCCGTCTCCTATAATCATATCAATTCTTCCATTCAAATCCTGAAGCACATGTGCCGCACTGGTAGGACTTGGTCTTCCTGACAGATTGGCACTTGGCGCCGCAATCAATATACCGGATTTTTTAATTAACCGCAGGGCGGTAGGGTGATTTGGCATTCTGACAGCAACCGTATCCAGCCCTCCCGTCGTGGTATAAGGTACTTTTTTATGTTTTTTCATCACTAATGTAAGAGGACCCGGCCAAAACTTTTCCGCAAGCAGATATGCTGTCCGAGGTATATCTACGCACAGTTCATTCAATTCCTTGATGTCTGCAATGTGAATAATCAGAGGATTATCCGAGGGTCTTCCCTTTGCTGCGTAAATCTTTAGGGAAGCCTGTTTATCCAGGGCGTTTCCCCCCAGTCCGTAAACCGTTTCCGTGGGAAATGCGACCAGCCCCCCTTCCCTCAATATCTGTGACGCTGTCTGAAACGTCTCTGTATTTTCTTTTTTATCTTTACCTATGACCCGAAACAACGTTTCCATTTATTCCTTGAAATATTCTCCTATTCCTTCATAAATTGCGTTCGCTATCTTATCCTGATATTCATCCGTACACAGCATCTCTGCCTCTGAACGGTTAGAGAGAAATCCGCACTCCACGATTACTGTAGGGCAAGGAGTATGTACCAGCATATAATATGTCGAATTATCCTTGATGGTACGTTTGTTTTCCTCGTCCGCAAACTGCCGGATAGCTTTCTGGATTTTATCCGCAAGCACCTGCCCTCTCTGAGAGTATTTATAATAAAACACCTGTGCTCCCCGTACGCTTTCCTGACTGAAACTGTTCTGATGAATACTGATTACAATATCCGCTTTCGCATCTTCAATGATCTGACACCGTTTCTTCATATCCGCAACTTTTTTATTACTGTCGGTTGATTGGTATAATCCGTCGTCCGTTGTTCTGGTAAGCACAACTTCATACCCCTTATCCAAAAGAATTGCTTCCAGCTTTTTCGCAATCGCAAGATTAATTTCTTTCTCCAATGCGTCGTTAATCCCAACCTTGCCCGGGTCTTCACCTCCATGCCCCGCGTCAATCACAATCACATGTTTTTCTTTGGTGGCGATGGTTCCGCTTGGCAGCACCCTATATCGGAATGTGCAGTAAATTGCCGCTATCATGAGTATTGCCATGAGTAACTGTAAAACTCTTCGCATGACAATTCCACCGTTTATTTTCTTACATATATTATATTAATTAAGGTAGGAACCTATTACTGACCAGACCGCTTTCTTTTCCAGTCCCAGCCTCCATCCTGCCACACCGGCAATATTGTAATTTTTGTAAAGCTTCATCTTCTCTTCAATGGAACGTTCCGTCTCCAGCCAGATTTTAACAGTTGTGTTCCCATCTTCATAGGAGCCGTAATAAAGCGCTACGGTTTCATCCCAGACAACCGGAACATTATTCCTGTCCAACTGTTCTTTTGCTGCTTCCATCCCCAAATCCCTCGTCGTCATACTGATTGTCCCGTCGGAATTCTTTGTCTCTGTCCAGACTCTGACGTAGTACGGCATTGCGTTGATAACCTTCTCTGCCGGAACTTCCTCAAGCGTTTTGACAATTCCATCTTCCACAAATCCGATAGAAGCGACCGGTCCCGCTTCCGGTGAACCTTTCCAATGCTCGTCATAACCCATGATGATAAAATAATCTATCCAGAATGCCTGTTCTTTGCGGTTGTAATGACTGTTATATTCCCTTGGCACATAGTTATCTATGGAAAGAATAATCCCGTTCTGACGGCATACAAAAGACAATTCTCTCACAAACTGAAGGTAATGCGCAGCCGTATCGCTGTTAATATTTTCAAAATCAAGATTAATTCCGTCAAATCCATAAGACGCCGCCTCAGAAATCAGCTTATTGATTACTCTGCTTCTTGCGTTTTTGTCAGATAATACAGATAGACGTTCCTCCGGAGTTATATCAAAATCATCTACAAGCGCCCAAACTTGCATATTCATGGAATGGCACGCTCTGACATAATCCGCGTTCGCATAAGAGCTCAAATCTCCATCGCCGCCCGAGAGCTTGTACCATGTCGGCGAAACAACGTTGACGCCGCTGGTGGATGACATTGCTTCTTTCACTGCCTCACCATAAGCAGCGGAACCGATTGCCTGAAATACAAGGTTAATCTTACCGTTAAATGTTGTCGCCTGCGGCGCTTCCACATCAACAAACGTGCTTGTTTCCGTTCTGTTAAATGTCTCGCCGACTGCTTTCGCCGTTACATATCCAAGATACCCGTCTTCCGTTCTGACTTCTATCCAGTCTTCCAAATCCTGCAGAACTTCCACCTCCTGATTTTCCAGACCGTCTGCAATGATCGGACTCTTAATTCCTCCACGGAACCGTATCGGCGTATCCTTAATCAAAGACGCGTATGTCTTTTGCGCATATTCCGTCCACATAAAAAGACGTTTCGGGTTCTCGTAGAACCTGTACCGGATATCCGTATGTTCTTTAATATAATCTAAAGCAATATAAAATTTGTCGTTGGCACGCTTTACAACACTATAGTCCATCTGTGCGGACTGACCGTTCATTGTTGTATATGATGCAGAATCCGCCGTAAAATAATACATGTCGTCCGGAACGGAGAATATAATACTGTCGGTAACCTTATCATAATAAAATCTGCAGTTTAAACATGCTTCCACATATTCCTGCGGAAGATAACATCTTCCGTCTTCATACAACACATCTAATTTTTCGTCATTTAATTTCAATGCCTCATCATTCATATAGACAAGAACTTCGTCTTCGTTCTGCATCTCGAAATAGTCCTGGTATGCCATTCTTTCTTTTGACGGGGAATATTTCTGATATAGTTTAATCCCCACAAAAATTATCAGCATTAATATCATAATCATAATGATGCATAATGCCATCACTACCTGTTTTCCTTTTCGGTTCAGTCTTGTTTTTTTCATTCGATTTATACCTCCTGCCATAACCTTACATATTATAACATTTTTTTTTGATACCGTCATCCATTTCCGCAAAAAATTAATAAAAGAAAAGACCGGCAGAGTCTTCCGCCGGTCCGATGCCTAAAGGGGTTTATGCACCGTTATTTTTTTCTTATTAAAGTAAAGTTAACTTTTTCCAAATCTCCTTCACCATTTCTTATGTATTCCCTCATATAACATGTATTTTCCTTCAGGGAATAAATGCCATGGTCACATGACTCAATATCCCTGCCGTTTAGGAAAATATCAATGCCCAGCTGCCGATATCCAAGCACTTCCGTATAAATAGGAGAATTATCTTTTCTTCGCAATGCAGTGTCCTCCGCCCATATGTGTTGTTATTGTGATATATTGCAGAATGAATGCAAGAAAAGTAACAGATTTCTCCCAATAAAAATATAATAACAAAAAACACTATGCACCCTCATGTCCATTAAATTTAACTAAATAAATAATGTGCGTAATTTCGGTGAATGACCTTATTTGAAAATAGAACTATTGAATTGTAATAAAATGTAAAATATTGAATATGATATATGTTATGTCTTCATTGTAACCGCCCCCTTATGGGAGAGCTCCGTTACTTCTCTTTCATTATACCTACTGCACATATTTTTTGCAATCTTTTTCTACATTTAATTGTATTTTTTTTCATAATTTGCGTTTTTTCCATAATATTTCTTTACATATGAATTTATTTTGGTTTATACTATGAACAGTAATTATTTGTTGGGAGCGGTGAATTATGAGATTAGAAAAAATAAGCGAAAACCAAATACGCTGCACTCTTAACAAGGAAGATTTGGCAGAGCGCGAATTAAAAATCAGCGAACTTGCCTATGGCACTGAAAAGGCCAAGGATTTATTCCGTGAAATGATGCAGCAGGCATCCTTTGAATTTGGTTTTGAAGCAGAGGATATTCCACTAATGATAGAAGCCATTCCCGTAACCGGGGACTGTATTATATTAATTATAACCAAGGTTGAAGACCCGGAGGAACTGGATACCCGTTTCTCTAAATTTTCTTCGCCTCAGGATGACGATATTAGCGAGGAATCTTCTGACAACGAAGACGACGAGATTGCAACACTTTTTTCAAAGATTCAGGAAATCAGAGATTCTCTTGAATTAAATGAAGACGACATGAATAAAGTCGAAGAAATTTCGACAGTCAATGAAACTACGGATGATTTTATTCCGTTTAAGGATTCCCTGAAAAATACCACTGCTAAAAATGCAGGCGGGGATGTTGCCGAAGAGACGGCCCCTCGCAAAATCAGCCGAATTTTCACGTTTCATTCCTTTGAAAAGGTCAATACTGCCTGCCAGTTAGCGGTGAACACCTTTAGCGGAACAAGTTCTCTCTATAAAGACACACCGAATAATCTGTATTATCTGGTTCTGACTTCCGAAAGCAGTCAGGTTGAAAAATTTAACCGCACCTGCAACGCCATCTCGGAATTTGGCGCAAGAGTAAAATCTACCTATGCCACGGAAGCTTATTATATGGAACATTTCGACAGTATTATTAAAGAAAATGCCGTTACGGTATTGGGTAATTTATAAACTTTCTTAAAAAGGAGCGTCATAAGATAACCGTACTCCGGTTATTTTTCGACGCTCCTTTTTGTTAGGCGCACTTTGAGACTGCTCATTACGAGCCAATATACGACGGCTGCTTTAGTATATTTTTCAAAAGCCCGGTATCAATTACAAATTCCGGCATTCCCATACTTCCGGGCGCAACTTCATATTCATCAAATACAATTACAAGTCTGCCCTGCTCGTCTATATAAAAATTCTGATCCGCCGAAATCTCTTTAAAGCATTCATCGTCCGACCAAATTCCCCCCGGTATAAAATAATTCGCCTTTCCCGAAGCGTTCTGTTCCGCCATCTGGCGAAAAATTTCATCACTGATAATAGCGATATAATCACTGTCTTCCTTGAACAGACTCTTTAATTCCAGTATTTCTCTGTTCTGCTTATCATAAAGAATACAGCGGCTATAATCGACAGAACCTCCTACATTAATTGTCGCAAAAAAGCGTACAGAAAGCATCTTGTCATCATCCCGCAAAATCTCATAAGATACATCCGCGCTGACATAGCCTTCATATTTACGCATCGCATACCACAAAAATTCCTCTTGCATACGGCTGATAAATTGTTCGCTCTGCCCGCTCACTACATCGGCTTCCCCGTCATCTCCTCCGACAGGCACAGGCTGTTTTGCGGCAAATGTCAGGTACCCCCATCCCGCACTGAAGACTTTTTCCCCTCCAATCCGAAACGGGCCTTCTGTTATCCCGGCCATAACCGGCATATAACAAACGGTAATTACCAGCAGAAACAACGAAACCGGAACGACAGGAATTAATTTTTTAATCATGTTGTTTTTTGTACTTCGCGCCTCTTTATTGTCGCATTTTTCCCCAAATAATGCTGACTTAAAATAAAATTCTCCACTGTCACATTCACACTTAAAAAATCCATTGTATTTCTCTGTAATTACTTTAACGCTCCTCAAACCGATTCCGTGCTCTTCTGTCCCCCCATCGTAATCCGGCGTCATCGGAAATCCGTCCTCGTCAAATTCAATCGTTCCCACAACAGAATTTTTTATCGAAATAAACAGTTTGTAGTTATCCACCAATTTTGCGTCAATATTGATATATCTCTTCTCGATGTCTTCAATACCTGGCAGCGATTTCACCTC
>CAJTZH010000001.1 GCA_910584325.1 uncultured Lachnospiraceae bacterium | reverse complement strand
TAAATTGACGACGATTAAGAAGATTGTGTATAAAAACGGAGTTCCGCACTATATCAGGAAAGCCGATAAAAGGCTGATGCCAACTTACAGCCTGCATTTTATCGGCGGCGATAAGATTTATATGGAAGGAATGTACCGTAATCAAAGACCTGCCGTAAAGGCGATACTGGTGCGCTGGTATTGGATAACCCGCGGCAGACTGGGAAGAGTGAAGAGAAAATTATTAAAACAGCCGGTTGGCTGAAAGGATTATTGATGATAATAGTTGAACCCTGCGCAGGATTGGGAAACCGCTTTATTGCATTGGCAAGCGCCTATCATGCGGCAAAACAATTAAACAGAGAACTCGTGGTCGTCTGGAAGGAAGAGAGCGTGTTAGGAGCGCCTATGCATGCGCTGATACGGCTTCCCGAGGACGTAACATGCGTTGAAATTTCGGAGTACGGATTCAAACGTGATTTTATCGGTCAGATGAGAGGAAACCGGATTAAGAAAAAATATCGTGCCCTTGCGGGAAAATTTTATGAGTGCGACGATATTATGCGGCTGTATGACGAGAAGGGCAGCAAAGGCGTTGCGCATGAATTTGATAAGGTTTTGGCGGTTTATGTGAAAGCGACAAATCCGTTCTGGGATATTCTGGAACTGGAACATGCTTTTGATTTTATTCTGCCGCAGGACGCAATTGAACAAAAAAAGAAACAGGTGTTAGGGCAGGCGGAAGGAAAAAGACTGGTAAGCGTGCATATCCGCCGTACGGACCATATAGAGGCATGGAAAAACAGTCCCCTTAGATTGTTTGTTGACGCAATGAACAAGGCGCTGGAACAAGATGAGGCGACCTGCTTTTATCTGGCAACGGACGACATAGAGACAGAAGCGTCGCTTCGTGAAGTGTTTGGAGAGCGGATTATAACGTTTTCGGGAAAGACGCTGGACAGGGACAGCAGACAGGGAATTGAAGACGCATATGTGGAAATGCTTTGTCTGGCATCAGGAGAGAAAATATTGGGAAGCTTTAACAGTACATTTTCCGTGATGGCGTCCAAATTGGGGAACATACCGTTAGAAGTAATGAAGCTGGAGCAGTAGAACAGGTGTAAGTATGGAACAAAGATTTGATGATGTGGATATTGCAAAGGGAATAGGCATTATGCTGGTGATTATGGGACATATTGAATATAATTATGTGCCTTTTTGTGGTTCTGTGCACATCCCGCTTTTTTTTATACTGGCAGGGTATCTGTATGATATTGATAAGACGCAGAACAGAACATATGGAGAATTGACAGGCAGACGGGTAAAACGTCTGCTGATACCGTATTTTATATATAACATGATACTTTATGTCAAATACCTGTTAAAACTGATTTTGTCGCACACATTTACAATGAGGCTTGGCGTGCAGGGGCTGTTAGGATTTGTCTATTCTTCGGCGCTATTCTATAAAAATGTACCGGCAGAGGAGAACTTTGAGGGGTTTATTTTCGGCAATGCTCCTCTTTGGTTTTTGACGGCGATGGCGGTATCCTCCGTTATTTTTTATTTTATAATTTACTTTGTATTAAAGCATAGATTTGACTGGCGCAGGATTATCGCGTCGTCTGTAGTATTATGCTTATTCAGTTATGCGCTGTGCCGCATTCTTCCGGTTTACCTGCCGTGGAGCATCGAGGCGGCGCTGCTTGGTACGGTATTTATGCTGATGGGTATGTGTCTTCGGAAATATCAGGTGATTGAGAGGGCAGAGAAACATTACTGGCTTCCTGTGGTCTGCGTGCTGTTGTTTGCGATGCTTCACTATCTTAACGGACCGGCAAATCTCGCATTACAGGATTATGGAAGATTTATGAGCGTTTATCTGGTTCTGGGGCTTCTGGGTACAATCATCGTGTTGTGTATAAGCCGCCTGCTTGCGCGCAGTCGGATAATGAATCAGTCTCTTTCCTATGTGGGACAGAACACGCTGATTATTCTTGCCTTTCATATGACATGTATTTCGATTCTGGTAAGTGTGCTGAATAAGATACATCTTGACATGCTGCCTGAATGGGGAGGTTTTTTTGTAATCAGTTTTGCGGTGGGGCTGTTTGGCTCTCTGTTATTAAATGAGATATTAACGCGGTTTATAAAAGTTCCCAAGAGGTTTTTATAAAAGATGTAAGGAGAAATGATGATTATATTCGATATATTGCGCATTATTGCGGCGCTGATGGTTTTTGGCATTCATTTTTTTATATTTGTTCCCGGTCTGCCGGAGTCTCTGTACGATATTTTATCTAACGGAAGCTACGGTGTCAGTGTTTTTTTTGTAATGAGCGGTTTTTTGATTTTTGGCTCGCTGGAGCGGAGCAAAACTTTAAAAGAATATTATATAAAACGTGTTTCAAGAATCCTCCCTGCTTACTATGCCATTCTGATTGTGGGAATTGTGTTCTGGGGAGCGGTATGGAAACAGATGCCGCCGGATACGTATGCGCATATGGGATGGCTTCGGTATTTTCTTTGTCTCAATACATGGATTCCGTCAAATGCCTACGGATACTGGAACAATCTTTGGGGATTGTGGACAATCAGCTGCTTTGTATTTTTCTATCTGATTGCGCCGCTCTTAAAAAAAGTCATCCGAAATTTTAAGAGGTCGGTTGTTTTTATGACGGCGATGATACCGGTTACAGTAATTCTTGCGAAAGTTTTACAGATTTTATTTGTAAGAATGGGCGCGTCCGAGCCGCAGATGCTGTGTGTGGACAATCCGCTCTACAGTCTGAATACGTTTGCTATAGGAATTTGCGCGTGGTATGCTTACAAGGAAGGAAAAGTCAATACGTTTCTGAAAATAGCGATGGTGCTTTTTGCAGGATTTATGGGACTGAACTGGTTTAACCGTATTTCATGGGGAATGCTTACGGCGCTTGTGATGATGGTTTTCATTGATTTACAGATAAGAAATCAAAAAGTTGTATCGGTTATCAAGACGGCGGGAAGATATAGTTTTTGCCTGTATCTCGTGCATTTGTGCGTTATCGAGATAATTGATCATTATCATATAACAGGAGGCCTTTACGCGGTACTTGCCGTATTGTTTTCCGTACTTGCGGCGGTATTTTTATATCACTGCGTGGAAAAGCCTTTTGCCGGACTGCTGAAAAAAATTATGGCACAATGATTTAGGAGAATAGAGATGGAAAGACGCTCGAATTTTGAGGCATACCGTATTGTATGTATTTTGCTTATTGTTATCATGCATACGTTCGGCGCCGGCGTGGGAAAATGGAATACACAGCTGGGGATTTTTATCAATACCGTCGGTAATATCGGTGTAACGGGTTTTGTGCTGCTTTCCGGGTATTTTGGCATACGCCTGAAAGGAAAAAAGCTTGCGAAGATGGATTTGATGCTGATTTTCTGGTCGCTGGCGGCTTACGCAAGTACGCTTCTTGCGGGGATTTCCGAATCATTTAGCGTGAAACAGTTTCTCACCTGTCTGATTCCTGTTATTTCACACAGATATTGGTTTGTTTCGGCATATTTCTGCCTGTGTATTTTGAGTCCGTTTCTGAACGAATATCTGGAAACGGTGGGGCAGAAGCGTCACAGACAACTGATAATTGCCACAGGCATATTGTTTCTGCTCCTGCCGACCGTTTGTTTCTTTGACCAGACGGGTGACGGAGGAAAAGGCATTCTTAACATGGCGCTTGCTTATATCATCGGGCGTTACATCGGGATGTATCATAGAGACAGCGTGATTTCGCAGGGGAAAATAGCGGCGTTGCTGGCAGGCGTTGTTGTTGTTAATTTTGCGCTCAATGACATGATGTATCTGGCGGCGGGAAGTACTGCGAATTATTTTGCAAGGGACAATAGTCTGTTTACAATGATTCAGGCTGTTCTGCTGTTGTTTTTCTTTATGCAGCACCGGTATCAGAGCCGGATAGTCAATGTTCTGGCGGCAAATGTACTTGCTGTATATATATTGGAAGATACGCTGAAACTGCATTTACATTCCGTCGTGCCGTATACAGAATATGCCGGGAGGGGATTTTATATAGTAATAGTGCTTGCCGTCAGCCTCACAGTGTTTGCGGCGGCGGTTCTGCTGGAGGAGATACGGAAACGGATTTTTGATAAGACAGAAAATATTTTGATAGATAAAGCAGGAAATAAGGTGGCAAGATGGATAAAATAGTATTGATTTTAACCTGCTATAACCGCAGGGAGAAAACAACGAACTGCATCCGCTCTGTGTTGGGAACAAATGAACACATACAGACGGAGATAGTTTTAGTTGATGATAAAAGCACAGACGGAACAAAGGAAGCGGTCAGAAAACTGGCGCCGCATACCCATATCGTGGAAGGAACGGGCGGCTTATACTGGAACGGCGGAATGCATGTGGGGATGAAATACGCGTTAAAAAAAATTCCCGACGCGGCGTATTATGTATTGCTCAATGACGACGTGGAGTTTTATCCGGGTGTGTTTGCGGCAATGGCGCGTGAACTGGATGATAAAACGGAAGTTCTTGTGGGAGCGACGCAGGCGGATGACAACAGCCTAAGCTATGGAGGGATTGTATATAAAAACAGAAAAAGCCTGAAGTTAAGAACAGTAGGACCGGATGAGCCGGGGCTCTGCTGCGATACGTTTAATGCAAACTGTGTGATGATTCCCGCGAAGATTTTTAAGGAAGCGGGCGCGACGGACGCGGCTTACACGCACAGTATGGGCGATTTTGATTACGGTTTTACTATACAAAGACTCGGATATCCGATTCATGTATTTCACGAATATGTGGGAAGATGTAATGACAATCCTGCCGAGGGAACATGGCAGGATAAAAGCCTGCCGGTTTTAAAGCGGTTCCGGTTAAAAGAGGGGGCGAAAGGTCTGCCGTTTAAGGACTGGTTTCGTTTCTTGCGAAAAAATTTCGGACTGGACGTAGCCGTTGTCCGTTCATTTACACCGTATATAAAGATATTACTCAGGAGGTAGGAACATGAAGATAGCTGTGGTAGGAATGGGATATGTAGGACTTTCCAACGCCGTTTTACTGGCGCAGAATAACGAAGTCATGGCTCTGGACGTTGTGGAAGAGAAAATGAATTTCATTAATCAGGGGAAATCCCCGATTGCCGATAAAGAAATAGAAGAATACCTCGCTTCCGGAACACTTCATCTGAAAGCGTCCTTAAATCCGAAGGAAGTCTATGAGGGCGCCGAGTTTGTTATTATCGCCACGCCTACTGATTATGATGCGGATAAGAATTATTTTAATACGTCGTCTGTGGAGGCGGTTCTTGAGACGGCTTCCAGACTGGCGCCGGAGGCTGTTTTGGTAATAAAATCGACGATTCCGGTTGGATATACAGTATCGGTAAGAGAGAAATACCGAAATAAACGGATTCTGTTTTCGCCGGAGTTTTTGCGGGAAGGAATGGCCTTGTACGATAATCTTTATCCGTCGCGTATTGTAGTGGGAACGGATTTACAGGATGAGGTTCTTAAGAAGAAGGCGGAGCAGTTTGCGGGTCTGCTAAAAGAGGGCGCCGTCAAGGAGAATGTAGACGTGCTGATTACTGATTTTACAGAGGCGGAAGCTATCAAGTTGTTTGCCAATACGTATCTTGCCATGCGCGTCGCGTTTTTTAATGAGTTAGATACTTATGCCGAAACTAAGGGATTAAATACGGCGCAGATTATTGAGGGAATCAGCCTTGACCCGCGTATTGGAAACCATTATAATAATCCGTCTTTCGGATACGGCGGGTATTGTCTGCCAAAGGACACAAAACAGCTTCTTGCCAATTATGAGGGTGTTCCGAATGATATTATCACGGCGATTGTGGCGGCAAATCACACCAGAAAAGATTATATCGCTAAAAAGGTATTGGAGAGAGAGCCGAAAGTGGTCGGAATTTACCGCCTGACCATGAAAACAGATTCTGATAATTTCAGACAGTCCTCTATTCAGGGAGTGATGGAGCGCATTAAGGCGGCGGGTGTGGAGACGGTGATTTATGAACCGACGCTTTTGGAGGACAATTTTTACGGAGACAGGGTTCTTTCTGATTTGAACGAGTTTAAGGAAATTTCAGATGTTATTCTTGCCAATCGTTATCAGGATGATTTAAAAGATGTTTTGGATAAAGTATATACAAGAGATTTGTATTTTAGAGACTAGAGGCGCGTATGGAAGGAAAGAGACTGGAGTTTCCCGATATTGCCAAAGGGCTTGGCATTATATTTGTTTTGTTTTCTCACAGCTGCGGTTTTCCGGTATTTGGAAACGCGATTGTGGCGTTTTATATGCCGATGTATTTTTTTGTATCGGGATACGTATATAAGCCGGGAAGAAGCGTAACGGAGAATATCCGGCGCAGATTGAAGCAGCTTCTGATTCCCTATGTGGGATTTACGCTGCTCTTGTATGCCGAACATATCGTGGTTTCGGCAGTAAAGCATGAGCTGACGGCAGAAGCGCTCTGGAAACCGCTGGCTGGCGCGCTTTATTCGCGGGCGCTCCTCTATGCCGATTTCAGGAGCGGTAATATAGAGTTTTTTACGATAAGTAATAATCCGATGTGGTTTATTACGGCGATGGCTGTGGCGAGTATTATTTTCTATGTTTTGGCGGAGCAGTTTATTGGCAGCAGGAAAACGGCGCTTGTGACAACGGCAGTTTTTACGGCGATTACGGCAGTATTTACCTACTGTCCGGTTCTTATGCCGTGGAGCATTGATACGGCGTTTGCCTGCGCGTTATTTATGCTGGCAGGCGCGTGGCTTGGCAGCAGGAATTATTTTGGGGATGGAAATAAAGAGCGGTTTCCATTCTTGTTTGTATGCCTTGCGGCGCTGGTGTATGGCGTTATCTGCGAGGCGGCAGAACCGATTAATCTGTCGCTGCGCGATTATGGTTATGACGGAATTTTAGGCGCGGTGTGGTTTTTGGCGGCGGCGTTTGCGGGAATTGTTATTTTTTTATGGCTCTGCAGATATATTGAACGATTTCGAATGAGTAAACTATTTATCATCGTGGGAAAGCATACATTTACAATTATGTGTCTTCATATCGTGATGATAAAATATCTGAATAAAGTATATTTTTGTCTGGGATTTGACTTTACAAGACAATCTGTTCTGTACTGGGTATACTGGATTGTGGTGCACATTATTATTATTACGGCGTGTATCTGCTTTGACAAAGTTGTCGCATGTTTAAAAAACAGACGCTAGGAGGATGCAAATGGAGAAAATTTCGATAATTGTACCATGCTATAATGAAGAGGAGGCTCTGCCGTTTTTTTATAAGGAAATCTGCGCCGTAGCCGAATCGTTTCGCGAAAAAGCGGTAGAAATGGAGTTTATTTTTGTGGACGACGGTTCTAAAGATAATACGCTGGATGTGATTAAGGAATATGCGACGAGCGATGAGCGGGTGCATTACATTTCTTTTAGCAGGAATTTCGGAAAGGAAGCCGCGATTTATGCGGGACTTAAGACCTGCGTCGGAGAGTATGCCGTGCTGATGGACGCCGATTTGCAGGATCCGCCGTCGCTTCTTATGGAAATGTATACGGCAGTCAAGGAAGAAGGCTATGACAGCGTGGCGACGAGAAGGGTGACAAGAAAGGGAGAGCCGGTTATCCGGTCTTTATTTGCCAGGATGTTTTACCGGATTATGAATAAGATGTCGGACGTGGATTTGGTGGACGGGGCAAGGGATTACCGGTTGATGAAACGCGTCATGGTGGACGCGATACTGTCTATGCCGGAGTATAACCGGTTCACGAAAGGAATTTTTGGCTGGATTGGGTTTAAAACGAAGTGGCTTGAATATCAGAATACGGAGCGGGTAGCAGGGGAGACAAAATGGTCTTTCTGGAAACTGTTTAAATATTCTCTGGAAGGAATCACGGGGTTTTCTACGATGCCGCTGATGGTGGCGTCATGGCTGGGCGTATTAATGTGTGTTATTTCGGTTATCGCGATTATTTTTGTCATTGTGCGCCAGCTTGCGTTTGGCGGTTCGGCTTTTGGATGGCCGTCCCTTGTATGTATTATTGTGCTTCTTGGAGGCATTCAGCTTCTATGTATCGGCATACTGGGACAGTACCTTGCCAAAACGTATCTGGAGTCAAAAAACAGACCGATTTACATTGCCAAGGAACAAAAATAGAGTTATACTAAAATGATATGAAATTTGGAAATTACAGGAAGGAAAACTATGGTTTTTTCATCGACAGCGTTTTTGTTTATCTTTCTTCCCATTGTATTACTGCTTTATTTTAATCCGGTTTTTAAGGGAAGGACTTACAGGAACGTAATATTGCTTATTGCCAGTCTGCTGTTTTACGCTTGGGGCGAGCCGGTTTTTGTGCTGATAATGTGTTTTTCCATTGTTTTAAACTGGAAACTGTGCCTTATCATGGATGGTAAAAAAGGGAGTGCACGGAAAAAAGTTCTGCTGGCGATTGTAATATATGATTTAGGTTTATTATTTGTATTTAAGTATCTTTCATTTGTGACGAGGAATTTAGGACTACTGCTTAATGATGAGAGTGTAGTTTTGAATATAGCGCTTCCAATCGGTATTTCGTTTTTTATTTTTGAAACGCTTTCTTATATTCTCGATGTGTATTACGAAAGCTGCAGGGTGCAGAAGAGCCTTTTGAATGTCGCGCTTTATATATCCATGTTTCCGCAGATGGTGGCGGGGCCGATTGTGCGGTATGACGTGGTCAGCGAAGACATTGATAATCGCCGGGAGACGTTAGATGATTTTTCGGCGGGAGTGCAGCGCTTTATTTATGGTCTTGGCAAGAAGGTTATTCTTTCCAATAATGTTGCCATTATCGCGGATAAAGCGTTTGGACTGTGTGATGCAGGTCAGTTATCGACCGGTATGGCATATGTGGGAGTACTTGCGTACACACTACAATTGTACTTTGATTTTTCGGGTTATTCGGATATGGCAATCGGACTTGGAAGAATGTTTGGGTTCCGGTTTAACGAGAATTTTGATTATCCCTATATGTCACAGTCGGTTGCTGAATATTGGAGACGGTGGCATATTTCACTTGGAACATGGTTTCGTGATTATGTGATGTATCCCGTGATGCGTACAAAACCGATTAATGCTCTTCGCGAGTATGCAAGGGAGAAATGGGGTAAAGCCGCTTCTAAGATTCTGCCGACCGTGGCGGGAACGGCGGTTGTATGGCTGTTTACAGGAATCTGGCACGGGGCGAACTGGACATATCTTTTATGGGGCATTTATCATGGACTGTTTGTGATTGTGCCGGTTGTTTTTAAGGACAGAATTAAGAAATTTCAGACGGGTAAGCCGTGGTATAATAAATCATGGGCGAAACTGCTTCGAATTATACGGACAATGATAATTGTCTGCATCGGCAATGTGATGTTCCGCGCGGATTCGGTAGCGCAGGCGTTTCGATATTACCGGGTTCTTTTAGGAAATGGAGCTGCGGACGCGTTGTCATACGCACAGTTTTACGCGTGGAATTACCGATATCTGTTTTTGATTGGTATAATAGGCAGTTATCCGGTTATCAGCATGGTTAAGAAATCGCGTCTGAATCAAAATGTTGTCGCGGTACTGGAGATGTTTTTTCTGATGGGCATACTGGCGGTCAGTGTCAGCTATCTTGTCAGGGGAAGTTATAATCCGTTTGTTTATTTTAACTTCTGATTGCTGTTATAATGATAAGGAGAGTATATGGACTGTAAAAAAGTTTGCGGCTATGTTACAGCCGGAATGTTTACGGCGGTTATCGCAGGATTTCTGATATTGATACTCAGTCAGTTCGTAATAAAAAATGTCTTTATAGAGGTATTCCATATGGACAATGCCATTACGGATTTATCCGTAACAGGCGGAAGCGATGGGATGGTGGAAGTTGACTGGGAGGCGTTGTATCCATTTGAAGTTCTTGAGGAGAGGCAGGAAACGCAAAGTAGTAAAAAAACAAATTTTCTTACTGATAAAGTGCGTAAAATTGTAAATATTATAGATATGTATAGTAATGAATATCTTCCGTTTAAGGAGGAAGTGAAACTGCCGAGCGGACTGTTTGACAGACTGCTTGATAACCGCATGGTCGATACGGACAATATGTATATGACTGTCGGAGCGGGCGGACTGATAGTAAGAAGTCCGTTTTACCAGCAGTTTACATCCGAGGAGCTGGATACGTCTGCATTGGCGGAAAATGTAGAATCGCTGCGTGATTTTCTTGCAGGGCAGGGAATTGATTTTCTGTATGTCCAGGCGCCGATAAAGGAAGATAAGTATGACGTAAATTATGTAGAGCGTTATGGTCTGAGTTATGAAAGCCAGCTTGCGGACAGTCTGCTGGAGCAGCTTATCAAGAGAGATATAGATATTCTGGATTTAAGAGAGGTTCTGCATAATGAAGAAAAAGAATGTTACAATGCTTTTTTTAATACAGATAATCACTGGAAAATCGAAACGGCGTTCTGGGCGGCAAATAAGATTGCCGGAAAACTCAATCAGGATTATGGATTCCGGTTTGATATGAAATACTTTGACGAGGAAAATTATGTAAAAGACATTTATGAGGACTGGGTTTTCGGAACGATAGGAAGGGGCGTAACACTTGCGAATGCGGGGTATGATGATATTACAGTTCTTGTTCCAAAGTTTGAGACATTGCTTACCATGAAAATTCCGAATCTGAATATGAATCATACGGGAACTTTTCTGGAGACAATGATTAATCCGGTACCGTTTAAGAGACGCTCTGTTGTTTACCATAACGCATATGACGCGTTTGCGTATTCAAAACCGCCGGTTACGGAGGTGACAAATCATACGGATACGGGAAATAGTGGGAAGAGCGTGCTGCTTATCCGGGAGTCTTTTGCCGGTCCGGTAATTACGTATCTGTCGCTTGGAATAGGAAATTTATATGCCATAACGCCGGAAGGTTTTACGGGAAGCATAGAAAGCTATATTAATCAGGTGAAGCCGGATATGGTTGTTGTTTTATATACGGCTCCGGCCACCAATGAAGTAACAAGTAAATATGATTTCAGATAAGGGAGAATAAAAAATGAGTAAAAAAGCATTAATTACAGGTATTACAGGTCAGGACGGTTCCTATCTGGCAGAACTTCTGCTGGAAAAGGGTTATGAGGTACACGGAATTGTGAGACGCCACAGTACATCGGGAGATACGGCAAGAATCGACCATTTGCTGAACAACGACTCATTGAAGGGCAGGATATTTCTGCATTACGGCGACCTTTCCGATTCGAGCGGATTTGCTATGGTAGTGGGAAAGATACAGCCGGATGAGGTATATAATCTGGCGGCACAGTCGCATGTAGGCATATCGTTTGACGTACCTGAATTTACCGCGGAAGTCACGGGCTTTGGCACAATTAAACTGTTGGAGGCGGTAAGACAGAATGCTCCGAATGCAAAATATTACCAGGCTTCTACATCGGAATTGTTTGGAGGCATTCCGGAGACGGCTCCGCAAAGCGAAAAGACGCCGTTTTATCCGAAGAGCCCGTATGGAGCGGCAAAACTGTATTCTTATTGGATAACCGTCAACTATAGAGAATCATATGGCATGTTTGCCTGCAACGGTATTTTGTTTAATCATGAATCACCGAGAAGAGGAGATAATTTTGTTACCCGTAAGATTACGCTTGCACTTGCGAACATCATGGCGGGAAATCAGGAGAAATTATCTCTCGGCAATATGGACGCAAAACGTGATTGGGGATATGCGGGCGACTATGTTGAGGGTATGTGGAGGATTTTGCAGCAGGAGAAACCGGCTGATTATGTTCTGGCAACAAACGAGACGCATACGGTAAGAGAGTTTGTGGAGCTTGCCTTTGCCGAGGTCGGCATTTCGATTTCATGGAAAGGGAGCGGAGTTGAAGAGAAGGGTTATGACGCAAAGACAGGCAGGCTTCTTGTAGACGTTGCGCCTGAATTTTTCCGTCCTTCGGAAGTTGAATTTTTGTGGGGAAACAGCGAGAAGGCGGAAAAGGAACTGGGATGGAAGAGAAAAGTAGATTTTAAGGGACTTGTAGCAATGATGGTAGAGTCTGATTTGAAAAAGATTACCGGTAAATCAGCAGAAGAGTTTAAGAAGGAAAATGCATAGAGAAAGAGGTAGCGCTATGGAAAAGGAAGCAAAAATATATGTTGCGGGACATCGCGGAATGGTGGGTTCGGCTATTGTAAGGTGTCTTGAGGCGCAGGGATATCATAATATTTTAACCAGGACTTCAAAAGAACTGGACCTGAAAAGACAGGAACCGGTAGAGAAGTTTTTTGCCGGGGAAAAGCCTGAGTATGTTTTTCTTGCGGCGGCAAAGGTTGGGGGAATTATGGCAAATGACCTACATCCTGCGGATTTTATGTATGAAAACATGATGATGGAAATGAATGTCATTAAAGCGGCGTTTGATAATCATGTGAAAAAGCTGATGTTTCTGGGAAGCTCTTGTATTTATCCGCGCATGGCGCCGCAGCCGATGCCGGAGAGCTGTCTGCTGACAAGTTCCCTGGAGCAGACAAATGAGGCGTATGCGCTTGCCAAGATTTCGGGTCTGAAATACTGCGAATATCTGAACAGACAGTATCACACCGACTATATCAGTGTTATGCCGACAAATCTCTACGGACCAAACGATAATTATCATCCGGAACATTCTCATGTTCTTCCCGCCCTGATTCGCAGATTTCATGAGGCAAAGGAATCAGGAGCGCCGACGGTTACTATCTGGGGAACGGGAACGCCGCTTCGTGAGTTTTTATATGTGGACGATTTGGCGGATGCCTGCGTATTTTTGATGAATACGTATTCCGGTAATGAGACTGTTAATCTGGGAACGGGGAAGGAGCTCACCATTAAAGAACTCGCCGAGACCGTGAAACGGGTGGTGGGCTATGAAGGCGGCATAACATTCGATACGTCCAGACCGGATGGAACGCCGAGAAAGCTTTTAGATGTGAGCAAGTTAGAAAAACTGGGCTGGAAATATAAAACAGAATTGGAAGATGGGATTCGTCTTTCTTATGAGGATTTCCTGCACAGCGAAATGAGAGCGGAGCGATAGATAGGAGGATTGTTTTCCATGAAAGAGCTTTTGTATCCTTTTGACGGAGATTATATTATAAAAAAGAAAAAGAGTATTAAAAAGGCTCTTTTAGAAGAAAACAAGACGTTTACCGATAAGAAAATCGCCATTCTGGGAGGCTCGACGACAAATGACGTGAGGCTGATTCTGGAATTGTTTTTATTAAATTATGGTATTCGTCCGGAATTTTATGAATCGGAATACAATCAGTACTGGCAGGACGCGATGTTTTCCAATCAGGAACTGGAAGTGTTTTCGCCCGATATTATATATATTCATACAACCGCGCGCAATATAACGGAGTACCCTGTGTTGTCGGACGACGCTTCTGCAGTGGAGGAAAAACTTGCGCGGCAGTACCGGCATTTTGAGCAGATGTGGGAGCGGCTTGGTACGGTTTACCGGTGCCCTGTCATTCAGAATAACTTCGAATATCCGGGTTATCGTCTGATGGGGAATATGGAGGCAAGCGATATTCATGGCAGGATAAATTTTATAACACGGCTGAATCTGAAGTTTTACGAATATGCGCAGACCCATAAAAATTTTTTTATTAACGATATTAATTACGTATCTTCGTGTTATGGTCTGGACAGATGGCTTGATGATTTTTACTGGCACATGTATAAGTATGCTTTGGCGGTTCCGGCAATTCCTGAACTTGCGCACAATCTTGCAAGAATTATTAAGTCAGTTTACGGAAAGAACAAAAAGGCGCTTGTGCTGGATTTGGACAATACGCTCTGGGGCGGCGTAGTGGGCGACGATGGAGTGGAGAATCTTGCTCTTGGGCAGGAAGTTCCGATGGGCCAGGTCTATTCTGAATTTCAAAGTTATCTGAAAGAGCATAAAGATTTGGGCGTTTTATTAAATGTCAATTCCAAAAATGACTATGAAAATGCCGTTGCGGGTCTCAATCACCCTGACGGTGTGTTAAAACCGGAAGATTTTATAGTCATTATGGCGAATTGGAACAATAAAGATAAGAATATTGCGGACATGGCGGAATTGCTCAATATCATGCCGGACAGTATGGTTTTTGTTGATGATAATCCCGCCGAGCGGGCAATTGTAGAGCGGACGGTACAGGGGGTAGCTGTTCCGGTTATGGACAGTCCCGAAAATTATATCAGGGTTCTTGACCGTGCGGGTTATTTTGAGATGACCAGTCTTTCGGCGGATGACGCCAAAAGGAATGAAATGTATAAAGAAAACGCGAAAAGAGCGCAGCTTCAGTTGTCTTACGACAATTATGAGGAATACTTAATATCTCTTGAGATGACGGCACATATTAAAGCGTTTGAACCGGTATACATGGCGAGGATTGCCCAGCTTACCAATAAAAGTAATCAGTTTAATCTGACGACAAAACGGTATTCACAGGCAGATATAGAGGCGTTTGCCGCGGATGACGGTTATATTACATTGTATGGTAAACTGGAGGATAAGTTCGGTGATAACGGCGTGGTATCTGTTGTGATAGGCAGAATTGACGGAAACGAGCTGCATATTGATTTATGGCTGATGAGCTGCCGCGTGTTAAAGCGCGATATGGAGAACGCCATGATGGATATGCTGGTAAAACGTTCTTTAGAACACGGTGTTGCGCGTATTAGAGGATATTATTTTCCTACGGCAAAAAATGGAATGGTAAAGGAGTTTTATCATACAATGGGATTTGCGAAAGAGTCGGAAGACGAAGAAGGAAATTCGGTGTGGACATTTGATATCGGTATAGAGTATACTAATAAAAATAAGGTGATAAAGGTGGTTGGTTGAATGACGCGTGAAGAAATCTTTGACGGACTGAACGAGGTGTTCAGGGATGTGTTTGATGATGACGATATAACGGTGACGGACAGTACGACGGCAGACGATATTGAGGACTGGGACAGTCTGGAACATATTAATCTGATTGTGGCGACCGAGAAAAAATTCGGCGTGAAGTTTACGATGGGCGAAGTGACCGGAATGAAAAACGTTGGTGAGATGGTGGATGCCATATTGCAGAAAATTTAAAAGACGACCTATGTTTCCTGTCTTGTTTAGGATGCATAGGTCGTTTCATTTACTGATAAAAGTATTGCGCGATTACGGTCCCGGCGCTTTCGTAGTCTGCCGCAACGCAGACAATAACGTATTGAGCTGAGGATTTTACGACGGCATGATTTAGCTTGTCCACTTCCGCAGGCTTATAGTCTGTATAGGACTGGATTTGTTTCGCTACATAAGCTTCGCATTTTTCCTTCAATGAGGCAGCGGCAGTTTCGTCGGCAGTCTCAAAGACAGCGAGGAGTTCCGCGGTAGCGCCGCTTCCGCCGAGTATCATTCCCTCAGTAAAATCTGAAGCGGTGATTCCCATTAACATTTCGCTGTATGAAATATCAATGGCGGCAACCTCGTCTTCAAATACGCCGGCGTCAAGAACGGCCTGTTTGACGTCCTCGATGTTCATGGTAAACACAGTGGTGGTTTCTTCCGGCACAGGTTCTTTCCCGGTGCATCCGCCCAAAAGAAAAGCTGTGGTCAGAAGCAGGATTCCTAAAGTGATTTGTGTTACATTCTTCTGTTTCATAATTTATACTCCTCTATTTTTCAATTCCGTGTTCTAACAGATAATTTAACCAAAGTTTGATGGAGGCGACATTGATATGAACGCCGTCAAATGAGTAATTATAAGGCATATAGCCGTCTTCTCCTGTAAATACGCTGGCGACGTCCAGATAACAGGCTCCGTAGGACGCGCACATTTCCTGAATTGCGTTATTGTATTCCCGCACTTTGTCCATATCTAGGACAGGGTCTTTTTCAATGGCGGCTTGGGCAAAAGGAAGCACGGAAATAACATAAATTAATGCATTTGGATTACAGCTGTAGATATGCTCTATAATTTCTTGATAAGCTGTAATGAACTGGTCTGTGGAAACCCATCCCAATTCGTTAATGCCCAGTTTGATGTATACTTTTTCAAAGCCCGGAGTGTTTTCCAGGGCAGATGCAGCCGTCATTAAGGTACCGTTTATCGTAAAATCTTCCTTAGTAAAGTAGCTTTTTACAGTCATACCAACCGACGTATAGGAAGTAAGCCCGGGAATACCGCAATAGAGAATAAAACCCTGCATGCGTGAGTTCCCGATAAATACAGCGTCATTGAAGTAGTCTGCATCAACTGTCGTAAAACGGTAGTCGGTATAATAAATGCGGGAATCATCTTCGGGCGGAACATAAACAGACTGCGTCGTCTCTTGTTCGGTTTTGGGTGCGGTTGTTTCCTCCTGTGCCGCCGTCGTCTCGGAAGGCTCTGCTGCTGTTGTTTCTATAGGAGCAGGCGCTTCTGTGGGGTATTGGTAGTTGGGAGGGGTCAGGGATACAAACTCTTTATTCGCAAGCATAGTCTGACGCTCATAGGAAGCGTAGCAGATAGCCGCAGTGCTGAGGCCTAAAACAAGTATTATAACCAAAATTGCCGGTAAAATTTCTTTTAATTTCATTGCTATAATTCCTTTTCTAAAAATAATATTGATTATCAGCGCACAAACTGCGCTGCGCCTTCGGAATAAGTAATATTCATCTGTTCGTCAATTAGTATTCCGCAGACTCCGTCGATGGAATCAAGAAGCTTTCGTGCCTTTTCTTCCCCCATAATCAGGCAGGCAGTACTGAGACAATCGCCGGCAACGGAATCCTCTGAAATAATCGTTACGGATATTAGGCCACTGTCGGAAGGAATGCCGGTTTTCGGGTCGATAATATGATGATAGATTCGGTCGTTTTCCATAAAATAGCGTTCATAGGTTCCTGAAGTGACGACGCTCATATCGTCTATCTTAAGAGTCAGTACCGGAACGGCGGCTTCATCAAAAGGTTTTTGAATACCAATGATGAAATCGGAGCCGTCAGGCTTATCGTTGATACATAAAATATTACCACCAAGTCTAATAATACCATGTGTGACGCCATTATCAACAAGAAATTTACGGATTTTATCGGCAATATATCCTTTGGCGATGGCGCCTAAGTCAATGGAGGCATTATTGTGTAAAGTAATGGTATGATTTTCTTCTGTTAGTTGAATGTGCTTATAATTCACAAAGGGAAGCAGTGCCTTTATCTGTTGTGTATCGGGAACCTGGGGAGCTGTTCCGCTGATATCCCACAGGGAGATGAATGGTTCGATGGTGATATCAAGAGCTCCTTCTGTCAAATCACTGTAGTAAATACCGGTCTGAATCAGCTCATACAAAGATTCATCGGCATCAACGGCCTCTTTAGTATTGTTGAGTCTGGATAAGGCGCTGTCCGGTATGGTTCTGGAAAAAAGCTGTTCATATTCATTGCATATATCCAGCGCTTGTTTTGCAAGTTCTTCATTGTCTGTTTCGTATAGTGTTATGGAAACATAAGTATTCAGCATAAAACCGGAGACGGTCACGTTCTTTTGCGAATCTCCTGCTTTGCAAGAAGAACTTAGGAGTATACATAGAATACTGCCCAGCAGAAATAATTTCTTCAATGGAACTCACCTCGCTATTGCATTCAGTACCGTAACCGGAACAGAATAATCATAGCATATTTTTATCAAATATGGTAGAATAAATTCTGAAAATTCATAATGAGGTAAAGAAAATGAGCAATGCTTTGGATAATATGATGCAGGAGGCGTATGCCTGCTGCGATGAAATTGAACGTGCCGGTGTGATTAAGATACCGCTTAAAAATTCTCTTCGGGAAAGTCTTAAGGCTGAGTTTCTTAATTTTTTACTCTATCTGTCTTTGTCAGACGGGACAATCTGTGCGCAAGAGAGCGCATTTATTAAAGAAAAAACAGGTGCGGATGTGAATATCACGATGGCTGCAGGGATTCTTCCGGCGGCATTCGCGGGAATGATTCCGACGCCGTTTAAATATTTTGTTTTGACGGATGCCGGCAGAAAAATCAGCGGCGGCGACAATAACCGAGCGAAAAGGCTCGCGGACACATATGCCAGACTGGGACAGGAGCTGATTGCATCTAATAAAGATATTTCCGACATTGAGCTGGCTTCGCTTACAAGGTACTGTAATATGCTGGATGATTACCTGCGGGAATTCGGTCTGTATACGCCTGAACGCAGAATAAAAAAAGAGGCCATTCTGCAGGCAGAAGAGACGGCACCGAAGGAAGCAAAGAAACTTACGGAAGAAGACGTAGAGGAGATTCTTTCAGAATTGAACGAGCTGATAGGACTTGACAGCGTAAAGGAGGATGTTAACACGATTGTTAATCTCTTGCGGATTCAGAAGATTCGCAAGGAGCGGGGAATGAAGCAGCCGGGGGTTTCAAAACATCTGGTATTTGTGGGAAATCCGGGCACGGGGAAAACGACAGTCGCTAGAATGCTGGCGAAAATCTATAATGCGCTCGGTGTGCTTTCGCAAGGACACCTTGTTGAGGTGGACCGTTCGGGGCTGGTGAGCGGTTATGTCGGACAGACCGCGATGAAAACCAAGGATGTCATCGACAGCGCTATCGACGGTATCTTGTTTATCGACGAAGCATATACGCTGACGGCAAACAGGGGGGAAAATGATTTTGGACAGGAGGCTGTTGATACGATTTTGAAAGCGATGGAAGATAACCGTGATAATTTAATTATTATCGTTGCCGGATATCCTGCGCTGATGGAAGAGTTTTTAAATTCCAATCCGGGTCTGCGCTCCCGTTTTAATAAATATATTTTGTTTGAAGATTATACGCCGGAACAAGAAGTCTCTATTCTGGAGAGTATGGCAAAGAAACAGGAATATGAACTGGATGAGGAGGCGCGCAAAGAGGCGGTTGCATTTTTTACGGAGCGTATTGCGGCACAGCTTTCCTGCTATGCGAATGCCCGTGACGCCAGAAATTATCTGGAAAAGGCGATTGCGAATCAGGCGGACCGCATTGTGAAGCTTGGAGAGCTGGATGACACTACGATACGGACGCTTATTTGCGAGGACCTTCCTAAAAAATTATAGAGAAAAAGTGAAAAAAGTGTGAAATAACTTTTCTTTCCTATTTGATTGTGGTAAACTGGCAAAGTGCACACAAACAAACGGAATTGTGGCGGTAGGAGGAAATATATGAAGAAAAGAATAGTGAGCGGACTTTTAGGAGCGATGATGGTGCTGTCTCTTGCAGGCTGTGGTAAATCTGAAAATAAGCAGAACGGGAATGTTTCTGCAGTTAATTACAGTGATTATATAACGCTGTGTGATTATAAGAATCTGGAGATAGAAGTGTCTCCTCTGGAGGAAGTGACGCAGGAGGAAATCCAGAAGGAGATTGATGACTGTTTAAATGCTTATGTAGAGAATAAGCAGGTGACAGAAGGCACCGTTAAGAAGGGTGATGAAATTAATCTTGATTTTTCAGGATTACTGGACGGCGTGGCGTTTGCGAATGGAACGGCAACGGATTACTCTTATACGGTAGGGGGCAGGGCTGACGGCAGCAAGTTTATTGACGACCTTGACAACCAGCTTGTCGGGCTTGAGATTGGAAAGGAATATGAACTGCCGTGTACATTTCCGGCAAATTACGGCAAAGAAGAACTGAACGGAAAGGAAGTTGTATTTGTTGTAACAGTCAACTATATTAATGAAAAAATTCTTCCGGAATATAATGATGAATTTGTCAAGATGATGACGAAGGACAGTGATAAGGTTCTGAATACAACGAAAGAACTGGAAGATTCTATTGTAGAATATCTGGAAGAAACAAAAAAGAGCACATATGAAAATAGTATCTATGTGGCTATGATGAATGCGATTGTTGAGCAGTCTGAGATTAAGGGGATACCGGAAGAGGAATTTAAAGAGACAATTGATATGATAAAAGGCAACGCACAGGCGGAATTTGAGCAGATGGGTGCAATGCTGGGATTTTCTGATTTTGAGAGTTATCTTACAGGGTATTACCGTTATTCGTCGATGGAGGCTTTTGAGACAGAGGTAACGAATTACGCGACGGAATATATGTATGAGAAAATGATACTTTCTCTTGTGGCACAGAATGAAGGACTTACGGTTACACAGGAGGAAATAGATGCGTATATTGAGGATAACGCGGCATATTACGGTTATGAGTCAGCGGAACAGTTCCGGACAGAGATTGGCGATACAATAGATGCGGATGTTTCCGAGATTCTCATGAATACAAAGGCATCAGAAGCAATTGTCGGATACGCAAAAATAAAATAACAGAAATTGGAAAGGGATTATTCGCTTTGAATAGTCCCTTTTTCTTGACTTTTCGCTTCATCTATCATAAAATAAAACAGTAATAGTTATTATTTTTAGAAAGGAGAACTGCAATGGCAGCTTTGAAATACAGCAGGCAGAGGGAGGCGATTAAGACTTATCTAATGAGTACGAAAGAGCATCCTACAGCCGATATGGTTTATAATAAGATACGTAATGAGTATCCGAATATAAGTCTTGGAACGGTATATCGTAATCTTGCTCTTTTAGTGGAGCTGGGGGAGGCGGTTAAAGTTCCTTCTCTTGATGGATGCGACCATTTTGACGGTGATACCTCCAGACATTATCACTTTGTCTGTACGGACTGTAAAAGCATTACGGACCTGGACGCGCAGACTGTTGGCGATATGGAGGAACTGCATGAGCGTGCGAACCGTAATTTTGAGGGTACGATAGAGGGAAGTTCTGTTTATTTCTATGGTAAGTGTGAAAACTGTAAAGAAAAACAAAGAGATGTATAATTTTTCTGTAAATGTGAAAAATTTCTATTGACAATAAAGTCTGGACATGTTAAATTGTAATAGAAATCAGGAATGATTACTGATTTTGAACAAGAAAAATTTTTAAAGGAGATTTATAATATGAAGTTTGTATGTCAGGTATGCGGTTATGTTTACGAAGGAGATAAGGCACCGGAGGTATGTCCGGTATGTAAGGCGCCATCTGAGAAGTTTACGGTTCAGTCAGGTGAGAAAGTATGGGCGGCAGAGCACGTAGTTGGTGTCGCAAAGGGTGTCAGTGAAGATATTATTAAGGATTTAAGGGCAAACTTTGAAGGTGAGTGCTCCGAGGTCGGCATGTATCTTGCAATGGCAAGAGTTGCTCACAGAGAAGGCTATCCGGAAGTCGGCATGTATTATGAGAAGGCAGCTTACGAAGAGGCAGAGCATGCAGCGAAGTTTGCGGAGTTACTTGGAGAGGTTGTTACAGATTCAACCAAGAAGAATCTTCAGATGAGAGTAGACGCAGAGAACGGAGCGACAGCAGGCAAGGTAGACCTTGCAAAGCGCGCGAAGGAAGCAGGTCTTGACGCAATCCATGATACCGTTCATGAGATGGCTCGTGACGAGGCTCGACACGGAAAAGCTTTCGAAGGTCTGTTAAACAGATATTTCGGATAATAAAATCGCCAGTTTTTAAGGCGATTTGAATGATAAGGGAATGGACAGGAAATGGTCTGTTCCCTTTTTACTTGTCCTTTTAAATTGTCTTCAATATCCATTGCTTGTAAAAACAGAACATCTATGATCCATTTTTCAGAAGCATAATTTCTAAGTTTTGATTTTTCTTAATTAATTCTTTCAATATTCAGGAAGTTCTATACTTTATTTTATCCATAACAATACAGCGCAGAGGCATCCGTGCGCAGGGAGTATAAGGATTTGGTTTTCCGTCTTCTGATGCAGGATAAGAAAAATCTGCTTAGTCTGTATACTGCGCTGAACAAAACAAGTTACAAAAATGTGGACGAGCTGCGGAATTTGTTCTATGTTGCGGCACAACTTGGAAGAGTGTACCGCAATAAAATTATTTACAGCAGAAAACAGATAAACATTCCCACACCGAAGTCTGTGTTTTTTATACCGGGAGAAAGAAGCGGCCCGAAAATGAAGTTTTAAAGCTTTCGGATGCTTTTGAATGTTATGAAAGAGGGCATTATTTCACGCGTGGAGGCGGAGTTTTACTGGGAAGTCAGGAAGCGCAGACGTATGTGGAGAGCTGCTGGGAAAGCGCCTAATGCGATTACTTTGCGGAATCACAGATTTTACATACATCTATCCAGCCGAGGGAGTTCGAGTATTTTTCCAGCTCGCCAGGCGTTAATTTTATTGCGCTGTTGGAACTGCCGCATGCGGGAAAAACCGTAGTAAACCGTTTCAGGGAAATATCGAGATAGGTTTTTATGCCGTCGTTTACCGCAAATGGGCAGACGCCTCCTACAGCGTGACCGATAAGAGGTTCTACTTCATCGAAGGATAACATTTTCGCTTTTGTTCCAAATTGCGCTTTGTATTTTGCGTTGTCTATTTTGGCGTCTCCTGCGGCGACAACCAGAATAACACCGCCGTCAACATGAAAAGAGAGTGTCTTGGCAATGCGTTGTTCTTCGCAGTTTAAAGCCTTAGCGGCTAAAGCAACGGTGGCGCTTGATATTTCAAATTCCTGTATCCTGTTCTCTAATCCTTTTGTTCTGAAGTATTCTTTTACGTTTGCGATGGACATGTTAGAAGCCTCCTGTAATATTTGTAAAATTTGAGAAATTTCTTTTTATATTTCGGATAATCATAATATACTTGTTGATTTTTTTCAAGTCAATATAATAGATTGACAAGCAGAAAGAGGCCCCCGTACACCGATAATGTTGTAAGGGGTTCCTCTTGTGTGCTTTGGCCGGGCACCTTTATGAAGTTTCCTAATGTTCTTACTTATTTACTTTTTTGTTATTTGTTCGTTCGAGAAGATAGTCAGTGCTTACGTTGTAGAAATTCGCAATGGATATTAAAATATCGACAGGCAGATTTCTTGTGCCGTTTTCATAGTGTGAATAAGAACGACTGGACAGATTCAAATAACGGCTTATTTCTGTCTGAGTAAGGTCAGCGTCTTCTCTCAAATTCTTAATTCGTCTGTAAATCAAACAATCACCCCCCACTATTTCAAATTTAAAACAACTGTTCTGAAAGAAAAATTGTTCCTTGGAACATTATGCAGTCAATATAGAGGGTTCGATATAACGATTAGTAATTTATAAAATATTTTGTTAAAAAATAGACAGAGATTCGACAGGGTGTATTTTATGAACGAATTATTAACACTTTTATTGTATTTAATAAAAACAATTTTAATATTTATAGCAAAAAAATAATAATTATGATAGAATATGTCCAAATATGGTTAATATGGATTTGTTATGGGCTTTGAAGGAACCATAACCGACTGGCTTGGGGTATGACAGAATAACCAGATTATTATAATTTTAAGGAGGAAGCTATGAAAGGCAAAACAAAGCAAAGAGTTATGGCGGTTGTTTTAACGCTTGCCATGACAATTGGTCTCTTACCTTTGGGATTTTTAGGTGGGGTTACACAGGTTCAGGCTGCAGGTACACCATATTCACTTTCTGTGGATATGTTTAAGGCGGGCGGTTTGTATGCTGATAAGACAGACGGCTCTGCTGATAGTTATATTCAGGCGGGCGTGTATTCATCAGTATTTGAATTTGGCGCGTCGAAAGAAGCAGATGCAGGTAAATGGAGAGCGCCCAAAAACGACGGTATAGATTCTGGAAAGAGCGGTAATCTTACAGTAAAATATACAGTGCTTGACGCGAGTGCGACAGCGACACTTACTGTTGTAGCGGGCCCTAGTGGAAGCGGAACGGCTACGTATCAGCTGCTTGATACAGACGGCGCGGTGGTTGCGTTGAATGATGGTTCGGATGATTTAGTGACAAGTGCTGCCGATACGCAGTTTGTTTGGGAAAATCTTACTGCTGATAAGAGCCCGTATACGTTGAAAATGAAGAGCGGCAGTGCAAAGAAGATATGTATACAGTCAATGGAGGCTGTGGAAACTAGTGCGGGTGGAACACCGTCCGCAATTACTGCACCAACGCCTGACAGCTTAAACGCGGTACAGAATGATGCAGCTGACTTGTCTAAGGTTACAATTACAGGTACAGGTACTGCGGGTGGTGAAGGTTCATATTATGTTGTAAAAAAGGTCGGATCTGATGCGAAAGAAACAGAGAAGAAGGTTGCCGGGAATGCAACAACTTTTGAAGTAGAGGATACATTGGATGCTTCTGGAAAATATACTTATACAGTATATGGTCTGGGTAAAGACGTTGACGGTAAAGAAGTGAAAGATGAGTCGTTTACTAATTCCGTGGAAATAGAGTATGTTCTTCCTCTCGGTACGGCAAAACCGACAGCTGTTCCAGGAAATGCTTCAGTTAAATTGAGCTGGAGTGAGGTGAAGGAAGCAACGTCTTATGATGTAAAGGTATATCAGAACGGAACAGAGCTTGCAGACAAGTCTGTTACAGGGGTTACCGATTTGTCTGTAACATTTGAAGGTCTTACAAATGGAACAGAATATGGCTTTGTTGTCGTGACAAACAGGTCTACAACAGTTAAGGACAACCAGACAACATCTGAAGAAGTTAAGGCTGCACCTAAGGCACCGGAAGTTGGCGTGACATGGTTTAACGCAAACGATTTACCGGCGGGTACAGTTTCGTCAAATTATGTTGTGAATGACAATGTAACATTAACGGCAAAGAGTGGAAAAACCATGACGGTTCAGAGCGCATCTGTTACAGCGACAGACGGTCAGGTTTTTTCACAGAGACTTAGCACAGGCGGCTCCGGTGATGTTGCGGATATGACAGCTCCGGGCAGAACTGTTCAATTGACATTGAAAGAAAAGTCATATATTGTAATTTACGCGCAGAGTTCGGGTGCGTCTCGTCCGCTTGTTCTTGCAGATGGTGATGGTAAGAAATTGGATGAAATGGCATTGGCTGGCAAAGATGACCCTGTAGCTCCATCCCGAGCAATTACTTTAGAGCCGGGGACTTATCATTTATATACGACTGGTGGAACGGGATATATTTTCGGCGTAAAGATTGGCGTTGGCGAGGCTCCTCGTGCGGCATGGTCAACAGTTGAAAAGCCTGTTATTAATAGCGTGACAAGAGGCGAGGATGGTAATCTGACCGTAGACTTTACGGCAAATATTGGTACAGATGGCGCAGATAAAGCTTACGTTATTATGTACAAAGATGGTTTTGAGGCAGGAAGCAAGGAAGTTGGTTCCGATGCCGATGTGAAATTTGCTCCACAGGAGAATGGAGAGTATACATTTAAAGTAATTATCTGCAGAGACGGAGAAGCTGATAAGGAAAGTGATGTATATACATTAGCTGGTTATGAACTTCCGCCGGCAGTTCCGGCTATCACATGGGTGAACAACCTTGGAAATGGTTCTGTTTATGTAGATTACAATAATATTCCGGCAGCTTGTGACGTATGGTACAAGTCAGACGCAGATGCAGATTATATTAAAGCGGCAGAGGGCGTAACGGCAGGCAATTATACGTTTACAGGTCTTACGGCAGGTGAAAAGTATGATTTTAAAGTAACTGCAACAGATGCAAAGGGTACTTCAACAAGCGAGTTCAAAGGCTTTGTTGTAGGTGAGCCGGTTCAGCAGTGGTATGCCGACGTATTTGGTTCCGCAACTTCCGGTACAATGACAATTAATGACGAAGTCCGTTCATTAAAGAGCCCGGGCGCAAACTACACATACCCTGCAGCGGCGCCGGATGTAACAAACGGTAATAATGGAAAAATTGGAATTGCAGCTTCATCGAACGGTAAGGTTGCAGATAGTGAAGAGGGTATCCAGATTTACTATACGAAGATTAATCCGAATACAGAGAACTTTAAGATGACGGCAACATTTACAGTGACAGATGACAGCACGGTAAATAATCAGTCAGCGTTTGCTATCTTCGCGATTGACGCGCAGGGTGTCGGTACAAAGGATACAAAGTACTTTAACTCCGTATCAGTTGGTTCATTTAAGACAGCCGGCACACAGATTTGTCCTGAAACAGGCAAGAACTGGTATCACGCAAACAGTGCAAGACTGATTACCGGTTATGAGTCTTATGATACAAGCAGTACAGCCGGTTCAGGCAGAAATATGGACAATGACAATCTTTTCTCTAAGCAGCCGGCAGGTGATACATCTAAGAATGGTGACACCTATACCTATACGCTTGAGAAGACCAATACAGGATTTATCTGCAGCATGGAAGGCGGCGGAGAGCCAATCGTATTTGATGATGTACACAATGTTATGGTACAGGAAGACGGCTCTATTGTAGTCGGCGTTGCAGCAGCAAGAGTTGGTGTGGAGATTACCAATATCCAGTTTGAAAAGACGGCTGGCGGCGCGGAAGCGGTTAAGGTTTCTAATCTGATTGAGCCAAAAGTAAAGGTATATTCCGGCACAGTTTCCGGTACATTGGATTATGAGTTCATTGCAGGCGCGGATGTTGACGGATGGCTTGATGTATTTAACTTTGCAACAAACGAGTATGTATATCAGGGACCACTTAAGGCAGACGGAATTGTTAAGGTTCCTGTGACATTGAAGTCTGGTTACAACGATATTAAGTACGCGTTTAAGGCGGACGAGAAGATTCCTGATCTAACAACGTACGCAATCGTTGAAAACACACATACTGTTACCGTTCAGCAGTGGGGCGCGGAAGGCGAAACGATTTATACGGCTCCGAACGCAAGCACGGGCGGTGCAGGTACAAGAGAAGAGCCGCTTGACTTACAGACGGCATTAAATCACGCTCAGCCGGGACAGACCATCGTAATGTTAGACGGAACATATTACATTGAGAAGGATTTAATTGTTCAGAGAAGTGCAAACGGTACGGCAGACAAGCCAATTACGTTGACGGCAGAGAATGTAGGAAACGTTATTGTTGACGGTTCCAAGATGGAGAAATCTTCATCATTGATTACTCTGGTGGGCGATTACTGGCATATGTATGGTATCGAGTTCCAGAACGGACTTGGTAAGGGTATCAGTGTATGTGGTAATTATAATACAGTAGAGATGTGTAAAATACATCATGTGGCAAATACAGGTCTTCAGATTAGCCGTTATGCAGGTGAGCCGAATACGGATGATATGTGGCCTTCATACAATTTAATTAAATATTGTGAAGCTTATGACTGTAGTGACCCGGGACGTAGCGATGCCGACGGTTTTGCTGCAAAACTGACGTCAGGTGTAGGAAATAAGTTCTACGGATGTATTTCACACCACAATATTGATGACGGTTGGGATTTATATGCAAAATCAACAACAGGTTCTATCGGCGCAGTAACGATTGAAAATTGTGTTGCTTACAGTAATGGTTTCCTTTCAACGGATGACCCGTCTACAATGTCAGCTAATGACTTTGGCGAGGGTAACGGATTTAAGCTCGGCGGTGAAAATATGCCGGGTGCGCATGTACTCAAGAATTGTATTTCATACAATAACGCAGGTAAGGGTATTACAAGTAACTCCGGTCCTGACGTACAGGTACTGAATTGTACAGCTTACAACAACTCATTAAAGGGTAAGGCATATAACGTAAGTTTGTATACCAAAACTTCTAATCCGAAGGCATGGGTACTTGATGGTATGTTATCTATTGCAGAGAATGGAATTACCGCAGCGGAACTTGGTTCAAGCAACGGTGTAATTAATTCATTGAGAAGTGCAACAAATTATCTGTATGACGGTAACAAGTCAGTGAATACACAGGGTGTGGAAGCTACATCCGCATTGTTTGTAAGTACAGATATTACTCTGGTACCAACAATTACATTAAATGGTATTGATATGCACGGATTATTGGAGTTAAAAGACCTGTCATGGAACGCGGGTGCGAAGTTTACTTCATGGGAAGCTTCTGCAAAACCGGAAGCAACAAAGACAGTATCAACAAAGAACGTAATTTCTTTTGTTGGTTTTAATTCCGTAGCACTTGGTCAGGCAGGAAGCGTTAATACAGGAGATGCTACTCCGATAACAATGCTTGTAGTACTGATGGTAATATCAGCAGGAATTTGCGGTGTATATGTATTCAGAAGAAGAAAAAGTTTTTAATAAATAGTAATTAAATCGGGCAGCCATGCTGGAATTTAGCATGGCTGCCCTTGTTTTGTCTGGAAATCCGGGATAAAATTACCGGTACTTGAGTTTTATTACGTTAAGTAGTATAATTATTTATAATTATGCAAATTATGGTATTAGTAAAAGCTTCGGGAGGTATACGGATGAAGGGAATAATATTGGCAGGTGGTTCGGGAACAAGACTGTACCCGCTGACAAAAGCAATATCAAAGCAGATAATGCCTGTTTATGATAAACCAATGATTTATTATCCATTGTCGACGTTAATGCTGGCGGGTATAAGAGAAGTGCTGATTATTTCGACGCCGAGAGACCTTCCGGTATTTGAGGAGCTGTTTGGAGACGGAAGTCAGCTTGGCATGAATTTTTCTTACGCGATTCAGAAAGAACCAAGAGGTCTTGCTGACGCGTTTATCGTAGGTGCGGATTTTATCGGTAATGATAATGTTGCATTGGTACTTGGTGATAATATTTTTTATGGGCAGAGTTTTTCTAAGGTATTGCTACGCACTGCAGCCAGAGAATCCGGTGCGACGATTTTCGGCTATTATGTTAAGGACCCGAGAGAATATGGTGTAGTAGAATTTGACGAGAATGGGAGAGCGCTTTCTATTGAAGAGAAGCCGGAGAACCCAAAGTCAAATTATGCGGTTCCGGGTTTGTATTTTTATGACAAAGATGTAGTAGAGATTGCAAAAAATGTAAAGCCTTCGTCACGGGGAGAATTGGAGATTACCGCGGTGAACAACGAGTATCTAAAGAGAGGAACATTGCAGGTAGAGCGGCTTGGCAGAGGGTTTGCCTGGCTTGATACCGGAAGTCATGATATGCTTCTTGCGGCGGCAGACTTTGTTTCTGCGTTTCAGAAAAGGCAGGGGTTGTATATTTCCTGCATTGAAGAGATTGCGTATAAAAGGAATTATATTACAAAGGAGCAGTTATTGAAACTTGCAAAGCCGTTGATGAAGACGGAATACGGTCAGTATCTGGTGGATGTGGCAAATGGATTATAGGGGTATAGAAAAATGAAAAAAATATTAATTACAGGCTGTAACGGACAGCTTGGAAGGGCAGTCAATCAGGTTTATGCGAAAGAAGCAGCTTCAGGTGCAGTGGAGCTGATTAATACAGACGTATGCGACCTTGACATTACAAGTGTCGAGGATGTTTTGGCTACAGTCGAGGAGATAAAGCCGCATGTGATTATGAACTGCGCGGCGCATACCAATGTAAATAAATGTGAGACTGACTGGGATAATGCTTATAGAATTAACGCAATCGGAGCAAGGAATTTAAGTCTGGCGGCAAATGAGGTTCATGCCAAACTGATTCATGTATCTACCGATTACGTATTCGACGGCAATGCAAACAGACCATATACGGAATTTGACGAAACAGCGCCATGCGGAGCTTACGGAAAGACAAAGCTTGAGGGTGAGCGGTTTGTAAAGCAGTTTGCGGACCGGTTTTTTATTGTAAGGACGGCGTGGCTCTATGGAGACGGAAATAATTTTGTCAGGACGATGTTAAGATTAAGTGAAACAAACGAAGAGGTCAGTGTTGTTTCCGACCAGTTCGGAACGCCTACGAGCGCCATGGAGCTTGCAAGGATGCTTCATTTTATTGAACCGACCGAAAATTATGGCGTATTTCACGGGACATGCGAAGGCAGCTGCTCGTGGGCGGATTTTGCAGCGGAGGTTTTCCGGCTGGCAGGAAAAAACACCAGAGTAAACTACATTACAACAGCGGAATATCCAACGCCTGCAAAACGCCCTGCATATTCGGTGCTGGACAACTATATGCTGCGCCTGACGACTTCCTATCAGATGGCGGACTGGAAAGAGGCGCTGATAGAGTATATGAGTTCGGGATTAGTATAAATAAGATTGGAGAATAGTATGAGAACTTATCTAGTGACAGGCGGCGCCGGGTTTATCGGCTCTAATTATATTCATTATATGTTTCACAAATATGACGGTGAAATCCGTATCATTAATGTAGACTTACTGACATATGCGGGAAATCTTGAGAATCTCAAAAGTGTTGAAAATCGGGACAATTATACGTTTATTCGCGCGGATATCTGCGATAAGGCTGCTATAGAAAAAATATTTGCCGAAAATGATATCGACAGGGTGGTGCATTTTGCGGCAGAAAGTCATGTAGACAGGAGTATCGTCAATCCGGAAGTATTTGTACAGACGAACGTTCTTGGAACGGCCGTGATGCTGAATTGTGCCAAAGCGGCATGGGAGCTTGCTGATGGGACATATAAGCCGGATAAGAAGTTTTTACATGTTTCGACGGATGAGGTTTACGGTTCACTTCCCGAGGATGAAAACGCGTTTTTTTATGAGACAAGTCCTTACGAACCGCATAGTCCGTATTCCGCAAGTAAAGCGTCATCAGATATGATTGTTAAGGCGTATATGGATACGTACAAATTTCCTGCTAATATTACAAATTGCAGTAATAACTACGGACCATATCAATTCCCGGAGAAGTTTATCCCGCTGATGATTAATAACGCATTGCAGGGCAAGAAACTCCCGGTCTATGGCGACGGTAAAAATGTCAGGGACTGGCTTTATGTGGAAGACCATGCAAAGGCAATCGATATGGTTATGGAGCAGGGGAAGTTGTTTGAGACTTATAATATCGGCGGACATAACGAGAAACAGAATATTGAGATATTAAATATTATTTTAGAGACATTACAGGAAATGCTGCCGGAGGGAGACCCTAGAAAGGCAAATGTTTCTAAGGATTTAATCACTTATGTTACCGACCGCAAGGGGCATGACAGGAGGTATGCCATAGCGCCCGATAAGATTAAGAGTGAAATCGGCTGGGAGCCGGAAACGATGTTTAAGGAAGGCATTAGAAAAACAATACAATGGTATTTTGAGAATGAGGACTGGATGAAAAACACAACCAGCGGCGAGTATCAGAAATATTATCAGGAAATGTACGGAAATAGATAGGTAATGGAAAGAAGGGTTTTATTATGGGGAAGATAACGGTGACAACCTGTAACATAGAAGGTCTTAAGGTGATTGAGCCGGCAGTATTCGGCGACGAGCGCGGTTATTTTATGGAAACTTATAATTACAATGATTTTAAAGAAGCCGGCATTGATATTGTATTTGTTCAGGATAATCAGTCTATGTCTAAAAAGGGCGTGCTACGGGGACTGCATTTCCAGAAATCATTTCCGCAGGACAAGCTTGTACGGGTTGTAAGCGGCGAGGTGTTTGATGTTGCCGTTGACTTGCGGGAGGGCTCTAAGACATTCGGCAAATGGTTCGGCGTGATTCTTTCTGCGGAGAATAAAAAGCAGTTTTTTGTTCCCAAAAACTTTGCCCACGGATTTTTAGTTTTGTCGGATACGGCAGAATTTGCCTATAAATGTTCCGACTTTTATCATCCGGATGACGAAGGAGGTTTAATCTGGAATGACCCCGAGATAGGAATTGAATGGCCGATTCCTTCGGGAATGGAACTTACGATTGCCCAAAAAGACCAAAAATGGAGCGGAATTCATGATTATAAGTGCCGATAAAAAAGAAAAGAAAATAGCGGCAATAACGATGATTCAGGATATATTTGCCAATATGGGACTGATAAGGGAACTTGCGAAGAATGACTTTAAGAAAAAATTTGCAGGCTCCTATTTTGGTATTTTGTGGGCGTTTGTCAGCCCCATAGTGACGATCTGTGTCTACTGGTTTGTGTTCACGGTCGGAATGCGCGGGGGCGGAAGCGGTGTCAATGGCTATCCGTATGTGTTATGGATGATTGCAGGTCTGATACCGTGGTTTTTATTTTCTGAAATACTTACCGGCGGGACAAATGTATTGATTGAATACACCTATCTGGTAAAGAAAATTGTCTTTAATATCAGTATTCTTCCTGTTATGAAAATTGTAACGGCAACCGTCATTCATCTGTTTTTTGTGGTATTGATGGTTGTGATATTTGCGTTTACCGGGCATTTTCCGACGGTCTATATGCTGCAGCTTCCGTATTATCTGATTGCGACGTGGATTTTATCGGCGGCACTGGTTTTGATTACGAGTGCGATTGTGGTGTTTTTTAAAGATTTGACGCAGGTTGTGACGATATTTCTGCAGGTGTTTATCTGGATTACGCCGATTATGTGGCAGGATACGCAGATGCTTGCCACGCACCCCGCAGCAGCATTTATTATACGGCTCAATCCGATGTATTATATCGTATACGGTTATCGTGACGCGATGATTAATCATATATGGTTCTGGGAAAAGCCAGGAATGACGTTATATTTCTGGGCAGTGACAGTTTTGCTGTTCCTTGTCGGAAGCAGCGTTTTTAAAAGGTTAAAACCACACTTTGCGGATGTAATCTAGCTGAAATTTCAGTTAGATTGTATAGAATTTAAATGGAGAGTAACATGAGCGATTTTGCGATTAACATAGAACATATTTCCAAAGTATACAAATTATACCGCGGCAGGGCGGACCGGCTCAAGGACGCGCTACATCTGACACGCAGGCAGACGTATCAGGATTATTACGCGTTGTCGGACGTGAATTTTACCGTTCAAAAGGGTGAAACGGTAGGGCTGATTGGAACAAACGGCGCAGGAAAATCGACTCTTTTAAAGATTGTTACAGGCGTACTGACGCCAAGTGGCGGACAGGTTGAGGTAAACGGCAGAATTTCCGCATTATTGGAGCTTGGCGCCGGTTTTAACAATGAATATACGGGACTGGAAAATATATATTTTAACGGAACGCTTTTGGGTTACACCAGGGAACAGATGGAGGAAAGAGTGCCGCGGATTATTGAGTTTGCAGGAATCGGCGATTATATCAATCAGCCGGTAAAAATGTATTCCAGCGGTATGTTTGCGAGACTTGCGTTTGCAATGGCGATTAATGTGGAACCCGATATTCTGATTGTGGACGAGGCATTAAGCGTTGGAGATATCTATTTTCAGTCTAAATGTTTTAAAAAGATGGACGAGATTAAGAAAAACGGAACAACGGTCCTTCTTGTAACGCATGACATGAGCAGCGTGGTAAAATATTGCGACAGAGTTGTGGTGCTCAATCACGGCAAGGTGGTTAAAGAGGGGAATCCTAAGGAAATGGTAGATATTTACAAGAAAATTCTTGTAAACCAGTATGATGAGAATAAGACGGGGAATGCTCAAAAACTTTCTGTTGGCAAAGATACATGGATGAGCAGACTGCGTCTTAACAATGAAAATGTGTTGTACGGAAGCGGTAAGGCGCGGATTGTTGATTTTGGGCTGTTTGACGAAAATGGAAATATTACCGGACTGATTTTAAAGAAACGCATTTTTACAATTAAAATGAAAGTGGAATTTATGGAGGATGTGGAGTATCCGATTTTTGCGTTTACGGTTAAAAATGTGCGGGGAGCGGAAGTTACGGGAACGAATACAATGTTTGAAAGACTGGAAGTACCGTTGGCGAGAACGGGCGAAATATATGTGGTCACATTTCAACAAAAAGCGCTCCTCCAGGGTGGCGAGTATCTGTTGTCTTTTGGATGTACCGGCTATGAAAACGCGGAATTTACCGCGTACGACAGGATGTACGACGTAGTGAACCTGACGATTGTTTCGGAGCAGGATACGGTCGGCGTTTTTGATATGGATTCACATGTTGAAATTGAGAAAATTAGATGATTGAGGATAAAACATGGTAGAAGAGAAACTGGATTTGACCTATTATAGCGGAGAGGACCTGTACAGTGACGGGGCGGTGGAAGATGAACTTTTAGAGGCAGTAAAGAATCCGTCTGACATTGAGCGGAAGTTAATGGAGGGAAGCTCGTGGGCGCACCTCTATCATTTGTCAAATATCCGTGAAAATATTCTTGAGTGGTATGATTTTAATCCCGAGGGAGAGCTTCTTGAAATTGGTTCCGGCTGCGGTGCGCTTTCGGGACTTTTTTGCCGTAAAGTAAAACATGTCACGGCGATTGAACTTTCGAAAAAACGCTCGACCATCAACGCGCTGCGTAATAAAGAATATGATAACTTGACGATAATGCTGGGTAATTTTGAAGATATCCGCCTGACGAAGAAGTTCGATTATGTCACGCTTATCGGTGTGTTTGAGTATTCTATCTGCTATATCAACAGCGAAAATCCGTTTACGGACATGTTAAACCGCGCGAAAAGTTTATTAAAACCGGGCGGTAAGCTGTTTATTGCCATTGAAAATAAGTACGGACTCAAGTATTTTGCGGGAGCAACGGAGGACCATACAGGCAGATGCTTTGATGGTCTGGAAAATTATGTGGGCGTGGAGCGGGTGAGGACATTTTCGCGGGGAACGCTTTTGAAAATGCTGAAGAAGGCCGGTTTTACGGACAATGAATTTTATTATCCGACGGCGGATTACAAACTGCCGGACGAGATTTACTCCGACAGACATTTACCGTCTTTCGGGAGTATTCGCAAACCGTGCGCGGCATATGACAGGGAGCGGTATGAGCTGATAAATGAAAATCAGGCGTTTGACGCGCTTTGTGAGGATGGATTGTTTAAGGAACTGGCAAATTCATTTCTTGTTGTCAGCAGTGTGCAGGAGGAGTCTGATTATACAGGGGATTCTTATTTGCAAAAAACTGTGGAATATGCGAAATATAACCGCTTGCGCACGCCAAAGTATCAGATTTGCACGCGGATTATAACGGATAAGGACGGAATAAAAACTGTGGAAAAGAAAGCGCTGCGTACGGAGGCAGAAGAGCATATCCGCGCGCTTTCTGATAACCGGCAGAAACTACTTTGTTTAAGTGATTCGGTTGTGCCGGTGGAGGTTTTAGAACAGCGCGGCAAAACGGTCAGTTTTCCTTTTATTCATGGAACAGGATTCGTTGAAAATATTAATAAAAACCTTTTCGATTTAGGAAAGTTAAAAGAGTCCATAGAAGACGCGCTTGCGTTAATGTTTGATTTTAAGCCGGATGCGTATGTTGATTTTGTGCCTACGGAGGCATTTTTTCAGGTGTTCGGAGTGGAAACGTTTTCACTGAGAACGCGGCAGAGAATTGTATCGCTGAAAGCATCCAATATCGACACGATTTTTGAAAATTTTATTGTCGGGGATTTAACGGGCAAATGTTATATTCTGGATTATGAATGGGTTTTTGATTTTCCGGTTCCGTTGGATTATCTGAAATATCGGACAATCTATTATTATTATTCAAAATATAACGCTTATCTGTCAGACAGAGTCAGCGAGAGCGCGTTTTTGGAGGAGTTTGGCATTACCGGGGAGATGGCGGAGCAGTTTGCCAGAATGGAAAATGGTTTTCAGCAGTATGTCCACGGAGAACATCGCAAATATATTTATACGAAGAATTATGAAAAACCGGTGCATAATATCGGCAAGAATCTGCAGATGGGCGAGGGCTGGTTTCGTTCGGTTATCAGCGGTTTGGACGAATTAAATCATACTCTGGGTCCGCACCGCCGCGACCTGGTGACGGCAAGGATTGTTGTACGAAGAAAGAGTGAGTTTTGGGAAAAGGTAAAGCGTAACGCAAAACATCCTCTGAGGGGTTTATTGAAAATGTTGAGAAAGTGAGGCATATAAATGGCAAATTTAGCACAGAAAGCTTTGCGCGTCCTAAAAAATGAAGGACTTGATATTGTATTATTCAAAATGAAGGTGAGGTTTGATATCAAGAACATTTATAAGAATTGGATTGCCGGAAACGAACGGAGTATTCTGCATACGGAAGAACTGGAATATCGTCCGTTTTTTTCGGTTGTCGTGCCGGTATATAATGTGGCAGACAATATGCTGCGGGAATGCATAGAATCTGTGAAAATGCAGACGTATCAAAATTTTGAAATTGTGCTGGTAGATGACGCGTCAACGCAGGAATCCGTGCGCGGTGTGCTTCGCGAGTATGAGACGGAAGATAAAATTACCGTGATTTATCGCAAGGAGAACGGGCATATTTCCCGTGCGACCAATGACGGTATTGCAGCCGCAAAGGGTGAATTTGTAGCGCTTTGTGACTGCGACGACTTGTATGCGCCGAATGCCTTATATGAAATTGCCAGGAAATTAAATGAAGACAAGACGTATGATTTTATATATTCGGACGAGGATAAAATCAGTGAGGACGGCAGAGTGCGGCGCGACCCGTTTTTCAAGCCGGACTGGTCACCGGAAACATTTATGTCTTACATGTATACCTGCCATTTGTCAGTTTACAGAAAGAGTCTTTTAGAGGAACTTGGCGGACTGCGCACGGGATTTGAGGGCGCACAGGACTATGACCTTGTGCTTCGCCTAATGGAAAAAACGAACAAAATAGGTCATGTGGCGAAGATTCTTTATCACTGGAGAATGCGAAAGGAGTCAACCGCAAATGCTTTGACAGCAAAGCCGTATATTATGGAAGCAACAAAGAAAGCAAAGCTGGAAGCTCTGGAGCGGCGTGGGTTAAAGGGAAGTCTTACATTGCTTCCTGATATCGGACAGTACCGCGTTACGTATGAGCCGCAGGGAAATCCGCTTGTTTCTATAGTGATTCCGTCAAAGGATAATTATGATGTGTTAAAAATGTGTGTCGGCAGTATTTTCAGGAAGACTGCCTATAAAAATTATGAAGTGATTATTGTCGACAATGGAAGCAGTGAGGAAAATAAGCGAAAGATTACGTCGTTGATTCAGGATTACGGCTGTTGTTATCTGTATGAACCAAGAGAGTTTAATTTCTCATGGATGTGTAATAAAGGAGCCGCACATGCTAAAGGTGATTTTGTGCTGTTTTTAAATGACGATATCGAGATTACGAATTCGGCATGGCTTTCGATTATGACAGGGCAGGCGCAGGTTTCCTACACGGGAGCAGTCGGGTGCAAGCTCTATTATCCGAACGGAAGGATTCAGCACGCCGGTGTTTTGAATCTTTCTATCGGACCGGGGCATTGCCTTTACGGCGGGCAGGACAATCTGAATTATTATTATGGAAGAAATCTTCTGGATTATAATTTCACGGCGGTGACAGGCGCCTGTCTTATGGTTTCGAAGGAGAAGTTTCAGGAAATCGGCGGTTTTGACGAGGATTTGCCGGTTGCCTACAATGATGTGGCGCTTTGCTTTAAGCTGGTGGAGAAAGGATATTTTAACGTGCTCCGCAATGATTTCGCCTTGATTCATCACGAGTCTGTTAGCCGCGGTTTAGACGAGGCGTCGGCGGCAAAAGAAGAGCGGCGCAGACGGGAGATGGCAAAACTTTATGAAAAATATCCTGAATTTGCGGGAGGTTATGACCCATGTTATAATCCGAATCTGACACCGGATAAGGGTGATTTTTCGTTTAATATGAGTAAGGCAGTTCTGCCGGAGCAGGCGGGGGCTTTTGATTGTTTGACCGTGGCAAAGACGGATGACCTTGTATACAACGTGGAGTATGTGGCGCAGACGGAGGATACAATCCGTATAAGCGGCTGGTGCTATGATAAAATGAAGAAAAATAATAACCACAACCGGCTGAAAGTGGTTTTAGCCGGAGCAGGCAAAGATATAAAACCGGCATACGCGGCAGAGTCAAGGAAGGTTTATCGGTATGATGTGACTACGCCGGAGGGAAGGAATAAAGGACTCGGTTTGTGCGGGTTTGAGAGTTATTTGGAGCAGGAAGGGATTGCTAAGGGAACATATGAAATTGCGCTTTGCATTGGGAAGAAGATTGTGAGGACGGGGAAGACGGTTGTGATTGATTGACTGGGAGACGGGTGATACAAACAAGTTATACTCCGTTATATTCATCAGTAGTTCATAATCGATTCGTACATTCTCTGGGAGTATATTATCTGGGACAGAAAGCAGCCAGGACATTAAAAAAAGAATTAGTAAAGAGCAATATAGTCAAAGAAAAATCATTAGAAAATATTGTCCGTACATTTATCTTGGCATGCCTTTTGCATGATGTCGGGCATGCACCTTTTTCACATACAGGTGAAGATTTTTATTTGCAAGATAATAAATATGATGAAATTAATAAATTGCTGCTGGCAGAAGTCGGAGGGAGCAGTCTGAAAAAAGATTTGCCGGCGTCAACAGATGCGGCAGCGCCGCATGAAATTATGAGTGCGATTCTTGGTATAAAATTGTATGGTACATATATCGGAGAACAGAAGGACAGAGAGTTTTTTGCCAGATGTATTACTGGATATAAATATAAGGTGATTAATAAACAAAACAGCGTAAAAAATTGTTTTATTAATATGCTGAATTCCAAAGTGATTGATGTGGACAGGCTTGATTATCTTATCAGGGATGCTTTTGTATCGGGTTTTCATTCTGTAAATATTGATTATGAAAGATTACTTTCCAATTTGACGATTATTGAGAATGATAATAAGTGTTATGAGCTGGGATATAAGAAGAATGCGGTAAGTGTCATTGAGAATGTGGTATATTCGCATGATTCCGAGAGAAAATGGATTCAGACACATCCCATAGTTTTGTATGAAAGTTATATTATCAGGCATATCATTTCGGAATTGAATATAAAATTACATGAGGAAAATAAACAGTTGTTTTCACTTCAATCATTAACACAGGAAGGGATACAATTTCAGAACGGTATATCAGTATCGTTGATGTGTGATGACGATATAATCTATATTATGAAGCAGATTTGCACGGACAGATTAAGTTTTGAATTTTTTGACAGAAGACAAAGACGGCATCTGTTGTGGAAGTCCGAAGCGGAATATCGCGCTTTTGTAGAGGGACTTTCCAGTCAGGGAACTTTCAATAATAAGTTCAATTATGCAATGGAACTGACGGCGAATTATCTGGAAGGTTGTTCCGGTGTGTCAGCCATTAATAAGGAGGTAATTGCCCGGCTTGAACTGGAACTAAGAAATTTGCAGGACAAGAATTTAAGCGAGGATGACAGAAAGACACAGGAAAAAGATAAACAAATTATACTACGAGTGATGAAGACTTTGGAAAATTTTGCGGAAGAAAATAAAGATGATGTAGAATGCGATTTTGTTCTTTTGCAGGAAAACCAGTTTACGAGTGGTTTCGGAAAACCGGATTTTGACAATATCAATATTGTGTTTGATACGGGTGACGGAATAGAAACAAGGAAGTTTGGCAAAATAACAAATACATTGAAATCAAGCGATAATGCATCAAAGCATTTTTACTATTTATTTTATAAACGTAAAAACAGAAAATTGCTACAAAGTAAAATATATAATCTAATTCATAAAATGATGTTTAATGTATCTGAATAATCTTATTAAGAATGAATAATGGAGTGATTGAGATGAAATTTTGTATTAAAATGAGAGACATGGCGGCAAATGCGATGATTGAGATTTTAAAGAAAAATGAATGCAGACGTTATGTGACTTTTGAAGAATTAGATAAATACGGAATGGAAGTAGTAAAGATTTTGAATAAAAATAATGAAGGCGCGGTTTTGGTGATGTTGAGAGATGAAACGAGTGCTTTGTTCCGAGATTATTCGGATTTTTTTGAACCTTTTTCCGACAAGGCAGGAGACTGCCAAGGTATCAAATTGATTGCCGGAAAAGACTATAGGGATTTGATATACCGGTTCAGAGGTTATTTGGCATTGGATGTTTTGATGGCTTTTATTGATGAACAGGCTGTAAACGTATTGGCATTTCATTAAGCAAAAAAGGGCATTCCCCACACATTTTACTGTGCGGGAATGTCCTCTTTTGTCTTACCGGTTCACTTTTTTGTTATCTGTTCGTTCGAAAAGATAATCAATACTTACATCATAAAAATCTGCTATGGATATGATGACGTCTGGTGTAATATTTCTTGTCCCGTTTTCATAATGAGAATAAGAGCGCTTGGTTAGATTCAAATGCTTGCTTAATTCTGTCTGGGTAAGGTCAGCGTCTTCTCTTAAATCCCGGATTCTTCTAAATGCCATATGTACCACCCTCTTTATTTTAATATGGAACAGTATGTTCTGTCACAAAATGGAACAAATTGTTCTTGTAAAACATTATGGGCGTGAGGGTAATATTAGATTGGAAAATATACATAGATATGGCATGTTTTGGCAATAATAAACGGATAATAACTTGACGTTCGGGTATACCTGCCCTATAATATTATAGATTTAGTTTATCCATTTATTGTAAACGGAGAGAAAAAATGAATTCAAGAGATAGATATAAGAGACTGATAAATTTTGCCGCCAGAATCATCCTGATTGGCTTTGAAACACTGGCGTTTGCCTTTATCTGGTATCAGTACTATAGTAAGAGTGCGTTTGGGGAAGACCTTTTTTATCGAAGAGGGCACTGGGCAGTTATTGGTATCTATATATTAATTCTATTTTTCTTTACAAGAGCGTTCGGAGGATACAAGGTAGGTTATCTGAGAATCTCGGAGGTCTATTTATCGCAGGTTTTGTCTATTTTATGCGCGAATGTGGTTGTGTATATTGAAATATGCGCGATTCACAGAGACTATGTGAGCCCGCTGCCGGTTTTTGCGCTGACGTTTGTTGAATTAATGATAGTTTTTCCGTGGGTATTTATCAGCAGATTCCTGTTTGCGAGGCTGTTTCCGCCAAGGCGGCTTCTGGTGGTGTTTGACGAGCGTTCTCCTAAGGAGATTATTGATAAGATAAATGAGCGTCCTGATAAATACCACGTTTGTGAAGCAATTAATGTTTCAAAGGGAAGCAGGGCAGTATTTAACAGAATCCATGAATATGACGCGGTCGTGTTGTGTGATATTCGTTCGAGTATCAGAAACGATATTTTAAAGCATTGTTTTTATTATTCGATACGAACCTATGTGACGCCAAAACTGTCAGACATTATTATCACAGGCGCGGAAGGAATTTATTTATTTGATTCTCCGCTTCTTGTGTCAAGAAATCAAGGGTTGTCGGCAGACCAGCTCTTTATAAAAAGGGGTATGGACGTTGTGATATCTCTGATAATGCTGGTGGTGCTGCTGCCGTTCATGCTGGTGGTCGCTGCTGCCATTAAATTATATGACGGCGGTCCGGTATTCTATTACCAGAACCGGTTAACAAGAGACGGTAAACAATTTCGGATGATTAAGTTTCGCAGTATGAGAATAGATTCGGAGACGGACGGGGTAAAGCTGGCGGCAAAAAATGACGACAGGATTACACCGGTAGGAAAATTTCTTCGAAGAATTCACTTTGACGAGCTTCCGCAGATAATCAATGTATTTAAAGGCGATATGTCTTTTGTGGGACCACGGCCGGAGCGTCCGGAAATTGCGGAGCTGTATTCGGAGAAAATTCCGGAATTTAATTTCCGTCTGAAGGTGAAAGCGGGGCTTACCGGATACGCGCAGGTTTACGGAAAGTATAATACGTCGCCGTATGACAAGTTGAAGCTTGATTTGACCTATATTGAGAATTACTCCGTTTTTCTGGATATCAAAATTATTCTTGGGACATTTAAAGTATTATTTCAGAAAGAAAATACGGAAGGGTTCGATGAAAATAAAATTATTCCCGACAGCCGTGTAGACGAAGTGAAGAAGGTAGAGTGGTAATGAATAAGTACTCCGTGTTAATGTCGGTATATGAGAAAGAAAAACCGGAATATCTCAGGCAGAGCATCAAAAGTATTCTCGCGCAGACGGTAAAAACAGACGAGTTTGTTATTGTCTGTGACGGACCGTTGACACAACAACTAGAGAAGGTTCTTGAGGAGTATGCCACGAAACTCCCGGAACTGTTTAAGATAGTACGCTTAGAAACAAACAGGGGACTGGGAATGGCATTGAATGAAGGACTGCGTCATTGTTCTAATGAGATTGTTGCCAGAATGGACAGCGACGATATTGCTTTTTCGGACAGAATGGAGAAACAGCTTTCGGTAATGGAACGGGAAAACGTGGATATTATAAGCGGAACAGTCGTTGAATTTACTGAAAATATCAATCAGGAACTGGCAAGGAGAACGCTCCCGCAGCAGCAGGAGACAATCCGCAGATTTGCCAGACGGAGAAATCCTTTTAATCATCCGGCGGTGATGTATAAGAAAGAGAGCGTCATGGCGGCAGGCGGTTACGAGGATTTTTGGCTGTTTGAAGATTATTTTTTGTGGCTTAGGATGCTGTCGCTGGGGTGCGTGGGGTATAATATTCAGGAACCTGTTGTATATATGCGTTCGGGAGAAGCAATGTATGAAAGACGCGGCGGAATCAGATACGCAAAACAGATTATCAAATTCCGCTGGTATATGTTCCGGCATGGATATGCCGGACTGGTTGATTTTGTAATAACAGCAGGCGGACATACCTTGATTGCGCTGATACCAAACCGGTTGCGGAAAAAATTCTACGAAAGGGTTTTGAGGAAATGAGGATTGTGATAGATGCCAGGACGTTAGGGAGCAAACCAAGCGGAATCGGCATATATGCATTTAATTATATTAAAGAATTGATAAAATCCAGGCATCAGATTATATTGCTGACGGATGTTGCAAAGAGTGAGGAAATGTCATTTCTCAAAGAAGAGGGCGTAGAAATCATACAATATGGCGTGAGCACATACCGCAGTGCTCAGGTATTAAAGTATTTTGAGTTTGTGAAAGAGCAGCTTGTGAAAGTAAAGCCGGACCTTTTCTGGGAGCCGAATGTACTGATTCCGCATAAACTGTCCGGTTATCAGGGGAAAATAATGATTACGATTCACGATATGTTTCCGGTTACACATGTACAGTATTTTGGATGGAAGTACGGATTGTATTTTCGGTTTATGCTGGCAAAGACTTTAAAAAATACAGATATGATATTGTATGATTCCCAGGAGACCAAAAGGGAGACGGAACGATTTTATCCGTCAGCCGCGAAAAAAAGGAACTGCATACAATATGTGATAGTTCCAAGAACGGCGGCAGAACCGGTACAGGCAGGGGAAAGCGTTATTGAAAAAAATATTTTGGATAAAGAATATTTTTTGTATGTAGGCAATATGGAGAAACGAAAAGGCGTGGACCTTCTTCTGGACGCTTTTGAACAATATCGTAAAAACGGCGGACAAAAAGCGTTAATACTTGCAGGAAAGCGCCGGGAGACGGATATAGACAATAGAATTGCGCAGATAACAAAAGTATATGACGATGTGACGTATTACGGTTATGTGAGTGACGCGGACAAGCAGACGTTATATCAAAAATGCACATGTTTCATATTTCCGTCCAGAGCCGAAGGGTTTGGAATTTGTGTACTCGAGGCGATGAACTATTATAAACCGGTGATAACCAGTGATTTAAGTATTTTTAAAGAAATAGCCGCAAACTGCGCGCAATATTTTTCTTTGGAGGGAAACCGGGGGGCGCAGGTTGACGACTTGAGCCAGAGGATGTCTGATTTTTGTATAGACATTGATAAAAAGGCGTATGATGAGGTTATGGAACGATATTTACCGGGACGTCTCGGTAAGGAAATTGTAGATGTTTTGGAGAATGTGTGATAGAATGAAACGAGTAGAATAATGGAAGTGGAGAATGCCGATGAAGAAAAATTGGAAAATTATTTTAGCTGTCGCAGGTTTTATCGTATATACAGCATTACTTATCTATATCAGTTCGGTGCAGTCCGATTATCTTGTAAAGCTTAGTACGGATTCGGAATCGTATGTTTTTACGGCAAATGAGCAAAAAGAATATGTTATTCCGGTAACGGTGGATAATAAAGCGAACCGTGTGCTCAGCTCTTCCGATGAATATAAGATATATCTGGCATACCATCTTTATGACGCGCAGGGGAATCTGTTAAATTATGACGGAATGCGTTCTTCTTTTTTGCATCAGCTTTTATCGCATGATAAAGCGAATGTGGAACTGCGCATGAACCTGGAACCGGGCGAGTATATCGTCGAGATAGATGTCATTCAGGAGTTTGTGACATGGTTTGCCCAACACGAGGACACGAGCATCAGGGTTAAGGTAAAGGTAGAATAGCATGAATTTATCGAATGTTATTTTGAAAACGGCATCCAGACTGAAACCGCTTTTGGTGAAGATTATTCCGTTAGAAGCGCTGCAGCGGCATAAGGCGCGGCTTCTAAAGAAAAATACGGACAAGTTCAGGGACTTAAATATAGAACCGATGGACAGAAAACGATATCCTGACGGTATCAATCTCATTGGAAATATCCGGGGCGATTCGGGACTCGGACAAAGCTGCCGCCTTGTAGCGGATATCATTCTGGCATCGGGGATTCCTATGACGGTTAAGAATTACTATACGTCTTCCCGTTATAGCATGAATTGTACAGAATATGATAAATATATCGGTAATGATACCCCGTATAACATCAATATTTTTCATATAAACGCACATGAATGTACGACCGCGTTTATGGATATGGGGCGTCAGGTTTTTGACGGAAAGTATAACATTGCGTTCTGGCTCTGGGAGCTGGAAGAATTTCCGGCAGAATGGCGCGGATGTATCGACTTGTTTGACGAAATATGGACACCCGCCGAATTTATCAGCACATGCATCCGAAAATATACTGATAAACCGGTAATCACAGTGCCGTATTGTGTGACGGCGCCGGTGGACGAGCAGTATGACAGAGAGTATTTTCAGCTTCCGGCGGATAAGTTTTTATTTTTGATGATGTTTGACAGTGAAAGCATCAGCGAGAGAAAGAATCCGAAGTCTGTTTTAAAGGCTTATAAAAAAGCGTTTCCAAAGGAAAAGGATGACGTAGGAATTGTAGTTAAAATTAATGAATACAAAGAGGATGATATTGCATACATCCACAGAGAACTGGATGGATATAACAATGTGTATATTTTGACGGAGACGCTTTCGAAAGTTCAGGTCAACAGTCTGATTCAATGTGTGGATGTATATGTATCGCTTCACCGGGCGGAAGGATTCGGGCTGGTGATGGCGGAGGCGATGCATGTAGGAACGCCTGTAATCGCTACTAACTGGTCTGCGAATACGGAGTTTATGAACCGCGATGCGGCGTGTATGGTGGATTACAAACTGATTGAAATAGAAAAAGATATCGGACCGTATAAGGCAGGGAACCGCTGGGCGGACCCGGATATTTCGCAGGCTGCCGGATATATGAGGGAATATTATGAGAATCCCGTGTTCAGAAGCGAACTGGCGGGAAAGGCAAAGGCGCATATCAAAACAGTTCTCAGTATGGACAAGGCAAAGAATATTGTGGCGGACAGAGTTGCGCGGATATATGAAGGCAGATAATTCTATAAAGGAATAGGACATGGAAAAGAAGAGGCTTGCGCTTGTCAATCAGCGTTACGGAACAGAAGTAAACGGCGGTTCGGAGTATTATACGCGGATGCTGGCAGAACATCTGGCGCCGTTTTATAATATTGAAGTTATTACAACATGCGCGAAAGATTATGAGACATGGGAAAATTATTATGAGCCCGGCGAATGTATGGTTGAGGGAATCAAAGTACGCAGATTTCCGGTGCAAAAGACCCGGAAGCAGATGGGGTTTTTATGGCTCAACCGTATGCGGCATTATATCCCGCCGGCAGGCAGACTGACGGAAAAACAGTGGGTTGCCGCTCAGGGACCGTATTCTCCGGATTGTATCGACTATATCAGGGATAATTCGGAGAAATATGACTGTTTTATATTTGTCACCTATCTGTATTATCTGACCGTACATGGAATGAAAGCGGCACAGGGCAGGAAAATTCTGATTCCTACGGCGCATGACGAAGAGTATATTTATATGAATATATATTGGGATATGTTTCAAGAAGCAGACGGAATTATCTATCTGACGGAAGAAGAAAAAGAATTTGTCGAACAGACATTTAAGAATACGTCCGTCAGAAATATTGTTGCCGGGATGGGAATAGATGTACCACAAATTGTAAAACCTCAAAAATTTCGGCAACAATATCAAATAGAAGGCGATTATATTATTTATGTGGGAAGAATTGAGGAAGGAAAAGGATGCGGACAGCTTCTGGAGTATTATAAGGAATACGTCCGAAAAAATAAAAATTCACTGAAATTAGTGCTGATGGGAAAGATTACAATGAAAAATCCCGTTGATGATGATATAATTACAACAGGATTTGTCAGTGAAGAGGACAAGTATAATGCAATTGCGGGGGCTTCTGCATTGATTTTGCCGTCCGAGCATGAGAGCTTGTCAATATCCGTTTTAGAAGCGATGGCGCTGGGGATTCCCGTTCTTGTCAATGGAAAAAGCGCAGTGCTTACGGCACATTGCGAGAAAAGCGGCGCGGGATGCACATATCAAACATGTGACGAATTTGTTCAAAAACTGGACGCGCTGATGAGGGATGACGCGTATCGACGCGATATGGGAAAAAACGGAAAGCGATATGTTGACGAATACTATAGCTGGCAGACGATTTTAACGCAGGTTTGCAGTTTGATTGATGGGAGAAACGAGTTGAGATGAATCGTATTTTTAAAGAAATATATAATTACAGACAAATGATATTCAGTCTGGTGAGAAAAGATTTGCGAGGCAGATATAAGGGATCTGTGCTGGGATTTATGTGGACGTTTATTAATCCGCTTCTGCAGTTAATGGTTTATACTATTGTGTTTTCTGTTATTATGAGAAACGGGATTGAGCAGTATTATCTGTTCCTTTTTGTGGCGCTTGTGCCTTGGATTTTTTTCAGTTCGGCGCTGACAGGCGGTTCCACAAGCATTCTCGGTTCCGGCGACATGGTCAAAAAAATATATTTTCCAAGAGAAGTGCTTCCGATGGCTTACATAACCAGTTCGTTTGTGAATATGGTTTTAAGTTTTCTGGTAGTATTTGCGGTTCTGCTGGTAACGGGCTATGGGTTTAATTTTGCGGCGATTTTGTACCTTCCGTTAATTATGGCTGTAGAATATGTTCTTGCGCTGGGGATTGCGCTGTTATCTTCTGCGTTGACGGTTTATTTCAGGGATTTGGCATACATTTTGAATATTATTTCCATGGCGTGGCAGTTTCTGACGCCGGTAATGTACTCTGCAGCGCAGGTTCCGGCGCAGCTTATGCCGATTTGGCGGCTGAATCCGATGACGCCGGTAATTGACGCTTACCGGGATATTTTGTATTATAAACAGATACCGAAGGTCAGCACTTTGACGGAGGCACTGGTGCTTGGAATTGTAATTCTTGTAGTGGGTGAAATTGTTTTTTCACGACTGCAGAGAGGATTTGCGGAAGAGTTATAAGAGTTTAAAGGAGCGATAAGATGGCGGAAGAAATGATAAAGATTGACATAGAAGCAATCATGGCGGATATTCGTAAAAATATAGAAGAACGCGGTTATGAAGAAACGGACCTTAAATTTGCCGAGGTCGAAGTACAGGGTAAAGAAGGAACATTGCTTCTTGGCGAGATGTTTCAGATTGATGAGCTGAGTTCATGGATTGTGAAGATGGATGATGTGAAGAATGTGGCGTGCTGGAGACCGCTTGGCGGGAATCCGGTTAAGACGTTTATCAAAAAAGTCATCCGCAAATGTATTAAATGGTATGTGGAGCCGATTGTGGAGGACCAGAACCGGTATAATCATTATACAGTTTGCGCCATGGCGCAGGTCTTTTCTAAGTTTGCCGAAAACCAGGACGCGCGGATTAAAGAATTGGAAGAGCAGGTGGAAAGGCTGTCAAAAACCTGCGGGCAGCAGTTAACAGAACAGAGTAAGGAGAACTAGTATGCGGATTTTTCAGCTTCTTCCGGTTATTGCGTTTGGCGATGCCGTGGGAAATGATACGAGAGCACTAAAGAATGCGTTGATTGAGGCGGGGTACGAGACGGAAATATATGCGGACGTGGTGGATGCACGACTGCCGAAAGGTACTGCGAAACGATATGACATGATGCCGAAGGTGGAGGATGACGACATTATACTCTATCATCTTTCGACGGGGCATAAGATGAATTATAGTTTAGAGAACTATCCGTGCAGGAAGATTATCATGTATCATAACGTTACGCCGGCGAAATACTTTGACGGGTATAACAGGGACGGTTACGAAAACTGCCGTCAGGGCATCCGGGCGGCCAGATTAATGAGAACTGCGGCGGATTTTTGTTTTGCGGATTCGGAGTATAACAAACAGGAATTAATCGGGTATGGTTATCAGTGTGATATTGAAGTGCTGCCGATATTGATTCCGTTCGAGGATTACGCCAAAGAACCGAATAAAAAGACGGTAAAAGCGTTTTCGGACGGAAAGACAAATATTCTCTTTACCGGGCGTATTGTTCCCAATAAAAAGCAGGAAGACCTGATAACATCATTTTATTATTATAATCGCTACATTAATAAAGATTCACGGTTGATTCTCGCAGGCTCTTATGTGGGAATGGAGCGGTATAAGGACAGGCTGGAAAAATACGCGCAGGAGCTTGGACTGGAAGGAAGAGTGTATTTTTCGGGAATGTCCAAGTTTAACGATATACTGGCATATTACCGGGTAGCGGATGTGTTTTTAAGTATGAGCGAACACGAGGGCTTTTGTGTGCCGCTTGTTGAGGCGATGTATTTTGATATACCGGTTCTTGCAAGGGATACGTCAGCAATAGCGGGAACGCTTGGAGGGAGCGGCATACTGCTTTCCGACAACCACCCGATGGTAGCGGCGGAGATGATTCACCGCATTGTTACGGATAAAGAATTAAGAAATACCGTAATCAGAAATCAGCAGATTCGGTTGAAGGATTTTGACAATAAAAAGATTCAGAAACAGTTCCTTGACGCGATGGAACGCTTTATTAATAAGTAGAGATAAAACCGGAGAGCGGTTTTGTTTGAAAAGAATAGGGGTAGTGTGAATGAAAAAAATAGGTTTTGTGATTCCGTGGTTCGGTTTTGATATACCGGGCGGCGCGGAGGCTGAATTAAAGGGGCTTACGCTTCATTTGCATGAAGCCGGCGTTCCCATTGAAATTTTATCAACCTGCGTTCATACATTTAATTCAAATTGGAGCTGTAATTATCATAGAGCAGGAACGACAGTTGAAAAGGGAATTACCGTAAGGCGGTTTAAGGTGCGTGAGCGTGACGACGCTGCCTTTAACGCCGTCAACATCAAGCTGATGGATAACAGACTTCCTCTTTCTGCCGATGAGGAAAGAATTTTTACGCAGGAGATGGTAAACAGCCCTGATTTATACCGTTATATCAGGGAACATAAAGATGAGTACAGCCTTTTCGTTTTTATTCCATATATGTTCGGAACGACATATTACGGGATGCAGGAATGTTATGATAAAGCAGTTTTGATACCGTGTTTTCATGATGAAAGTTATGTTTATATGGAATGCTTTAAAAAAGAATTCTCCAAAGCAGCGGGAATGATTTTTCACGCGCAGCCGGAAGCGGACCTTGCAGAACGCGTGTATGACCTTGAACATGTGAACGCGAAAGTTCTGGGGGAAGGCGTATATACGGAATATACGTATGATGCTTCCCGTTTCCGTGAGAAATATAAAATCAGTGAACCGTTTATACTCTATGCAGGCAGAAAAGATGTGGGCAAAAATATTTACACGCTGATAAATAATTTTCATGAATATAAGTACAGAAACGATAATGATTTGAAGCTGGTATTAATCGGCGGCGGCGAAATCAAAATTCCGAAAGACATTCAAAAAGACGTTATTGATTTGGGATTCGTAGACGTGCAGGATAAATTTGACGCTTATGCAGCGGCGCAGGTTTTGTGCCAGCCGTCCAAAAACGAGAGCTTTTCTTTGGTAATTATGGAGAGTTGGATTTGCGAACGGCCGGTTTTGGTGCATAATCAATGTAATGTTACAAAGCATTTTGCGAAGACGTCCGGCGGCGGATTGTATTTCGACAATTATTTTGAGTTTGAGGGAACGGTGAATTATTTGCTGGAAAATCCCGAGATGGCGGACGCTATGGGAAAGAGCGGGCGAAGGTTTGTATTGGAAAACTTTGCCTGGGATGTTATAATAGACAGGTATATGAGTTATTTTAAGGAAGTTGCCGGAGAGTTATAGGAAACGGCGGCTGGAAGCGAGGCTGTATTGATGCAACAGGGTAATGCGATAGAAGTAAAAAACATCACAAAAAAGTTTAAAGTATATTACGATAAAGGAAGCCAGTTAAAGGAGCGTCTGCTCTTCAAGAACAGGAACCGGTATGAGGAGCGCAAGGTTCTCAACGATATCAGTTTTGATGTGAAGAAGGGGGAAGCGATTGGGCTGATTGGACATAACGGGTGTGGCAAGAGTACGACTTTAAAACTTCTTACGAGAATCATTTATCCGGATAGTGGTTCTATCGAAATGACCGGAAGGGTGTCAAGCTTAATCGAACTTGGGGCCGGTTTTCATCCGGATATGAGTGGAAGAGAGAATATATACACCAACGCGGCAATATTTGGTTTGACAAAGAAAGAAATTAATGCCAGAATTGATGATATCATCGCATTTTCCGAATTGGAAGAATTTATTGATAATCCGGTTCGTACATACTCGTCCGGTATGTATATGCGTCTGGCATTTTCCGTTGCGATTAATGTTGATGCAGATATTCTTATGATAGATGAAATTCTGGCGGTTGGTGATGCAGCATTTCAGGCAAAATGTTTTAACCGTCTGAGGAAAATCAAAGCTGAAGGAACAACAATTGTAATAGTATCCCATTCACTTGGGCAGATTGAGCAGATTTGTGACAGATCGATCTGGATTCATAATGGTGAAATCAGAGAAGAAGGGGAACCAAGAAGGGTCCATATGGATTATATGGATTATATGGGGCAAAAGCAGCAGGAAGTAGCGGAGAGGGAAAGAGCCAGACAGGAAGAAAAAAATAAAAAAGAAGAACAAATGCAGGCAGTGCCTAAAGAATCGGAAAGTCCTGCTGTGGAACCGGATACATCTGCAGAAAAAGATATTTTGATTGATGATGTTGCGGAACCAGTGAATCAGACTGCTGATACCGGGCAACCGGAAAAAGAATCGAAGAAACGCTGGGGCAATAAAAAAGCACAAATAGAAAGAGTTTCCATGCTTGATAAAGACGGAAATGAAAAAATGGTGTTTGCAACCGGAGAAAAGGTTCAGATACGGGTTGATTATAAGGTAAATGAAAAAGTTGTTAATGCAGTTTTTGGAATTGGAATTTTTCGAATAGATGGTGTACAATGTTATGGAACGAATACCCGTGTGGATAAATTGGATGAGTATGACTTGGAGAACGGAGGTATTACTATTTGTGATATCTCGCAGTTGAATTTGATTGCGGGCAAATATACGCTGGATGTAGCAATTGAGTGCGATAATGGAATTCCGGTTGATTATTTTAGGGAGGTTTGTACATTTGAAATGTACTCTCCTATACCGGATGTCGGGGTGGCAAGAATGAACCATGAGTGGGTGTTTAGGAAAGAGGGTTAGTGAATGAATGGTGGTCTTAATGAGAAAATTATAAGCATTATTCAGGAGGAATTAGATAAGAGAGATGACCGAATAGAGCAGAGTATAAAACAATTAAATGGAGAGATTAAACAGGAATTAGAACAGCAGAATGTAAAAATTGTAGGAGTGATAGATTCTTATAGGCAGATTGTAGAAGAACTTACAACTTATTTACAACGTTTTATGAGTATAAATAAAGGCTTGCAAGATAATCAGGATGCTGTTGAAAGTTGTTTAGAGGAAATAAAAGAAAATGAATGCAATATTCATAGAAATTTCGAAAGAATAGATGAAATCAGTAAAAGATTAAGCGACCTGGATAATGTAGAAATTAATTTAAGAAACAATAATGCTCAGATGGAAAATGTTGTTAAGAGAATCAGTGATTTAGACAATATGGAAATTAATTTGCGAAACAATAATGCTCAGATAGAAAGTGCTGTTAGGAGAATTATTGATTTAGATAATATGGAAATTAATTTAAGAAATAATAATGCAGAACTTGAAAATATTATTTCTAGATTAGAAAATTTAGAGACAAAGTTTTCTATATATAAAAAACGGATTGATAATCCAATAATAGTATCGCAGGAAGAAACCATACAGGAAGAACAGACAACCACTGTGTTAGATAAAAGAAATATCCCTTACAGTATTGATTATTTTGATTTTGAAAATACATTTAGGGGATCAAGGGCGCAAATTAAGAAAATTCAAGAGAAGTATATTCCCTATTTTGAGGGGTGCCGTCGTGTTGTTGATTTGGGCTCCGGGAGAGGAGAGTTTTTAGAACTGCTTAAAGAAAATGATATTAATGCAGTTGGAGTTGAGATATATGATGAATTTGTAGAACTTTGCAGAAATAAAGGCATGGAGGTTATACAGCAGGATGCCTTAGAGTATTTGAGACAACAAAAAGAGATAGATGGCTTATTTGCCGGACAGTTAATCGAGCATATCCCAGTAGAAAGTATCATTGAGTTATGTACATTAGCATACAAGAAGATGAAAGAGGGGGGATGTATGATTCTGGAGACACCAAATCCTATGTCCTTAGCTATTTTTACACATTCGTTTTATATGGATCCATCTCACCTTAAACCTGTTCATCCTTTAACGTTAAAATATATTGTCGAAAAGGCTGGGTTTAAAGATGTGGAGATATTGTTTACAGAAAATAGCAGATACCCGGTTAAGATACCGGATTTAAAAGTGAAAGGAGCAGATAATCTGGATGAGTTTAATAAAAGTATGCACGTGGTAGAGGATACTTTGTTTGGAAGTCAGGATTATGCAATAATAGCAAAACGTTAAACCTACAAGGAGACAATATATGAGTAAATTAAATGTTGATGTGGAAGAAATCATGAAGGAAATAAAGCAGCAGGCCAGTTTAATTGATGATTTAGAGACGCTTGATTTCGAGGATATATCTACGGTTAAAAAAGAATGGGATATGCCCAAAGTAAATGAAAGAATTTATTTTAAATGGGATAGTTTTTGGGATGAACTTTCGAATGCGAATAAGTTTTGTAATGTAGATTTTATTATTCCTATTCCAAAAGGAAATTTTTTTGCAACGGTTATTAGGAAAATAGTAGTAAAATTAATTAGATTTTATTTTAAAATTACTGTTGCAAGACAGAATGATTATAATGCGAATTCTGTGAGAGCATTAAATGAAATCGGAAATTTTGTACGGGACATGGAAATTGCGGTTAACCGCCAAAATGAAATTAACAATAAACTGGAACTGGATATTCAGGAATTGAATATGCGCTTTAATAAAGAATGTATTAAACGTTTAGATGTATATGAACGTCAAAACAGATATCTTAGGAAAGAACTTCAAGATATGAAGAAGCAGATAGATTATCTGTATGAAACTCAAAAAAATTAGAAAAGGCAGCTAGCTGGATGGAGAGGTATACTTATGAAAATAATTCAGGCACTGGCAACAATTTCATTTGGTGATGCAGTTAGTAATGATGTAATAAATTTAAAAAAAGTAATAACAAAATTGGGATTTGAAACGCAGATTTATGCTGAGAACATAGATGGAAGATTACCAAGTGGAACGGCAGAGCGCTATGATAATCTATGTGAATTAACAGCAGAAGATATTATGATATTCCATGAATCTGTGGGGACGGACTTAAATGAGAAAATTAGACATCTTAAATGTCATTTGATAATAAGATATCATAATATAACGCCGCCATACTTTTTCTCACAGTATAATATGGCATCTTTTAAGTTATCGGAAGTAGGATTAGCACAAACAAGGAAATTAGCAGATGTAGCAGAATACGCAATTGCTGTTTCTGAATTTAATAAAAATGATTTAATAAGAATGGGATACCGATGTAAAATTGACGTTTTACCAGTAGTTATTCCATTTGAAGATTATGAGAAGAAAGCAGATATAGCGACTATCGTAAAATATAATGATGATTATGTAAATATATTATTTGTAGGGCGCATAGTACCTAATAAGAAGCACGAAGATATAATAAGAATTTACAACTTTTATAAAAAGATGGTTAATCAAAAGTCTCGGTTGATTTTCGTGGGGAATTATGAAGGGATGGAAAACTACAAAAAGCGTTTGGATCGATATATTCAAGAATTGGATGTAGATGATGTTATTTTTCCGGGGCATATTAAATTTAATCAGATTCTGGCGTATTATAAATTGGCAGATATATTTATATGTATGAGTGAACATGAAGGTTTTTGTGTACCGTTGGTTGAGGCTATGAAGTTTAAAGTGCCGATTATTGCATATGATTCCTGTGCGGTACCTGATACTTTATCCGATGGTGGAATTTTAGTAAAAAATAAAAATGAAAAAGAAATTGCTCTCTTGATTGAAACCATTTTATCAGATAATGCTTTAAAACAGAAGATACTGAACAATCAAAACAGAATTTTGGAAAAATTACAATATGATATTATGAGCGATAAATTTGAATCTTTATTGATGGGATTTATCGATGAAATGGATGTGGATAATAAATGAAAAAAATAGGTTTTGTAATTCCCTGGTATGCAGATAATATTCCCGGCGGCGCGGAAATGGAACTTAGAGGCTTGACACAGCATTTAGCGGACAGTGGTATAGAACTTGAAATTATTGCTACCTGTGTGGAGAAATTTGGCAGTGACTGGAATGTAGATTATTACCCTGAGGGAATTGAAAATGTAAAAGGTATCAATGTAAGGAGATTTAAGGTTCGCAAGAGAGATACAGAAACTTTTGATGCAATAAATTATAAGTTTATGAATGGAATTCCGGTTTCATTACAGGAAGAGGAAATTTTTTTACGGGAAATGGTAAATAGTCCGGATATGTATGAATATATTGAGCGCCATAAACCGGAATATGCGTTATTTGTATTTATTCCATATATGTTTGGAACCACATATTACGGTTTAGAACGTTGTTTGGAAAAAGCCGTCCTTATTCCATGTCTGCATGATGAAAGTTATGCGTACATGACCAGCTTTAAAGCGCGTTTTTCAAAAGTAAAAGGTATGATTCTTCATTCTAAGGCTGAATACGAGCTTGCTCATAAGATATATGATTTATCTGCGGTAACGGTATCTAATCTTGGCGAGGGAGTGGATACGGAATTGACATATGACAGTGAACGGTTTAGAAAAAAATATGGAATCTATGAACCGTTTATTATCTACGCAGGAAGAAAAGATGTCGGAAAAAATGTGCATACACTTCTGGAATATTTCCAAAGATATATAATAAGAAATAAAACAAATTTAAAACTGGTATTAATTGGGGGTGGAAGTATTACGATACCTGAAACAGCAAAAAATGAAATAATTGATTTGGGTTATATTCCGATTCAGGATAAATATGATGCGATGGCATCATCTGTTTATTTATGTAATCCGTCAAAGTTTGAAAGTTTTTCTCTTATTATTATGGAAAGTTGGCTTTGTGAGCGTCCGGTACTAGTATACGGAGGATGTGATGTAACCAAAAAGTTTGTAATAGAGTCTAATGGGGGCTTATATTTTAACAGCTATGCAGAATTTGAAAAATGTACAAGTTATATGCTTGAACATAGAGATGTATCTTTTGCAATGGGACAGAATGGCAGACAGTATGTTTTGCAAAATTTTGCGTGGGATGTTATTGTGAAAAAATATATTGATTTTTTTGAAAAATGCTGCGAAAAATAAAAATCATGGGGAACGTATATGACGAATGGTATAGCAAAAAAATATGTAGCGTATGTATGTAATTCATATAATGAAGAATCTTTAAAAAAGATTATTACTGTTGTAAGAAATTTTAATAATCGGAACACAAAGAAATTAAAGTTAGTGGTTTCAGGACTTCCAGTAATTGATTATTTGGATTGTAGTGATATAATCAATATAGGTTTTGCAAACTGCGATAATTCATATATTCACCGTTCAAGAGTTATTATTGTTGATGATGAGAGACAGTTGAATAACAATGTACTTATTGAATATTTGCATAAAGGGATAATCTGTCTGGTAAATGAAAGATGTAAAGTACTTGCTGAAATGTGTAAAATAAACGGGATGGGTCTAATTTATTCAGATGAGAAAGAGTTACTGGCGATTCTTGAGTATATTGATAAGAATAACAATTCCATGCAGATTTTAAAAATGATATATAATGCATCGGGGTGCGACGAAGCTGCATTGATAAAATTGGAATCGGAAGATATAAAAAAACGTGTTCTTGAAAGAAAACGTAAAATCAAATCATTTCTTCAGATTTGCGATAATAATATAAGCCCTGAGGAGAAAGTATTGTACATTACACGAAATGTTATGGACGATGACAGGGAGTTTATTTTGAGATGTAGCGACAGAATGGATTTTAAGAATAAATTTGTGGAACTGTTAATGATTTATAAGTATGTGAAATTATATATTAATCCCAGGGTGAAATTATATTTTACTGCCGCTGCGAACGTTTCCTCTCCAATCTATCATATGGTAAAGGCACAAATAAAAGAGCTAGCGGTAAACGATGTCTATTTTGATATAGTATCCGAAAATGATGATATAAAGGTATTAGATATTAAAAGTTACTACGATAAAGATAATAATGCAGTATGCATAGATGATAATTCAATAGAATATGTTGCAGAGCAGATTGGAATGTTGTTATGAAAGATTTTGAAATCAACTCTATATTATTTGTAAAATTGGACCATATTGGAGATATGATATTGGCTACACCGGTATTTCAGGCTGTGAAAGAAAAGTATCCGAACTGCCGGCTGGGGGTATTGTGTAGTTCAAAGGGCAAATTGGTTCTCTTAAAAAATCCTTATGTGGATGAAGTTTTTGTTTATAATCCGGATATGTTTGACCGCAGTAAGGATAATACCATATTTACGAAATTGGTTGATTTTAATACGCTGCTGGAGGTGAGGAGGCAGCAGTTTGATGTCTCTATCAGTCTTAGGGAAGACCATGAAAATGTGATTATTCAGAAAATGACAGGGGCGAAATTTAATATTGCGTTTTCTTCTGATTCTCCATATCCGGAGCTTTTGGATTATTCAATTCCAAATCCGGGAACCGTTCATGCAGCAGATAAGAACTTTGCGTTTTTAGAATTAATAGATGTTGTACGGCCATTTAGAATAAAAACGGAATTGTTTCCTGATGAGGCGGACTTAGAGTGGGCAGACAGGTTTTTACAGGACAATAATGTTACCTGTTTTGATAAGGTAGTTGTTATATGTCCTGGGGGTGGTTGGTTCCTGAATTGGTGGCCGTGGGAAAATTACACGAGGTTATGCGAAGATTTAAGTATGTATAATCCGACTTATAAGATTGTTTTGGTTGGCGGAAATGCGGAAAAAGATGTTATTGCCAATATAAAAGAATATTGCGGCGAGAAGGTTATAGATGCAGGTGGTAAAACGACATTACAGCAGCTTTCGGCACTTTGTTTAAAAGCACGACTGGTAGTGTGTAATGATGGCGGACCAATGCACGTTGCTTCTACAGCAGGAGTGCCTATAATAGCAATGTTTGGACCGAGTCCGGAATGGTTTTATCCGGTGGGGGAAGATAATATTATTATTCGTAAGGAATTCGCCTGTAGTCCATGCCCACAGTTCCAACCGGGTGAGGAGCCAAAGTGTTTGAATAATAAGTGTATGAAATTAATTGATGAAAAAGAAGTATTTAAGACAGCTATAGAGGTTTTAGAAGGCGATTTTAGGAGGATGTATGCAGAATAGAATTAACGAATTAATTAATGTTAAGATTCAATTATTGAATCAGCTAAAAGAGTCCGTTTATATGAAGCAGGTAGAAGAAGCAACAGAGTGTATCGTTGACTGTATTAAAAATGGTAATAAAATATTACTTGCTGGAAATGGTGGGAGTGCGGCTGATGCACAGCATTTTGCGGGAGAAATTGTAGGTAGATTTATGATGGAAAGAAAGAGTATTCCTGCTCTGTCTTTGTGTGTAGATCCGTCAGTTATGACTTGCATAGGTAATGATTATGGGTATGATATGGTATTTGCAAGACAAATTGAAGGGATTGGACAGGCTGGAGATGTTTTTGTGGCAATTTCTACTAGCGGTAATTCGGAAAATATTATTAAAGCAATTGAGGCGGCAAAGGAAAAAAAAATTAAGGTGGTCGGATTTTTAGGTAAAGGCGGAGGGAAAATAAAGGATATGTGTGATTATGCGCTTGTTGTTCCATCCGATGATACGCCAAGGATTCAAGAAGTGCATACGTTTTCCGTACATTTGATGTGTGAATATATTGAGAAAAAAATTTTTACATAAGGTTAGATATAGCTTACTTTTTGAGGTGATAATATGCTGCTTGACGAATTAAATAATATTGTTTTTGATGAGATTATTAGTCTCGGACATTCATGCCAGGTTGCTACACAATTGAAGAGAAAAGGATTGCGTGAAAGTTCTTTTCCATATGATTGGCTTGTTAGCGAAAATATGGATAGTATTATTACTGATTTTGAAAATGGTTTTACGAATTTTTTCAGATTAGAGGATTTGGTTTTAGATGGTATATGTGATGAGTGTTCGAGAGTAGTTGATAAGAGGACGAATTATATTTATCAACATATTTTTCAGGTGGGACTGTCTATTGAAGAAGAATTTCCAAGGGTAAAGGAAATTCTGCAGAGAAGGGTTTGCAGATTGCTTCATATCTTGAATGATAAGGACAAGTCTGTTTTATTTATCAGAACAAATGCAACACTGAAAGAGCAGGAGCGGTTAAACGAGGCGATTAAGAAATATCCGTCAAATGTAAATGTTTTAGTTATCAATCACATAAAAGATAGGGGAATTAAGCAGATTTTTAATGGGTTGGACAGAATTTGCTGTATTGAGATGTTCGATGAGAATGACAATATAAATGGCAAATGGCAGGGATATGAGGAGTATTATGATTATATTCTGGGAGGAATCTCATACGGAAAAAGACTAAATAAACTTCCTGTTGATAAAAGGATATATTTTTCTACAGAGTTGCGAAATGCTGAATTATTTGTTACTTCCGGATTATCTCATAATGAGGGAGCCTTTTCTTGGAGCGATGGTAGGATATTAAAAATTCAGTTTTGGTCGGATATAAAAAATACTGTTTCAGCTGTATTGAACTGTTTGGGGGGGTATATTCGCAATAATGAGCAGGATTTTTTTATAATTAGAGCAAATAAAAAAATCGTATATGTTGGCTCAATACAGGAGAAAATAAATTTTTCTTTTTTCCTACAAGAAGGATACAATGAAATAATATTCGATATGGCATGTGCAAGCTCTCCGAAATCGAATGGAGAGAGTGAAGATAAAAGAAAACTCTTTATGCAATTAAAGTCTCTGCAAATTTATTAAAACCATAATGAAATAGAGGACTATATAAATGAAAAAGGCGGCAATAAAAAATATAATTTTTCTGGTTATTTTATTTTTGGGAATAGAATTTTTGTTTTTTAAAGAACAAGTTTTGAATGGAACAATATTGGAAGCACTATATGGAGATAAGGGTGACGCAAGATTTTGCTGTTTAATATTAGAACATTATTTTGAGGTTTTTAAGGGAAATGAAGCGTTTGCCGATTTGAAAGCTTTTTATCCAATAGCAGGTACAATTTCATATTCTGACATGCTGTTAGGATATGCGGTTCCATTTTCTGTATTGAGAACTATCGGAATTAATATGTACAGTTCATTTAATCTGTCTATTGTCTTCTTTCATATGATTGGAACAATTTCAATAATTTATTTGTTGAAAAGAAAATTGAAACTGAGTTTAGGAGCAACAGCAATAGGAGCGATTAGTTTTTCTTGTGCTGCATCGTATATATCAATTTTAGGACATGTTCAATTTGGTTTTATTGGTCTTTTGCCGGTTATATTAATTTTTTTATTGTCTTATTTTGAAAATATGTTTAATGAAAATAAGAAAAAAAGAATATTTAGCGGTTACTTGGCAATTTTAAATATTTTACTGTTGTTATATTCAAGTTTTTATCTGACGTATTTCCTTGTACTATTTTTTATAATAAACTTTATAACATATTTTTGTTTATATAAAGAAAAAAGAAGTTTGACATTACAGCTTAGAACATATTTATGTAAAAACAGAATAGAAATTGTTAGCTATATATTAGTGATAATTTTATTTAGTATTCCTTTCTTAAAAATATATTTACCAACATTAAAAGCAACAGGGGGATACGATTTAGATAATGTGTTACAATGGACTCCTCATTTTTATGATATTTTTTCTGTTTCGAAGAGCAATTTAATAATGGGTTCTTTGATGAAAAATATTAGTATATTTAAAAATAATAATAATGAATTAATTTTGGGATTTCCCATTGTTGTTGTTATTCTGTTTTTAGTTGGATTGTTAAAATTGATAAAAGATAATAAAAAGGATTATTACAATAATTTTTATAAAACAATTTCTATTAGTACAATTATATTGTATTTACTTTTTATCCAAGTTAATGGTCATATGATTTGGGAGATTTTTTGTAAAATATTACCGGGAGCTACCGCTATGAGAGCATTGGGAAGAGTTTTCTTTTTTATGATTTTTCCGGTGAGTCTTGTGCTTTCATATGTCTCAGAAATTTTTTTAAAAGAGAAAAAAATGAGAACGTTATGGTATTTGCTGCTAATTTTATTAGTGATTATTTCCAATTATGATAAAAATGGTGTGGGAACCTATTGGAGCGCAGAAGAATCGTTGAATTTTGAGGCAGGAATAAAAGAGCCTCCGGAAGATTGTGAAGTAATGTTTATTATATATGAAGGCAGTGAGACAAATAGTACCAATGTTCAGACACTATCATGGAGCATAGCGGAAAAGTTTGATTTGAAATGCATAAATGGATATTCTGGAAATTTTCCATCTGGTTGGGGAGGCATTTATAATGTCTTTGATAAAGATGTATATTTTAATGAAATTAATGTATGGATTTCACACTATGAATTAACAAATGTTTATGCGTATAACATGGCAGAAAATGAGTGGATTAAATGGAATTAACAGGTAGAAATCAAGGAAGACAAGGGAACGAAAAAATTAGGTGTAGGAATTATAGTCATTTTTATATGATCAGGAATGATGAGTCTTCTATTTTGTGGTGGCATTAAAAAAGCATATATAGATGCAGACGGAGCAACATATTTTTCGTATTTGCCGGCAGTTTTTGTAAACCATGATTTGTCATTTAAGACATTGTGGGATAGTGACTTTCGACAATACTTGAATGGTGTTAGTAAATAAAAAATTTTAGTTGTGCAACAAAAGAATAGGAGAAATTTGAAAATGGGAGGAATTGAATCAATTAAGAAAATGAGCAAAATAAAATTATTGTTATTGCTAGGATGTAGTCTATACTTGGGTGGACGTATTTTCTTTTTATGCATATATAATTTTATTTATACCGATGAAGATCAAATTGTCATGTGGCTTGGAACTGTTTTGTTTTCCCATGGACAGATTAGAGAGCCTATGTGGCTGGGACAGAATTATGGTTCAATGTTGGAATCACTGGTGGCAGTTCCTATATATATTTGCAAGGTCCCATTAAACATAGCATTGCCAATTTCCTCATTTATTATTGGTATTACTCCCTTTGCAGTGATAATGAGGTATTGTTTTACGGAAAAGAAGTATTTTCAAGGTTGGATGATACTTTTGGTTCTTTTGCTCTATTCTGTAGACATGGACGTTTTGACATCTATACCAAGAACATTTATGCCGGGATACTGTTTTACAGTGGCTGGATTATTAATGTGTATTAAAAGTAATAAAAAGCGAAGACAAATATTAGGTGGATTTCTTTCAATCATTGGTGTCGTGATGTCTGAAACAGCTATATGTATTATATTACCCGTGCTGATTTGTATTTTGTGGAATAGGAAAAATCTTTTGCAGCATTTATGGGCATTAATCGGAATAGTGGCAGGGATCGGCGTTAATAAATTATGTATGCTTTTCTATGAAATAAGGCCGGAATTCTTAGTATGGGGAAAGCCGGAACTTTCCTTTGATTTTGATTTGTTTATCAACAGGATACATGAGTTTACCACATATTTTTCTAATTTGATATTGTTTGAAAATGCATGGGTGTTCTTGGTTTTATGTATTGCCTTGATTGTATTTTTGATTATAACAGATAATGTTGGTTCTGCTCTTACTGTTATTTCAACAATAGGAGGATTGTTTTTAACGTTGGGATTTTCAAAAGTCGGTGAGCATGATTGTGTTTTATGGTCAGCTACAAGAATGTTTTTGTTTGTGCCGTATAATATTGCATTGGCTCTATATCTCTCGAAACTTGAATCAATTGAAAAGAAGATGGAAATGTATTTAACAAATAGGCAAGTAAGAAAGATTGTTTCTATACTTGCAATAATAGCTGTATTTATGTCAGCATTTATAAAATATGTTGACTATAAGAGACGAGAGAGCGAGTTTAAAACATCTAATTTGAACGTTATTATTTCTGTTCAGGAAATAAAGAGTCTTGTGCAGCAGGAGTATAATGCCATGATTGAGAACGGGTGTAATTTTGCTATAGTGCCTAATTCGACACACTCTCTTGCATTGCAGGCATTGTATGATGGAGATGTAATGGCATGGGCCGGGGGGTATAGACAGGAATACTTATGTTTTTCTTAATGAACGGAATACTATACGGGAAGAAGTTTTATGGCTTAGATTTGAAAATGGGTTATGTATAGCAGAGTTTAAAAATACGGATAATAGAAATGTTATTCAGTATCTGTATGAAGAGTATGTAATAATTAGGTCTCCCATATATACAAACTGGGATGGGAGAAAATAAATAATTCGAGAAAAAGGTTGCAAAAATAGGTCAATAGATTATAATGAAGATATTAAATAGAATGTGGAGAATAATATGAATACAAAAGTTTTATCGATTGTAATACCATGTTATAATGAAAAGGATAATATTTTGAATCTAGTGAAGAGGGTCTTGGAATCACCCATTGAAAATAAGGAAATCATTGTTGTTGATGATATGTCTAAAGATGGGACAAGAGAAATTCTTGAAAATCAGGTTAAGCCATTAGTAAGTAAAATAATTTACCATGATGTAAATGGTGGTAAGGGGGCAGCATTAAGAACGGGATTTAAGGCTGCTACAGGTGATGTTGTCATTATACAGGATGCTGATTTGGAATATGACCCTAATGAATATCCAAAGGTGGTAAATCCAATATTTAATAATGAGGCAGATGTTGTGTATGGTTCGAGGTTTTTAGGTCAAAAAAGGAAAGGATATTTTGCAAATAGAATGGCAAATTTATTCTTAACTAAATTGTCGAATATTTTTACGCATTTGAGGCTTACTGACATGGAGACATGTTATAAGGCATTTAAGCGTGAGATAATACAATCAGTGGATATTCAAGAACAGAGGTTTGGATTTGAGCCGGAAATCACTGCAAAAGTTGCCAGATTGAAAGTTCGAGTTATGGAAGTGCCGATTTCTTATTATCCAAGAACAAATGAAGAAGGAAAGAAAATAGGTTTTAAGGATGGATTAAGGGCAATTTACTGTATTTGGAGATATAGAAAATGATAAAATTACTTTCGGGGGAAAACCTAAAGCAGTTTATTTCCTATTTTTTTGTTGGTGGTATTGCAGCAGTAGTTGAATGGATTATGTTTTGGTTATTTGCAACGGTGGTAAGTTTTGACTATATGTTGGCTACTGTGCTTGCTTTTGTGTTTTCAACGACGGCTAATATGGTTTTAGGCAAAATATTTACTTTTAGGGATAATAAAACATTTAAAGGGAAAGTTTTTAAAGAGATAATAGCCATTTTTGGAGTTAGTGCGATAGGTCTTGTTTTTAATATGGGGTTAATGTACATTTTTGTATCGGTTTTGGGGATGAGGTCAGATCTGTTAATGACTTGTGCCAAGGTTGTTGCCACAGGGATTGTATTTATTTGGAACTTTTTAATAAGAAAGTTTGTAATTTATAAGAATTAAAACAGGAGATATAGAATATGAAAATAGCAGTTGTTGGGACAGGCTATGTTGGGTTAGTTACAGGGACATGCCTTGCAGATTATGGTAATGATGTGTATTGTGTGGATGTTGATGAAAAAAAAATCAGCGATTTAAAGAATGGAATAATACCGATTTATGAACCTGGACTTGAAGGTATGGTAAAAAATAATTATGAAGCGGGAAGATTAAAATTTACAATTGATATTGAAGAGGCGTTATCGGTTTCAAACATTTGCTTTATTGCAGTTGGTACACCTATGGGGGAAGATGGAAGTGCCGATTTACAGTATGTGCTTGGTGTTGCGAAAAGTATTGGCAAATATATGATTCATCATATGTATATTATTGATAAATCAACGGTTCCAGTTGGAACGGCTAAGAAAGTGCGTGAAGAAATTCAAAAAGAATTAGATAATAGAAAAAGTGATTTAACATTTGATGTGATTTCCAATCCAGAATTTTTAAAGGAAGGTACGGCGGTTTCAGATTGCTCAAGACCTGATAGGATTGTCATTGGTACAGATAATGATAAAGCGGCTAAGATAATGAAAGAGTTGTATTTACCATTAGTACGCAATACTGAAACAATTATATATATGGATATAGCAAGTGCAGAAATGACGAAATATACTGCAAATGCGATGTTAGCAACCAAAATTTCTTTCATGAATGAGATATCAAATATCTGTGAATGTGTCGGTGCAGATGTGAATAAAGTCAGAATGGGTATAGGCAGTGATAAGAGAATTGGATTTCATTTTATTTATGCAGGATGTGGATATGGGGGAAGCTGCTTCCCTAAAGATGTTCAGGCGTTAATTAAGACGAGCAAAGATTTTGGATATGAAACAAAAATATTAAATGCGGTAGAAGCGGTTAATGATGAGCAGAAGAAAATTATTCCGAAAAAGGTAATTGCAAGATTTGGAGAAGACTTAACAGGAATGACTTTTGGTGTATGGGGATTGGCATTTAAGCCAGACACAGATGATATGCGCCAAGCAGCAGCGATTACCATAATAAACGAGTTGACAGAGCGAGGTGCAAAAGTTAAGGCATATGACCCTAAGGCTGTAAAAGAAGCAAAAAAGTGTTATCTTAAAGGAAATAATAGTGTAGAGTATTGTGAAAGCAAATATACCACGTTGGTTGATTCTGATGCAATGATTTTGGTAACTGAGTGGAAGGAATTTAAGGCACCGGATTTTACTGAAATTAAGAAGAGACTTAAAAATCCGATTATTTTTGATGGAAGAAATCAATATGATGAAAGCAGGTTGAATGAGATGGGATTTGAATATTATCAGATAGGTGTAGGGAAGAATTAAATTTTAGAGGTAATGGAAATGAAAAAAATACTTGTAACTGGTGGGGCGGGTTTTGTTGGTGCACATTTATGTAAAAGATTATTGCAGGATAAGAATAATTATGTAATTTGCGTGGATAATTTATATACAGGCAGATTAAGTAATTTAGAAAGCATTATCAATAATCCACGATTCGAATTTGTAAACCATAATATTATTCAGCCATTGGATATACCTGTTGAGGAAATTTATAATCTTGCTTGTCCGGCAAGTCCGCCTCATTATCAGAAATATCCGACATATACGACAAAAACATGTGTGATTGGAATCATAAATATGTTGGAGTTGGCAACAAAGTATCATGCTAAAATTATGCAGTTTTCTACAAGTGAGGTTTATGGGGATCCATTTGTTCATCCACAGGTTGAATCATATAGGGGAAATGTTAATCCGATTGGAATTCGTTCCTGCTATGATGAAGGTAAAAGGGTAGCAGAAACATTATGTTTTGATTATAATCGTGAATTTGGAACTAGAATTAAGGTTATACGCATTTTTAATACATATGGACCATTAATGGATCCGAATGATGGACGGGTTGTATCGAATCTGATTTTACAGGCATTAAAAGATGAAGATATTACTTTGTATGGGGATGGTACCCAAACAAGAAGTTTTTGTTATGTAGATGATCTTATAGAAGGCATTGTTAGGATGATGTCAAGCCGGGATGATTTTTTAGGACCGATAAATTTAGGGAACCCTAGCGAGTTTACAATTAAAAGTCTGGCTGAAATCATTTTAGAAATGACAAATTCAAAATCTATATTAACATATTGTCCATTGCCGAGCGATGATCCCTTACAGAGAAAACCGGATATTTCCTTGGCAAAAAAGGAATTGGACGGTTGGGAGCCACGCATTCCATTGAGAGAAGGATTAAAGCCTACAATTGAGTATTTTAGTAAGATTTAATTATGGAAGAGCTGAAGAAAACAAAAATTTCTTTGGCTTTTATTTTGGGAGGAATAATGGTAATGATATATTTGCTGATATTTGGAGTTGTTATTTTGTATTTATTATATCAAAACCACAATGTAAAAATAACGCAGTATATCTGTGCGAATAGTTCTATAGGATTAAATTTCGATGGTTATAAGATAATTCAAATATCTGATCTGCATGGTGATTTACCGTTTGATAAATTGGACAGAATAGAAAGAATTTTAGAAAATGAAAAACCAGATATGGTAGTAATTACAGGAGATATTATAGATAATTTACATTTGAAATATTGGGGGAAAATAATGGGTTTTTTAGATTTTATTGAAAAATATAATGTATATTACGTTACGGGAAATCATGAGTATATGCATGATGAGTGTAGGAACGTAATTTTAGAAATCGAAAAAAGAAAAATAAAAGTATTACATGGGGAGAGGGTGAATATAACCAGAGCAGAAAGTATAATGTTTGTTTATGGGATTGATGATCCATATGTATTTTATGGAGAAAACATACCGGCAAAATATAAAACACCACATTATGAATTTATACAAAAGTTAAGTAAAATCAAGGTTGAAAAAAATAGGTTCTCAATTTTGTTGACACATCGGCCGGAATTTTTTGAATATTATGTAGAGTCGGGATTTAACTTGGTTTTGGCTGGACATGCACATGGTGGTCAGTGGATTATACCTGGATTAGGCGGAGTAATTGCGCCGGATCAAGGCTTATTGCCTAAGTATGTTAAAGGCAAATATATAAAAAAGGATACAACCATGATTGTGAGCAGGGGGCTGGGAAATAGTGTTGTTCCACTGCGAATTTTTAATGAACCAGAAATTGTAGAGATTATTTTAAAATCAGCGTATTGAACGAATGTCTTTAAAAAAGTTAGGGCGATATATTTATTTTACAATTTCTGGTGGAAAAATAGTTGAATATATAGGAGTGTAAATATGAATAAGATTGATTTAAAAAATCATAGTGTGAAATATATTATGTGGGGTTTCATATCCATTTTATTTTTTATTATATTTTTTAAATTATGGGAATTTGATATTACAAAGCCATATGTATATAATGGTAAAGACGATTTTTTTTATGGTGTGATAGCAAAAAATGCTATGAATGGCGGTTCTTATTTTTTTAATTCCAGTCTTGGAGCACCATATGGTATGGAATTGTATTATTTTCCACTTCTTATGCAGTTTTATATTGTATGGTGTAAAATAATTGGATTATTTACGAACAACTGGGTTATAGCAGTAAATTCATATTATTTTATGACATATATTTTATCTGTTTGTACATTTTTTTACATGTGCAGAAAAATAGGAATGAAAAACAATGTTATATCTTATTTAGGCGGGATTGTATTTGCATTCAGCCAGTATCATATATATAGAGCTACGATCCATATTACGGCAACATCATATTTTGTTATACCTCTTATTATTGTTTTGTGCTATAATATGGCATCTGGGAAATATGAGGAAAGTTATTCACTTAAAAAGATATTGGAAATTATTATTATTTGTGTGCTAGTGGGATGTACGGACATATATTATGCGTTTTTCGGTTGTTTTTTGATATGTGTCATGCTTGTTGATTCAATAATTAAAAAACATTGGAAAACATTGGCTGTAGGACTGGGTATAATCATAGGCATTACATTGATGATATTGATTTGTCTCGCTCCTTCAATTATATATTCGCTTAAACATGGGGCAAACGAGCATGCTGCATCAAGAAGTCCATATGAAGCATATGGAGTAGGGTTTCAATTGGTAAGTTTATTTTTGCCGTTGAAGGGTAGTTGCAATTTATTATCAATGTTTACCGATATATATACTTCTGTGCAGGGACTGCCATCAGGGGAACAAATATGTAATTATGCGGGTCTGATAGGTTTTATCGGATTGGGATATACAGTGTACTATATTTTATTTAAAAGAGAGAAGGATTCGAAGCAGGATTTGTTTATAAAAATGAATTTTGCAACTATTTTTTTGGGAACAGTTGGTGGTGTCGGATTGATAGTAGCATTTCTTGTCACCAGTAAAATTAGGACATATACCAGAGTTTTTCCGTATGTTCTTGCTTTTTTAATAGTAGCAGTATGTTTTTTGTTTGAGAATTTGTATACAAAAAATAAAAGATGGATTTATTTATTGTATATTTTGACCGTAGTTCATTTCATTGATTTGTCACCATGGAGTATATTGCCAGACTATCGGGATAATGCTTCAAAGTATGATGCGGACAAGAAGTTCATTGTGGATATTCAGCAATTTACAGGTGAAGGAGATAATATTCTTCAATTGCCATATGTCACGGGATTAGAGAATTATATAAATGGAATTACGGATAATTGTGATTACCATTTTAAGGGATATCTGTTGCAATCCTCAAATTTGGGGGGGTGGAGCTATGGAACATTAGTAGGAACGGATGCGGATACTGCATATAGAGAAAAATTTGATACGGATTCGGCGGAACAGATATTGTTTTTTGCCAAGCAAGTCGGATATTCGGGTATTTATGTAGACTTAACGATGCTTGAGGAATCAAGACAGCACATCATACAGGATTTGCAAGAAAAACTGGGAGATGTAAGTCTTGTATCAGAAGATGAAACCATGTATTATTTTGATATCAGGGATTACGAGATAAATATGTCTGATGATTTGATGGTGGTGTATGGAGATGGCTTCTACGCAGAAGAACGATATGAGAATATTACATGGAGATGGTCAGAACCGGAAAGTATTATTAAAATATACAGCTTGAGTGAGGATAGAACCGCTACTGTAAAAATTGAACTTCATTCCTATAAAGAAAATATGAAACTGACAGTTCAGGCAGAGAATAACATCAATTCATATAATATCACCAATGAAACACAGATAATTACAATACCGGTTGATTTTGTTGACGGTGAGGCGGAACTTTCTTTTTTAGGAGATTCCATGGAATATGAAAATGCAACTTCAGGGAGAGAATTGAGCTTTAGGATAAATAGCGTGGCAGTGGAATAGGATGGTGTGAGCGGGTATATTTGAGGTAAAAAAAGGTATAGAGGAGAATAAGATGGATAAAAGTAACTTAAAGAATAATATGATAAAATGGGCAATCGGGGGGGTAACTTTAGTTTTATTCTTTATAGTTTTCTTCAAATTGTGGGAATTCGATATAACAAAGCCCTATGTTTATAGAGGGAAAGATGATTTTGTTTTTGATGTAATAGCAAAAAATGCAATGAATGGAAATTCTTATTTTCTAAATCCTAATTTAGGTGCGCCATATGGTATGGAATTATATTATTTTCCGTTTCTTATGCAGACTTACATTTTGTGGTGTAAAATAGTCGGATTATTTACTAATAACTGGGTAGTAGCAGTTAATTTATATCTTTTTTTGACATATATTTTGTCTGTAGCAGCATTTATGTATATGTGTGTAAGAATAGGTGTGAAGAACAAGACGCTCTCTTATCTTTGTGCATTGGTTTTTGCTTTTAGTCATTATCATTTAGAATGTGCATTAGGACATTTTACGGCAGCATCTTATTTTGTTATACCATTATTTATTGTTTTATTTTATAATATGGCGGTTGGAAAATATGAAGGGAAAAATGGGCTGAAAAATATGCTGGAGATAATTGTTATTTGTGTAGTAATTGGCTGTACAGATATATATTATGCATTTTTTGGCTGTTTTTTATTATGTATAATGCTGGTCGATTCTGTAATTAAGAAGCGGTGGAAAACGGTTGTAGTAGGAATAGGGATAATAATAGGTATTGTGTTGGTAATATTGATTTGTTTGTCACCAGCTATTATGTATTCTTTGAAGAATGGTGAAAATGTATATGCGGCAGCAAGAACTCCATATGATGCATATTGGGTAGGGTTTCTGCCGATAAGTTTATTTCTGCCGATGGGAGGCAGTTGTGGTATTCTGTCACAATTTACAAAAATGTATAAAGGTGTATCAGGATTGCCAAGAGGTGAGGTGTTACGTAATTATGTAGGACTAATTGGTCTGGTCGGTTTAGGTTATACAATATACTATATCTTATTTAAAAAGGATAAAGATGAAAAGCAGGATTTATATATACGTCTTAACATTGCGACTATTTTTCTGGGAACAGTTGGTGGAATAGGGTTAATTGTGTCATTTTTTATTACAGATAAAATTAGAACTTATACCAGGGTCTTTCCGTATATTTTTGCTTTTCTAATTATAGCAGTTTGTTTTTTGTTTGAGAGATTATGTGAGAAAAGTAAAAAGTGGTTTTATATATTGTTATTATTGGTAATTATTCATTTTATTGATTTATCATCATGGAGTATATTATCAGAATATGAAATCAGTGCACAAAAGTATGATGCTGATAAGAAATTTATTTCCAATATTGAACAGTTTACAAATGATGGCGACTATATTCTTCAATTACCATATGTTACAGGTTTAGAGAATTATATAGCGGGAATCGGAAATTGTAATTATCATTCTAAGGGTTTCCTTTTACAGACAAAAAATCTGGGATGGAGTTACGGAACTTTAGTTGGAACGAATGCGGACACAGCTTATAAAGAAAAGTTTGATACAAATTCGGTAGAACAGATATTGTTTTTTGCTAAGCAGCTCGGCTATTCAGGAATATATGTAGATATATCAATGCTGGAGAAAGCAGATTGGCACATCGTACAGGATTTAAAAGAAAAATTGGGATATGTGAGTCTTATATCAGAGAATAGAAAAATATTTTATTTTGACATAAAGGATTATCAGATGGAAAATGAATTTAAGGCTCCTATGATAGTGTATAATGATGGTTTTTATAAGGAAGAAAGGTATGAAAACATTACATGGCGATGGTCAAAACCGGAAAGTGCTATTGAAATATATAGTTTTAACGGAGCTGCGTCTGCAAAAGTTAAAATTGAACTTCATTCATTTGAAGAAAAAATGAGGTTAGCGGTTTGGTCAGGAAATAATATAAGTTTATTTGATATAACAAATGATGCACAGACAATCACAATTCCAGTCAAGTTTATTGACGGAGTGGCTGAACTTAACTTTTTGGGTGATTCCTTTGAGTATGAAAACGGAACTTCAGGAAGAGAATTAAGTTTTAGGATAAATAATGTGATAGTGGAATAGGAGAAAAAGATGAAAAAAATAGTTTCGTTTGTAGTTCCAGTGTATAATGAAGAGGAGTCATTGGAATTGTTATATAGTGGAATTGTAAAAAATATACCAATGGATTATGACAAAGAAATATGGTTTGTTAACGATGGTTCTTCCGACAAGTCGGAAGTAGTTATTAAAAGTATTATTTTAAGAGATAAAGATGTTCATTTAATTTCATTTCGAAAGAATTTCGGGAAGGCATTGGCGCTGGAAACGGCATTCAGAAATGTAAATGGTGATATCATTATAACCATGGATGCGGATTTACAAGATGACCCGGTGGAAATACCAAACTTTATTAATAAGATTAATGAGGGATATGACTTGGTTTCGGGCTGGAAAAAAGAACGACAGGACCCACTGGAAAAAAGAATTCCGTCAAAATTTTTTAACAAGGTAACTTCAAAACTGTCTGGTGTGAAGCTTCATGACTTTAATTGCGGGTATAAGGCGTACAGAAAAGAAGTTGTTGATGCAATTGATGTATATGGTGAACTGCACAGGTATATTCCCGTGTTAGCATATAGAAAGGGCTTTCAAATTACAGAAATAGTTGTACATCATCATAAAAGACAATTTGGCAAGTCGAAATATGGTTTTGAAAGGTATCTTAGAGGACTGTTTGATTCGTTGTCTGTTGCATTTCTTGGTAGATATTATGACAGACCTATGCATTTATTTGGTAAGGGAGGATTGATCTGTGGTTTAGCAGGCTTTGTAATCTGCATGTATCTGTTGGGTTTAAAATTTATGGGACAGGCAATTGGCGGGCGCCCGCTACTAATATTGGGAGTGCTCCTCATTATTCTTGGAGTCCAGATGTTTTCTATTGGTTTTATAGGAGATATGCTGGTAGACGCTACTTTCAGGAAACGATATAACGAAAGTCATGTAAAGGAGAAAATTTGACGGTGCAGAATAATATTACAGAAAATTTGAATCAATGGAATAAAATTTCGAGATATTCCAAGTGGATGTACAATGTTTATAAAAAATATATAGGAAAAAGAGTGTTGGATATCGGAGCTGGTGTTGGAACAGTTACAAGTTATTATATTGACAATGTGGATTTATGTGTTGCGACAGAGCTGTTTGACAATCAGATTGATTGTATGAATGAGAGGTTCAGAGATATTGGTTATTTCCATGCAATTAATTTTGATATCATGACAAATGACATTAAACAATTGGGTGAGTTTGATACAATCATATGTATTAATGTTTTGGAGCATATTGAGAATCACCGACGGGCTTTGGAGAAGATGCGCTCTGTGTTATGCGATGATGGGAAATTAATTATTTGTGTTCCAGCTCTGCATAATTTATATTGTTATATGGATAAAAATGTCGGACATTACAGAAGGTATGGTAAAGGAGAATTAAAGAATCTGGCCGCTGAGAGCGGCTTTAATGTGATAGATGATTTTTACTTTAATTTTATGGGAATTATTCCATATTGGTTGAAGGGGCATCTAGGTAAGGATAAGGGAGGAAGTTTTTCTACCGATTTGAATGAAAATAATTCAAAGTTATATAATTTTGCCACATCAGTTCTTGAACCCATAGAGAGAGCAGTACGTCCTGTGGCAGGGATTTCTGAGTTTATTATTCTTACACCAGGTGGAAATTAAATATAGTTAATTTAGGAGTGTTTATGGAATACAATAAGGGTAATTTTGAAAAATATGTCTCTAAAAATCCATTAAAAAGGAAAATGGTAGAAATGTTTAATTTTAAAATAGTTTCTATTATTAAGGGAATATCTGAAGAGATAAAGCTACAAAATGGGGGGGTAACGATTTTGGATGCGGGTTGTGGAGAAGGCTTCATTGATAATATATTACTTGAAAGTATTAATAGTATCAAAATAAAAGGATTAGAATACACCCGGGAGGCATTGGATATCGCAAAAGAAATGAATCCCAAGGCTGAATATATTCAAGGTGATATTTATGATATGCCATTTGAAGATGATTTTGCAGATATAGTTATTTGTACAGAAGTTCTGGAGCATCTTCAGCAACCGGAGAGAGCAGTGCTTGAGTTGTTAAGAGTAGGTAAAAAGTATGTATTGATTACAGTTCCAAATGAACCATGGTTCTGTATGGGTAACTTGATAGCTCTAAAAAATGTCAGAAGATTTGGCAACCCGATAGATCATATAAATCATTGGACGTATAGAAAGTTTAAAAGATTCGTAAGAACACAATTTGATGGAAAAATAATTTTTTGTAAAAGTTTTCCATGGAGTATTGCAGTTTTAAATCTGGAAAAATAAGATGAAGAGATTAAAAGATATAATAAACAAGCAGGTGATTGACTATTTAATATGGGGGGGATCTACAACACTGGTCAATTTAGTACTATATACATTGCTCTGTATGATAGTGGATTATCGAATTGCGAACTTAATAGCGATTATTGTCTGCAAAATTTACGCATATATAGTAAATAAATTTTTTGTTTTTTGTAGTAGATGTAGTGATATGAGAGAACTTCTTCGGGAAGTATTCAGATATGTGTTATCCAGAGGGTTTACAGGAATAGTGGATTATGTAGGGGTGCTTGTCTTGGTGGAAGTTGTTGATGTTCATAAATTGGTATCAAAATATGCTATTACAGTGTTGGTTATGGTTTTGAATTATATACTTGGGAAATATGCGGTTTTTAAGAAGAAAAAATGAGATGCGGAGGGAAAAACAGTGTATGATTATATTATTGTAGGCGCCGGCTTATATGGCGCGGTGGTTGCGAATGAATTGAAAAAAGCCGGAAAGAAGTGTCTGGTTGTTGAAAAGCGTGCTCATATAGGTGGAAATATTTATACGTATGAATTGGAAGGGATTCAGGTTCATAAGTATGGGGCGCATATTTTTCACACCGATAATGAAGAAGTCTGGCGGTATATCAATACTTTCGCAAAATTTAACCGATATACCAATAGCCCTATCGCAAATTATAAAAATGAGATTTATAGCCTGCCTTTTAATATGTATACATTTAATAAAATGTGGGGTGTAGTGACGCCACAAGAAGCAAAGAAGAAAATAGAAGAACAGGTCAGAGAATGTGGAATTGATGAACCGCATAATCTGGAAGAACAGGCGATTTCACTTGTCGGAAAAGACATTTATGAAAAGCTTGTAAAAGGATATACGGAAAAGCAGTGGGGGAAGAGCGCTGTGGAGCTTCCGTCATTCATTATTAAAAGGCTTCCGGTGCGTTTTACTTATGATAATAATTACTTTAATGATGCGTATCAGGGGATACCGGTTGGAGGGTATACACAGATAATTGATAAAATGCTGGAGGGCATTGAAGTAAGGCTGAATACCGATTATCTGGCTAATAAGGACGAGTTATCAGTCTTAGCGAAAAAAATAATATATACCGGGATGATTGACGAATATTACAATTATTGTTATGGTGAGCTTGAATATCGTAGTCTTAATTTTGAAACAGAAGTTTTGGATGTAGGAAATTATCAGGGGAATGCGGTGATGAACTATACAGATTACGAAACCCCATATACGAGAATTATAGAACATAAGCATTTTGAATTTGGCAGGCAAAAAAAGACAGTAATTACCAGAGAATATCCTAAAACATGGAATTGTGGAGATGAACCATATTATCCGGTAAATAATGAAGTCAATGATATGTTGTTTAAGAAGTATTGGACACTGGCGGAAAAAGAAGATAAGGTGTTTTTTGGGGGTAGATTAGGGTTGTATAAGTATTATGACATGGATGATGTTGTTGCAGAAGCATTAAAATTTAGTAAGGGTGTAATCAATGAAAAAGAAAAAAATTCAGACTAATACATCAGAAAGGTTTGTTTTTATTATAATATGGGGTATTCTTACACTTTTCTTATATTATTATCATTTAAAGATTAATATTTCATCTGATGGAACAACCATGTTACCTGTGGCAGAAGATTTATTAAAGGGAAATGTGTTATTAAAAGAATGGATACATGCAACTAATAACTTCATATTTACTGAAACAATTTTTTATGCCATTTTTATGTTTTTAGGCTGTTCCTATCAGTTTATGATTCATTTTATTCCTGCTGCCGTTCTTTCTACGTTGGCAGTATTCAGTGTATACTTTTTTATTTACAATGACGATATTCTAAAGAAACAGTCATCAAAAAACATGATATTACTGTGCGTGATGACGGTGGTTTTTCTTGGAATTGCCGGCAGGAATGTCGCCTACACTCTGATTAATCCAAACTCCCATAATAACCTCTATATTTTTACGGCAGTCTGTATTGTTTTAATTTTGAATTATATGAAGACAGAAACGTTAAAGTATTTAATTGTTTACGATATTTTGGCGGTTTTAATGTCGTTTTCGGAAAGTGTTACCTCGATGGTTTTATTTGCGCCGGTGGGGCTTTTTGGTGTTTATAAGATTATTTTTGTGAAAGAAGACAGGAAGAGAGCGGTTTTATTATTGTCTAACAGTATTGGCGCGTTTGCTGCCTCAAAATTGCTGACGATAGTAGTGACTTTTGCCGGCGGCGTGTATACAAGGGGGCTGCCGTTGGGACTGGCACATCCTAGATATTACCCGGGAAGGATTTTTGGATTCTTAAAGGAAATGTTGCTGTTATTCGGGTTCAGGAAGCCGGATGGAATTGTGGTGACTCCGGAGACCTTGCTCAATAATGTGCTTGTCGGTATGATAGTAGCTGGCTGCGTCGTGATTTTGGTGTATAACTTCATTCATTTTTTCAAACTGTCGGATTTGGATAAACTTCTATTTTTATTGGTGATTGTAAATCTGGGATTAAGCGTAATTACGGATGTTGTAGTGTATCACCGGTATATTGCGCCGGCGTTTCTGTTTGGTTTTATTTTATGTGTAAGGACGTTGCTTTTGCATATGGACAAGTTTTCCTTTTATAAAAAACTGTATCGTTTTCTGGCGGTTGTCACAGTTTTTATGTTAATTGTCAGGGTGAAGGATGTGATTCAGATGCCGAGATTCGGCGCTGAAGAAAAAATTGTTATGCAGGAGATTGCTGGCAGAGGCTGGGGAGACGGGTACGGTGACTTCTGGTGCGCGTCGATGCCTTCGTTTTACAGTGATTTTACAACGGACATTTATCCGGTGTATACAAATGAAGAGGGACTGTTCGGTTATGAAGAACTGGTAAAAAGCAGCTGGTTTCGGGAGAAGGATAAACATTTTGTGATTACATTCAGCGGTAATGCCAGCGGTTTTATTAATAATCAAAGATTGTTTGAAATTCTTGGCGAGCCGGACGATAGCTTTGAATATGGAAGTTATCTGGTTTTTTATTATGATAAAGATATCTCGGATGAGGTTCTTTGGGCAGGGAAGGATTAAAAATGGAGCGGTTCAGAAAAATAAAAAATCTCGATATAAAATTGTTAATTTTGATTTCCTGTCTGGCTGGGGGAGCATGGTTTTTATTTGTCTACGGTATGGATGTTGTAAATGTGACAAACGACGCGTGGATTCTTGGGGCGGACAGCGATATTACACAGCATTATCTGGGGTGGCGTTATTATAGAACAAGTAACTGGCATTTGATGTTCGGTCTGCTTGACGGGATTACATACCCGTCTCCGTTATCCGTCATCTACATGGACGCAATTCCGTTGTTTGCCGTGTTCTTTAAAATAGTATCGCCGGTTTTGCCGGAGACGTTCCAGTATTTTGGGTTATACGGTCTTGTTTCATTTATGGCGCAGTCCTGTCTGGCGGCGCTTGTTATGAATAAACTGACAAATAATAAAACGCTTTCTGTCTTGTTTGGATACCTGACGCTGACATATCCGGCAATCTATCAGAGAATGTTTGACCATACGGCATTGGCAGGGCACTGGATTATTTTTCTTGGCATTTATGTATGGTGTACAAAAAAGGAAGACGCGGATTTTAAGAGTGAGAGCGTCCGCTGGGGCATTGTGATGTCGCTTGCGGTATTTTTACATCCATATTATATTCCGATGATTGCGGTGATGATGTGCTGCAGCCTCTTAGAGGACGCGCTTGACGGGAAATGGAGAATGGCGTTTCTTTCAGGGGTGGCCGCAATTACGGCGGCATTGTTCTGGATGTTTTGTCTGGGCGCCTTTTATGGCGGAGCAGGAATAACGGACAGCGGACTGGGAGACTTCAGTCTGAATCTGAACGGATACTATAATTCACAGTATTTGGGGAAGATTTTTAAGAGCTGGCCGAATTATTCCGTGGGGCAGGCGGAAGGACTGGCATATGTCGGTGCGGGCTGTCTTGTCGCGGCGGTGTTTGCGGTAGTTATACTTGTTTTTACTTATAAAAAGACGTTTACGAGAAGAAAGAAAATGGTACTGCTTTATATGGCGTTGATGACCGTGCTGGCATTGAGTCCCGTGATTACGTGGAACGAAAGGGCGGTATTGATAATTGATTATTCGGAGCCGGTAGACAAGCTTTTATCGATTTTCCGAGCGTCAGGGCGGTTTGGCTGGCCGGTGGCGTATCTGATTATGACGGGAGCAGTTGCCGTTCTTGCGCGGGTTATCAAAAAGCAGATAGTCATTTGTCTGACAGCGGCGTTTATCGGCTTACAGCTACTTGATATTTACCATTATATGGATTTTCGGGCGGATGAGGTCACTCAGAGAAATGCCGCAGGTATGCTGACATCGCCGGTATGGGATGAAATTGCTAAAGAGTATAGAAAAATTGTTTTTATACCGTACGGCGGTCAGTACGATGAAAAGATGGTTAATGATTACCTTGGGACGGATATGGTGTTTAGTATTATGGAATATGCCGCGGATAACGAAATGCTGTTAAATGACGGTTATGTGTCACGGCGCGATATTTATTCCATTAATCAAACAAAGCAGCAGCATTGGGAGATGCTTCTTGATAAAGCTCCCGAGGAGGGGACGGTATATATTTTCTATGATATTCCTTATGACGCTGCTGACGGTCTGCATTTATATTATATTGACGACCTGCTGATTGGATTGGCAAAACCACTTGACAATGCGGAAGAATTCAGCATGTCGGACGGAATGCGTCTTTTATATACAGGACTGAATTTCAGGGAGTGTGACGAAAAACCGGAGGGAAGATATATTAAACAGGGCGGCGAATCTTTTGGACCATATATTACATTACAGCCGGGAACGTATCAGGTGATTGTCTCAGGCACCGGGTTAACACGGTTGGAATATGATTCCAGCTATAATAGAGGTGCCGGGCATATTGACATCAAGACAGATTATGTGGATAATAGTAAATTAGTATATACTTTCTATATTGGTACAAAGGTGCAGAATCTGGAAATAAGGTTCCGAAACAATACGCAAGACTGGATTCTAATCGAGAGTGCCAGGATATACAAAATCAATTAATAGGAGGAAGGAAATGAGACAAAGCAGTAAGAGAACGAAGAAGTCAATATTTGCAATGCTTCTGGCTGTGCTTATGACGGCATCCACACTGGTTACAAACGGATTGACGGTGAACGCGGAAGAAATGCAGAGTGACGCGCAGATTGTGATGCCGGAAGGAAGCGCGCTGCAGCAGAACAGTGCGGACGACAGTTTTGTGCCGGGGGAAGAAGTTTATGATTACGGGTATCTTGGAACACCGGCTGAGACTTATGATATGCCAAGAGTCCAGTCCAAGGGTTTCGTATCAAAGAAGGGACTTCAGGGAGCCAATCTGATTCAGAGCGAATATCAGGACCTTGGAGTGAAGCATACATTATACAATTGTAATCTTCTTGATATTATCGGCACAAAAGACGACCATTATGTGGAATATGAATATAACGGAAAGACCTATTATTTTAACTATATTAACGGACTTGCAACGCAGGCGCATCAGTTTAATGAAGCGGGAATTGATATTACGGTTGTACTGCTGCTTCCATACAGGGCTCAGTATGCGAATATGATTTATGCCGGTGCGAGAGGCGATACCGGCAGGACATATTATGCGTGGAATCTTGACGACCCGGAGTCAAGGGAACTGTTTGAAGCCATATTGAATTTCCTCGCGGAAACATACAGCGTAAAAAACGGTGACTGGAATGAGATGTACATTAAAAACTGGGTTCTCGGCAATGAGGTCAATATGCCGAATCATTGGAATTATACCGGCACGCTGGACCTGAATACGAATGTTTCGTTATACGCGAGACAGTATAAGCTGCTCAGTGAGATATTGGAAAAACACGCCAGAAAATATAATGCGGATATGAAGGCATATATTTCAATTGAACATAGCTGGACACATGACGACGACGGGAGAGGAATTGCAGGTAAGACGTTTATTGATACGTTTGCTGCGAAACTTGCTGAAATTGCGCCGGGAATGAACTGGAATCTTGCATATCATCCGTATCCGGCAATTATGACGGATTCAAATATCTGGAGTTCCGGCTATACGACAAAGGATATTACAACACCGTTTATTTCGGGATATAATCTCGATGTTCTGACGCGTTATATTAAAAATACTTATGGCAGCGACAAGAGAATTATCCTTTCGGAGCAGGGCTTTACGGTAACAGGAGGACAGGAAGCAAAACAGGCGGCAGCTCTTGCCTATACATATTATATGGCTGAGTTTGACGACATGATTGACGCCGCGATTTTTAGGAGTTTGAATGATACGCCTGCGGAGGCAGCACAAGGCTTCCAATTCGGGTTGTTAAATAACAATGGTACTAAAAGACCGTCATATGATGTATTTAAATATATGGATACGGAGCAGTGGCAGGGATATACGGCTGCCTGCCTGTCCACAATGGGAAAATCGAGCTGGAACGAGATTGTTCCGGGATTTAACCCGGGCAAGTTTTCTTATACGCCGGTCAGCAGTATTGTATTGTCCAAGACCAATACAACGATTGCCGCAGGTTACACTGATATTTTAAAAGCTGACATCCTTCCGGAGACTGCATGGGATACAGATCTCTCATGGTCAAGCAGCAACCCTTCAGTTGCGCAGGTTGACGGGAATGGTAAAGTTACCGGTACCGGAATCGGAACGGCTGTGATAACGGCACAGTGCGCAGGCGTTACGGCAGAGTGCATGGTCACGGTTGTTTCAGAGGATACGATAAAGCCGCAGGTTGACGCGTTTGTTCAGAGAATTTATCAAAATGTGTTGAACAGAACACCTTCCGAGCAGGAAGTGAATGCATGGTCCGCCCAGCTGATGAATCATAATGACTGCGGCGCGATTGTGGGATACGGATTTGTATTTAGTGAGGAATGTATTAATCGCGGTCTTTCAAACGCGGACTTTGTTGAGATTCTGTACAATACGTTTTTGAACAGGGCATCGGACGAAGGCGGCAAGAACGCATGGGCATCCCAGCTTGACGCCGGCGTTGACAGAGAAATGGTATTCAGCGGTTTTGCATTATCTGCCGAGTTTAATCAGTTATGCCAGAGTTACGGCATTGAGGCGGGTAATTTTGCCGGAAATCAGACAATGACGGATATTGTGAATCATTACCGTAACAGAAATGCCGATATTACAAAGTTTGTTGCCAGATGTTATACCGAAGCGATGGGACGTCAGTATGATGTTTCCGGACTTGAGGGATGGTGCAAGGCGATTATTGAGAAAAACAATACGCCGAAGCAGGTAGCGCAGTCTTTCATTTTCTCAGAGGAGTTTGTGGATAAGAATCTAAGCGATGAGGAATATGTTAAGGTTCTTTACAAAACATTTATGGGACGAGAAGCCGACGAGGGGGGACTTGCCGGCTGGACGGAAGTGCTTGCTTCTGGCAGGGAAGACAGAGCGAAGGTTTTGGAAGGCTTTTCGGATTCTGTTGAATTTGCCGGAATTTTGGAATTGTTTGGATTGAATTAACAAATATTCACAAAAAATCCATTAAAAACATGTTGAAAAGACTGTATAAAGGTTGTATGATTGCCTTTGTACAGTCTTTGTACAATATTCGACATTTTACTGTCGTAAAAAGAAATTTTAATCAACGATGGGAGAAATAAGATGATTAAGAGACAACATTTGAAAGGATGGTGCAGGGCGTTATCTTTGCTGCTATCAGGAGTTATTTTGTTTGCAGCCGTTCCTTCTACAGTTTACGCGCAGGAGGCAGAATCTGTACAGGAGGAGACGTATGCGCCGGGGGAAGCATACGGAGGACAGGAAGATGAGGTCTTGGAGGAAACGCAGGGGAACGAAGAACCGAGCGGGGTAGAAGAAACAGTCATACCGGAGGAAACGGTTGTACCAGAAGAAACAGTGATGACAGAAGAGAAACCGGATGAAATTACACTGGCAATACAGGAGCTTGACAGGGAAGTGGAAGCAATTTCTTTCGACCACGATATTTTAGCGCTTGTATATATGTGCGAGTCGTATGATGTAAAGACGGCGCCGCTTTTGGGCGCAGAAAATACAGTTACAGTAGGGATTGGTCAGACTGTGATGATTACCGGAATCGAGTATTCGGATAATACGTTATGGTATGAAGTGAAATTTGGTCTGAATGATTCCGGGTATACGGGGTATATTCAGAAAGAATATCTGGTATTTTCGGATGAAGCATTGATACAGGCAGAGGAGCAGTATCTGCCTGAAAATGTAGTTTTTATTCCTGAAGTCCGGGGATACGCGGATATAGATTATTTTCCGGTCAGTTATCGCAAGTTTCTGACCGAATTAAAGAACAGCCATCCAAACTGGACGTTTGTTCCGATGAATACAAATCTTGACTGGAACGAGGTTGTTGTAAATGAGATGTACAAGGACAGAAGTCTTGTGCCGGCAAACTCGGACAGTTCATGGATTAGAGGGTATTACAGTAACAGCTGGAGCCTTGCGTCGGAAGGGATTTTAAAGCATTATCTGGACCCGCGTAATTATCTGAATGATACGAATATATTTGCGTTTGAGCAGCTGACGTATAATCCATCGTACCATGTAGAACCGGCAGTTCAGAATATATTGAACTCGACATTTATGGCGGGAGAAATACCGGGCGAGGGAAGAACTTACGCCAATGCATTTTGGGAGATTGGTAATTCTCTGGGTGTCAGTCCGTTTCATCTGGCATGCCGTGTGTATCAGGAACAGGGACGTGGAACGTCGCCGTTGATTTCCGGTACATACAGTGGTTATGAAGGACTATATAACTACTTTAATATCGGAGCAAGCGGCGCGACAAATGAAGCCATTTATACCAGCGGTCTCAAAAGAGCGAGGGACTACGGATGGACGACAAGATTCGCGTCATTGTATGGAGGCGCGCAGATAATTTCCCAGAATTATATTTTGAAGGGGCAGGATACGCTGTATCTTCAGAAATTTGATGTTGACCCGAGTTATCATGGCTTGTACGCGCATCAGTATATGCAGAATATTATGGCGCCGACCAGCGAATCGGCAAGCATTAAGAGAGCTTACGCAAATGCGGGCAGTGTTGACAATGTTTTTGTATTCAAGATTCCAGTATATAATAATATGCCGTCAACGCGCTGTGTAAAACCCGGACAGCCGGAAGAACCGGAACCGATTATTCCGGTGGACAGAACGGCAGTTACTAATTTTGTTACGAGACTGTATACGGTAGCGTTAGGCAGAACGCCTGACGAGGCGGGCTTAAACTCGTGGGTGGATATTATTTCAAACAGGGAGAATACGGGAGCGCAGGCGGCGTATGGATTTATTTTCAGCGATGAGCTGAAGGGAAGAAATCTGGACGACGCGGCGTATGTGGAATTATTATACCGGACATTGTTTGACCGTAGTGCGGACGAAGTAGGAAAAAGCGGCTGGCTGAATATTTTGTCGAACGGCCTGTCCAGAGAATACGTTTTTAAAGGGTTTGTAGATTCGGCGGAGTTTGATATTCTCTGTTCCGGATACGGGATTGACAGGGGAACGATAGGATTGTCGCAGGCAAGGGACCAGAATGAGGGTGTAACAAAGTTTGTTGCAAGATGTTACAGACAGGCGCTTGGAAGAGAGTATGAGACAGACGGCTTAGAGAGTTGGTGCCGGGTTATTCTGAACGGAAGTAATACGCCGAAGCAGGCGGCACAGTCGTTTATCTTCTCGGACGAGTTTAAACAGAAAAACCTTAGTAACGAGGAATATGTAAAAATACTGTATCGTACGTTTATGGACAGGGAAGCGGATGAAGTAGGTCTTAGAGGTTGGACTGCCATACTTGATTCAGGACGTGAGAACCGTGTGAAAGTATTGGACGGCTTCGCGGATTCAGCGGAGTTTGCTGAAATTATGGCGCAGTACGGACTCAAATAAAGTTTCGTTTTAAAGGGTATTTCATAGGTCAAAAATGACCTTGGAATACCCTTTGTTGATATATTCACTATGTACACAAAAATGAATTTATGGTATACTTATTATAAATTTTGGAAAAAGTACTATTGGAGGATTTGATGAAGAACGCGCTTATTACGGGGATTAACGGACAGGATGGTTCCTATCTGGCAGAATTACTTCTGGAAAAGGGATACAATGTATATGGTCTGATGAGGCGCAAATCCGTTGTTGATTACGGGAATGTGGCTCATATTAAGGACAAGATTCATTTTATATATGCGGATATGACGGACTTTGTTTCTCTGGTGAATGCGATGGAGATATCGCAGGCGGACGAGGTGTATAATCTCGCGGCACAGTCTTTTGTCGCAACGTCATGGGAACAGCCGCTGGCAACAGCCAATATCGACGCGCTGGGAGTGACGAATATGCTTGAGGCAATCCGCAAAGTAAAACCGGAAGCAAGATTTTATCAGGCATCGACTTCAGAGATGTTCGGTATGGTGCAGGAGATTCCGCAGACGGAGAAGACACCGTTTTATCCGAGGAGCCCATACGGCGTCGCAAAGCTTTACGGTCACTGGATTACAAAAAATTACAGAGAGAGTTTCGGGATGTACGCATGCAGCGGTATCTTGTTTAATCATGAGAGCGAGAGAAGAGGTAAGGAATTTGTTACCCGCAAGATTACGGATGCGGTTGCGCGGATTAAGTTTGGAATACAGGATTGCCTTGAACTGGGAAATATGGATTCAAAGCGTGACTGGGGGCATTCCAAAGACTATGTATATGCGATGTGGCTGATGCTTCAGCAGGAGGAAGCGGATGATTATGTGATTGCAACCAACGAGACGCGAACGGTTCGTGAATTTGTGCTGACTGCGTTTGCCAAGGCGGGAATGGAGATTGAATTTGAGGGCTTTGGGGTAGACGAAATAGCAAAGGACAAAGCTACAGGCGAGATTGTCGTGAGAGTGAATAAGGACTTTTTCCGCCCGGCGGAGGTTGATATTCTGATTGGAAATCCAGCAAAAGCGGACGCAAAGCTTGGCTGGGTAAGACATATTTCATTTGACGAACTGGTGGAGCGTATGGTGAAGAATGATTTGGAACTGGTAGAGAAGGAAATAGCGTATTCCCGGTTATAATATAGAAAGACAGGAGAAGGGAATTCTTTGGAATTCCCTTTTGTGGTAAAAAGAATGAAAAAAGCGTTGATTATTGGCGCAGGCGGTTTTGTCGGGAGTTATCTTATCGACTGTCTGCATGATGAATTTCATATGGATGTATATGCTACGAAGTTAAAGGGTACAGAGTTATCCCATCCGTCGGCGCAGGTTTATGATTTGGATATTCTTTCTAAGGAAGATCTTGTTGAACTGCTGTATAATATCCGGCCGGACTATATATTTCATCTGGCGGCACAGAGTTCGGTCAGCGTAGCATGGAAGAATCCGATGATGACGATTGATGTCAATATTAAGGGGAGCGTCAACGTAATGGACGCAGTCCGCGAGCTGTACTATAAACCGCGGATACTTGTTATCGGTTCCGGTGAGGAATACGGACATATCAAGGAGGGAGAGACGCCGATTTCTGAAGAAACGGTACTCCGGCCCGGAAATATTTATGCGGCGACAAAAGCCTGCCAGAATATGATTGGCAGCATCTATGCGAAGGCATATGACATAGAGATGATGATGGTACGCGCGTTTAACCATGTGGGACCGGGACAGGCTCCGCTTTTTGTGGTATCGGATTTCTGCAAGCAGACGGCGGAGATTGAACAGGGTCTGAAAGAACCGGTAATTCATGTTGGTAATTTAAGCGCCAGACGCGATTTTACCGATGTGCGCGATGTGGTAAGAGCGTACGCGCTGCTGGTTATGAAGGGTACGGCAGGAGAAACATACAATGTGGGCAGCGGAAACGCAATGGCAATCCAGGATATTCTGGATATGATTGTCGGCATGTCCTCTGCCGATATTGCGGTAGAAATTGACAAGAACAAGATTCGGCCGGTAGATGTTCCGGTGATAGAAGCGGATATTACAAAAATAAACCGGGAGACGGGATGGAAACCTGTTATTTCTATTGAACAGACGATACGGGAGACGTTGGATTACTGGAGAACCAAGATAGGAGGAAACGTTCATGAATAATAATATGCTTTATGAAACTGAAAATATCACCGCTTCCGATAGAATTCTTCATACACCAAGTGATTTTGCCCGTAAAAATTTTTTATATATACAGGAAGCGGGTAAATTAAAAAGTTTAAAACCGCATGTCAGCAGCCGGAGCGACCTGGATTCTTATCTTATTTTTGCCGTTCTGAAAGGTTCGGGAACGGTTAAGACGAATGAAACGGTATATCATATCAGCGAGGGGGACTGTGCGTTTATTAACTGTATGGAACCGTACGAGCATATCAGTGATGAGGACAATCCGTGGGAACTGGCATGGGTTCATTTTAACGGAAATAATGCAGATTCGTATTATCAGCTTTTTTTGCAGAACAATGAAGACGTTTCCTATTTTCATATGCGCAACGCACAAAGTTATAAAGACATAGTAGATAAAATTATGGAAATCCAGAATGAAAAGGATCAGCTGAGCGAGATAAATACGTCGCTGTTTCTGACGGAGCTTGTCACAATGATAATAAGAGATGTTGTTAAAATCAAAGAGCATAAAGGCGAACATAATTTGTCGAAACTTCGTGAACAGATTAATGAACGGTTCCGGGAAGAAAATCTTTTTGAAAAACTTTGTCAGGAAAATAATATGGATGAAATGTCCATTAATAAGGAATATAAAGACAAATACGGTATAGATTTGTGCGATTACATTTTAAATAGAAGATTTACCTGCGCGAAAGAATTGCTCCGCTTTACGGTAAAACCGGTTAAGGAGATTGTAACGGAGTCGGGTATTGGTAACGCAGATTTATTCCGAAATTTATTTAATAAAAATGAAGGAATGACTGCGGAAGAATATCGTGAGAAATGGTCGCAGTGGAACAGGGGATAGTGTTATGAAGTGTATAGTGCTTGCAGGGGGAACAGGAGACGCTTTGTGGCCGTTATCGCGTCAGAAATATCCGAAACAATTTATGCCGTTTCGTGAAAACCGCTCGTTGTTTCAGGAAAATATAGTAAGAAATATGACGTTCTGTGATGAATTTATCATTGTTACGAACAAGGACTTTAAATTTATTGTAGAAAGCCAGATGCGCGCGCTGCAGGGAGTTCATTACCGGATTATTGTGGAAGAATGCAGCAAGAAGACGGCAATACCTGTTACGGCGGCGGCGATGGCGTGCGGCGAAAAAGAAGATATTCTGGTAATCAGTTCAGATGCTTTGATTGAGGGGTATGAATATCAGAACGACATGATTGAATCTAAGAAACTGGTGGAAGCAGGGAAAATAATTCTTCACGGTATAAAGCCTGCAAGGGCGCGTTCGAGATTTGCATATGTCATCGGTTCGGGGGAGTACGTTACAAAATTTGTATATCGTCCGGACGAAGAGACGGCGTCCGGGTTAATGAACATGGAAAATTGTTATTGGAATACAGGAATCATTATGTGCAATGCCGGCGTTTTGCTGGAGGATATCAGGATTGTCAGCAGCAGACTGTATCAGGTCTGCAAAGATATTTTTGAGAAGTTTGACCTTGAGGATATGGTGATTTCAGAAAAGGACGTTCGAAATGAAGAGGCGCTCAGCATCGACGAGGCATATCTTTGTAAAAGCCGGAAGCTGTATCTGCTTGCCTGTAGTTATTCGTGGAAAGATATCGGAAGCTTCCGCGTTTACGAGAAATATATTCAGGCAAATGATAAGGATAATGTACTCAAAAATAACAGTAACGCCACAGTCATTAACAGAGCGGAAAACAGGCTTGTCGTTGTAAACGGAATTAACGACGCGGTTGTTGTCAATACGGAAGATGCCGTATATGTGACTGACAGAGAGTCTTCTGATGAAATTAAGTCGATTATCCGGGATAATCATGAGCGGTATGTCGATTATTTTGATTATAATACAGTCTCATTCAGAAGCTGGGGAAAGCATGAGCTTTTAAAAAAGGGAGACGGCTACAAGGTAAAAAAAGTAACCGTGTCGCCGGGAATGGAATTTTCACTGCATAAACACGAGTATCGTTCAGAACAGTGGACGGTTGTAAAGGGAACGCCTACGATTACTCTTGGAGAGAAAAACGGACAACTGGTAACAAAAGATTATCAGATGGGCTCCTGTATTTTCGTTCCAATCGGAACGCCCCACAAGGTGCGCAATAATACGCTGGAAGATGTAGAGATTGTGGAAGTGGCGGTAGGACACAGAGTTCAGGATTCCGACGTTATCCGCCTCGGTAAGCAGGTTACGGAGAAAGAGCATTTTATTAAGCTGTCGCCTGCATTTAAGGATTACCTTTGGGGAGGAACGAGAATCCGCGACGAGCTTGGAAAGAAATGCGATTTGGATGTGATAGCCGAGAGCTGGGAATTGTCCGCGCATGCGGACGGCGTCAGCAGAGTGGCGTGCGGAAAATACGAAGGAATGTATTTTAATGATTATCTGGAAGCAATCGGACGCGAGGCGCTTGGGTGGAAGTGTCAGCATTATGACAGATTCCCGATATTAATTAAATTTATCGACGCCGCGAATCCGCTTTCCATTCAGATTCATCCCGATGATGAGTATGCGCTGAAAAATGAAGGCGAATACGGTAAAAACGAGATGTGGTATGTGATGGACTGTGACGAGGGAGCATATATCTATTATGGAACAAAAGGCGTTGTTTCCAAAGAGGAGCTGCGTGAGCGGATAAAAAACAATACGATTCTGGAAGTGCTGAATAAGGTGTATGTTCATAAAGGAGATGTTTTTTATGTGCAGACAGGTACGATTCATGCAATCTGCGGCGGCATATTAATCTGCGAGATTCAGCAGAGCTCAAACTCCACATATCGTATGTATGATTATGACAGAAGGGATAAATTCGGTAAACCAAGACAGCTCCATATTGATAAGGCGATTGATGTTGTGCGGACGGACGAAATCAGCGAATTAAAATATGGCTTACCGGAACAGGACAGTTTTGGTAACGAGAAGACAATGCTTGTTCAGTGTAAATATTTTGAATGTAATAAATATGTTGTAAAAAACGAACTGAAACTTCCGATGGACGAAACGTCGTTCCGCTCTATTATGGTAGTGGATGGTTCAGGAGAAATCAGTGACGGAGAATATTCCATGAAATTTGTCCGCGGCGACAGTTTTTTTGTCCCGGCATACAAGAATATTATTCAAATTGCCGGACAGTGTGAAATCATAGTTACTCACATATAAAAAGAGAAACGGAGGAATGCTTGTGAAGAAAATCTTTAGAAGACGTATGGTTTGCTTGTATTTGATTTGTATTTGTTATATTTTCATGTGTATGCCGCAAAAGGCAGCAGCACAGGAACAGGAACCGCAGAATATTTCAAATGTAGTTATCTTCGTTAAATTTAACGGAGATACCAGGGATATTTATAATGCGGAAACGGATTCCGGTTATAAGATACGCAACTGGGATGAGATTAAAAGGATGTACGGACCGAATGTGCAGCATGACTTTCAGACCGGCAAAGATTATGATAACTCTTTTCAGAATTATATATCTGTTATTTCCGAACAGAAGTTAAGCGTAACAAATATTTTTCCACAGGAAAATGCGGCAGGTACGGCAGTCAATACATATGAGCTTCAAAGAAGTTCATATCCGAATGACAGTGCGATAGTCGGCGAGGTATTGAATGCTATGGCTCGTGGAGAAATTTGTAATGATGGAAATACATTCGACTTGTCGCAGTACAAACTGGATAACATTCAAAACGGTATTGTTGATAATCTTACGATTGTTGTACAGGGGAATCCTGGTGACAACATGGGTGATTTGTTATGGCCCCATAAGGCGCAGTACAGCGGAACGGAAACAATTAACGGATGCCGTGTATTTAATTTTAACTTTCTTCCATCGTCCGCCCTCGTGACGGATGACGCGTCTATCGGAGCGAAGCAGGCACAGGGAGTGATTGCGCATGAGTTTCTGCATGTGCTGGGATTTCCCGATTTGTACCGCAGAACGGACGACGGAGTTCCGGTCGGCGATTGGGATGTGATGGCGACCAACAGTTCTTTTTTGCAATATCCGTTGTCGTATCTGAGAGCTCAGCAGGGGTGGATTTCCACAAAAGAAATTTCCGCAGATGGCCGCTATACGCTTACGGCGGTTTCAGAGAGCGGAGGAGATAAAGTTTTTATTTTAAAAACGCCGATATCTGATTCAGAAATGATTGTTTTGGAATATCGCAAGAAAAATGCAAGTCTTTATGCGTTTGAACATCGACTTCCTTCCAGCGGTCTTTTGATGTACAGGGTAGATACCAAAATCGAGGACTACACCAATATTAGAGGTCAGAATTTTATTTACGTGTACCGTCCTGACGTAACCGACCCTGAAGCCGGAAAGGATAAAGGCGCAATTGAGAAAGCTGCTTTAGATGTTACAAACGGCGAGACCGAATATGGAAGCACAGATTTATCAAAAACGTTTGTAGATAATACGCTATATTATTCTGATGGAAAAAACAGCGGAATTTATATAAGTGGTTTAGAGTTATCCGCTGATGGGAATCAATTGTCGTTTAATGTGACATTTGCCAATTACGACAGTGCGGATTTGTGGGAAAATTTAGGAAGCGCGTTTGATTTTAATACGTATGGCGACGCTGTCTTATATGCAGATAAAAACAGTAAGTCGCTTTATATGGCATATTCAAAAGGAAGCGGAGTCAATACTTCTGTTCAGGTGTATAGATGGAACAACACGGCATGGGAGGAATTTGGGGGGGCTGTTACCGGTGCAATTTTCCCTAGTATCGCAATCAGTGAAAATCAATTATATCTCGCATACCAGAGGGCTGATAACGGACGTAGTGTAATCTGCCGCCTGAATAACGGCAGCTGGAATGTTGTCAGGGATATTTCTGCACCATACGTGCAGAGTATGCAGTTCATAGAAGATGGTAACAATATTTATGCAGTATGGCAGGAAAATATATCTTCGGACAGCAAGAAACTTATGATATTCGACGTAAAAAATAATGTTGTTGTTAATGAAGAAAAGGTGCTCCGTGATTTTGGCAATCCATCCGTGTGCAAAAACGGTTCAAAATTTTATGTGTTGTATTCGGATTTCTTTGCCCAAGCCGGGCAGAACAATGCGGTGATTGACGTTTACGATAGCAGTAAAAATACGTGGAGCAGGCTGAAAACGTATTCTATGACTGCAACAAATGTTCACTCCATTAAAGCTGCGTATGGGAAAATATACGCGTTTTTGGGTAAATCAGGAGAAAATCCTATGGTATCCGTTTTTGACGGAGCAGACTGGAAAGATACGAATATCGCACAAATGAATAATTATGTTAATGTGTCAATGGATATTTTGGATGGTGAAGTTTATCTTACTTATATGGATACCGTAAAAAATCAGGCATGTGTTCTGCGCGGAGGCGGAACCGGTTTTAATCTTTACTGTGACGACGTGGGAACCGGTTTGTTCGCGCTGGCATCGTGCTGTATGGATAATACGATTTACACTGTTACAAAAGCAATGGGAGTCGATGCTTCTTATGTAAAGAAAAAAGATATAGCGCTGTCGAATTATGCATTGACGTTGAACGCGCCGGCACAGTATATCAATGCAAAAGTTTATATTGACGGAACCGAGACGACGGCCGTTAGGAACGGTACGGTGTATTCCCTCAATATACCGCATACAAACGCAAGAACAGCAGTATTATATAATTATGATGCAGCCGGTATTCCGCAGCAAATGTATGTGTATTTTTTGAAAATGGAGAACGGGAATTATGTGGCGGAAGCAGCCGGAGGACTGGAGAATTTGCTGAGTTATCATGGCTTTTCCATTCGAATAAAGGAACCGGCAGGCATTCGGTTTAAATCAGGTATTAATACGGAACTTCGGGCAAGACTTCTTGGCGGCGGAGTGGACGGATTTTATTTGGAAGAGTACGGAACGATGTATATGGCGGACGCAAACCGCGGCATATACCCATTTGTATGGTTAGGCGGTAAGGTCGCAAGCGGCCGTTCCTACTGGGTGGAGAATTCTGTCGTAAATGATAATATTATTGAAACTTTGGATGGCAGACACCGCTTTGCGTCTGTCCTGACGAATCTTCCGGGAGAACAGTACGCAACTGAGTTTGCGTTCCGGTCGTATATCATTCTGCGTAAAGGAAGCGAGAGATATCTGCTCTATGGACCGCCCGTTTCAAAAAGCATTTATAGTGTTGCAAAACAGCTGGATGCAAACGGGGTATTCTTGCCGGGAAGCAATGGATATGATTTTATAAAAAATATTATTCGCCGGGTAGAAACGGGAAATTAAGAAAAGGCAGTATTTATAATAGCGGTGGAAGGGTACGGCAGGGAGTAAAATGGGAATATACAGATTCGTATTATCTATAATGGTTGCGCTATCACATAGTGGGATTTTTTATTGGGGAGTTAATCAGGGCACTGTGCTGAATTTGATGCTCCTGCCTTTGAATTTTACATTTTTGTCAACCGGTTTGCAAACCGCAATGGATGCATGCAGAGTAATACCGGCGGCATGGACAATGGGCGTGCAGCTGACATATTATATCGCGGCTCCTTTTTTACACGTTTTTCGGGAAAAGAAAAACTATATCAATATTTTATTATTTACGGTTTCGCTTTTACTGTATGTCCTGACATTAAGGGGAAACTTAAGTCCTGTATGGGGGTATGGCTTACTGCTGGGAATGCTATGGATTTTTATTATGGGAATTTACCTGTATAAAGATGGAGTAAAGGAAAAAGGATTCTTTATGGCATGTATTCTGTAATCTTTTTGTTGTTTTTGTATATGGGTTCAACCGGGAAATTAATTAACGGGCAGAGCAAAGAGATACTTTTGGGAGTGGTATTAGGACTTCCTCTGATATATTTTTTGAAATCTTTTGAGAGAGGAAAAATTGACAGTTTTCTGGGAAGTATTAGTTATGGCATTTATTTGTGCCATTTTACCGTTAAAACAGTGATACAGAATGTAATCGGCCATCAGCCGGGTAATTTTAGAGAATGGCTTATTTTTATTGTATTGTCAATTTTGTGCGCCACGGTAAGTCATTTTATCGTGGAGTATCCGATTGAAAAACTCAGGCATAGAAAACGGACAGTAATAGTGTAATAAGACTACGGGGTGCCGCAGATAAATTTTGCGGCACCCCGTGAATTGTTTTTTGATGTTGCATAAAATCAGGATGAACGGTTATTTTTGAGGATTCCTGTTTTGTATATCATCATACCAGATATTCATATCAACAGTTCCGGATATTCCATTTACTTTTCCCATCGAAGTGTATTGCCATCCGACCATTCCGGCAATTTCTGGTTCATGCACGGGTTCTAATTTACCGGTGTTATTTCCGTAATTTGCAATCCATACCGGGTAATTCAGGCTGCCCTGGGATTGAATATACGTTTTGTAAAACCATTCTCCGCTGTATACGCCAAACTGCAATCCTGCATTTAGAATAACGGCTGCATACGCATTGATAATGGATATCAGTTTCGGACCAAGATTTTTTTGACAGTCGTCTTCCGAATCGAACCACACCATTGCTTTCCTGCCATTCAGAATCTTAATCACTTCTTTCGCGTCATTTTCGGCCTTTTGTACCGAGTCCGCATAACTATAATTGTATACGCCCTGAATGGTGATTCCGCAATCGTTACATCCTTTCCAATTGGTTTCAAATTGATTATCCGGATATAAGTCTTTTCGGATAATCTTGATAATTGCAAATTCGATTCCATTGTCTTTTACTTTTGCCCAATCAATTTTTCCCTGATATGAAGAAACATCAATTCCTATTTTGCTCATGTTTATCTCCCCCGCATTCAAAATGAAACGATTAATCAATATAGACATCAACGTCGCCGTTTGCTAACGGGTTTACATCTACAGAGATAACCGGATTAAACGGATGGGTACCGGCTCTCCATGAAGCAGGCTGATATATGGCCCGGACGACTGCTTGGTCATTCTGCGTAACATTACCGGTGAGCTTATACCAGCTTCTGTTATTCCCGGCGATATTACCCATATAAATGATATTATTGCATCTAAGCTGAATCAGATTTTGGTCTGTATCTAAAATGTCAAAATTCATATGCCGCTGTACTGTACGAAGTACAGCATTCACCTCCTTTCTTTTTATAATTTGTGAAAATATCTGCGGCTTAGCCTATTGGTACAAACATGCCTTTTGTGTTGTCGTACGCAATGGTCTTCTTTGTTTCCGTGCCGCTGTAAGTAACATCAATGGCAGTGCTGAATTCCTTTGTAATAACCATGCCGTTATTTAAGTCATTTGCGAGACATACACGCACCTTTTCAATCGGTGAGAATGTTGCGGTATGATTGTATGGAAGCGTAACAGCGTTGATTGGTCTGCCTTCCGTACGAGCTCCGTTTACGGTTACCTTCTGGGCAAGGCCGAATGTCAGGTAGCTGTACTGGTCCATCTGGTTTGACAGACCGTATTCGTTTTTGCCGACATCGGAAGAAGTGTGCGCATTATCAAAGATGGCGTTATCAAAGTCGTAAATAACCTCCGAGATGGCGTCCACGTCTGATAATTTGCTGATGGTTGCGCCGTTCATAGCCTCTTCCCTTGATGCGTAGAGCATGTATTCTTCGGTCCATTTCACGGAGTTGTTGAGGAACGGAAGGGTGGAAACCCAACATACGCTCTTACCCTTACTTCCGGCAACTTCCTTTGTAATGATAATCTTTTCTCCTGCTGCGTAAATTGCCTTTAAGGCGTCCTCTGTAAATTGAATTTCTAATTCGTAATTGTTCATAGTTTTGTTCTCCTTTACTTTTTATAATTTTTTGTTTGTTGATTGTTGGTAGGAAATTGAATGAATGTCAGACAAACAGAAAAGGCGGAAGCATGGAAAATTCTGTAGAGAATTGTCCTGCTTCCGCCATTTGGTGTCTTATAAGACCCGTTGCTGGATAGCGTTCTGTATAATGATTGTTCAATTCATTCAATGTCCAAAAGTAACATATCGATATGTCAAAGTGAAATTTCATGTTTATAATATAACAAACATATGTTCGAATGTCAACACCTTTTTTAAAAAAATTTTAAATAGTTTTTTATATAGAAAAATCGAGCCGAAGCTTCCTTATGTTATATGCACGTCCGCTTAGTTTGCGATGGATGAAATACAGCGGGAGTATTGAATCTTGACAATGTTTTTACAGTTGGGACATTTTAACTCAACATAAAAATCCAGATTATCAGTCTCGCTCTCAACCTTAATATCGCAGGCGCGTTTGCCGCATAATGGACATCTTGTAATTTGTTTGTCCATAGTATCACCCCTCCCTGTTTTATAGTAGATAGTATAGGTGTTGATTTCGTAAAATAATAATAGCAAACATATGTTCGAAAAGCAAGAAGAATTTTCTTATATTGCCATAAAATTCACTTTGTAGTACAATAATATAATTAGGAAAAGGCTGTACAGGCTGATAATAATGGGTCTGAAATAAAACAATATGGAGGCAGAGTGATATGAAGGTATACGGTGTAATTATGGCAGGGGGCGGCGGAACAAGATTCTGGCCGATTTCAAGACAGGCGAGGCCAAAGCAGCTTCTGAATTTAAGCGGTAAGGAAATTATGGTGAATGAAGCGGCTGACCGTTTGGCAAAAACAGCCGATATGAATGATATATTTATTGTGACGAATAAGACGCAGGCGGCGGCAATGAAAGAAGTAACCAGAGGCAGAATACGTGAAGACCATATTTTAGCGGAACCGTCTGCCAGAAATACGGCGGCATGTATCGGCTATGCGGCAATGGAGATAATAAAAAAGTACGGCGACGGTGTTATGGTAATTACGCCGTCGGATGCGTTTATAAAAGACGAAGATGAATTTACGAATATTTTGGCAAAAGCAGTCAAAGAAGCGGAATCTACCGGGCATCTTGTTACAGTAGGCATTACCCCGACGTTCCCTTCTACCGGCTATGGTTATATTAAGTATGATACCGCGTCCGAAGGTGACGTTAAAAAAGTACAGGAATTTAAGGAAAAACCGGACCTGGAGACGGCAAAAGAATATGTAGCTTCAGGAAGCTACGCGTGGAACAGCGGGATGTTTATCTGGAAGGCGTCCGTTATTTTGAAGAATTTTGAGAAATTCCTCCCGGAGATTTACGCGGATATTGTAAAGATTGGGGAAGCAATGGGAACGCCTTCGGAATATGATGTGATTCATGATGTTTATCCTCAGATTCAAAGCATTTCCGTGGATTACGGCATCATGGAGCAGTCGGACGAAGTGATGGTTGTTCCGGGTGAATTCGGCTGGAACGATGTGGCAAGTTTTGATATGCTCAAAGTGATGCATGACGAGGACACAAACGGTAATGTTATTGTGGGAAATTGTGTGAATATCGATACAAAAAACAGCGTTGTGTATTCTTCAAGCGGACGTCTTGTAACGACTTTGGGACTTGATAATATTGTGGTTGTCGAGACGGCGGACAGCATTATGGTCTGCAGTAAGGACAGGGTTCAGGATGTAAAGAAAATTGTGGACGAGCTAAAGGGACAGGGTAAGACGGAATATCTGTAATCAGGGAATTATTATTTATTTGTTGCAAATATTACTTATGAGTAATATAATGCTGATAGAGGTGGTGGTCAAATTTGAACATAGTTCGGAACGAGATGTTTTCGAAAGTGTACGAAGTTGATTGCTTTCAAAAAGAATTTTACAGTATGACTAAAGAGAAATTCAGTTTTAGTCCACCATTTCCACGTTATCAGAAATGGCTGATTAGGTCTTTGGAAATATTGGAGGAGTATGGGGAGGAAGCAATTAAGCTGCAAAATTTTGAGCAATTGGAGAATATCACTCCTAAATTATTCAGTATCCGTTATTCTAAAAGTAAACTGAATCCAAGAGTACTGTATATTTACTTGTAAGAGGGAAAAATCTTATTATTGGCTGCATTTAAGGAAAAATCAAAGAAGGATTACGCCAGAAACGTTAAATTGGCATTAAATAGATTAAGGATTCTGGATGGTTGAGAATAGGAAGGAGAGAAAGATAATGCTTGAGGAGAAAATAAAAGAAGCAGGAACGACAAACTGGCTTACTGGAAAGTTAACAGAGTCGGAGATAAAAAGCATTAGAGCGTTGGCAATTATAGCGGCTAAAATAGAAATGAAACGTAATGAAATGGGAATGAATCAAAAAGAATTTGCAAAGATGATGAATGTTTCTCAGGGAATGGTTTCCAGGTGGGAAAGCGGAGAGTATAATTTTACAGTTACAACCCTCAAAGAAATATGTGATAAATTAGACATGGAATTTGAACCGGTCATACGTGATAAAAGTTACTGCCTGAGAGATGAATATAAAGTTATTGAAACGTCATTTAGTGACCGAAAACATACAGTGTCGGGATATGGCGATATTACGGTGTGGTCAAAGCAGATGGAGGGGATTGCATAATGAAGTTTAATTGTATCGTACCGGATTTTTTATTTCTGGGTTCAGCCATTTTAGAATTAAATGTAGATAATAAGCTTTCGATGGTGCCTGAAGATTTAATCAGAAAATTTGGTATGGACATTATCTTTTCGGAGCTGACAGCTGAGGAAAAAACCTGGACAGGAAAGCTGTTATTAAAGATACTGATTGAACTGGAGCAAAATGATAAAAAGGTTTGTTCTATTGATATGACTTTGGAAGGAGCATTTTCATCACCGCTATCAGTAGATGAACAAAAGTTTAAAGAATTGGTTTTGATTAACGGAGCGGCGGCATTATTTTCCGTTGCACGTGCAAAAATAGAAAATATTTCAGCTACGATGTTTGCGAGTGGGAAAATAGTTTTGCCATTTGTTAATATTTACGATTATTATGAAGAGAAAAATAAGAAGAATAAAGCGCCAATTATTAAAAATTGAGGTATCCGGTAATGTTTACTAGCATATGGTTTATTGTCACAAGTATTGCAGCATTGGCAGGAATAATGCTGTTTCCGAGAAACAAGAAAAAAGAAAACGGCGTGTTACAGACGGCAGCGGGCGTAATGGCGCTAATCACCTATTGGGTTCTGGCAGCAGGTCTGATTCAAATTCCCGGTCTGCCGGTCAATATAGGAACCTTATCATGGAGCAATCTTTTGATTGCTCTTTTGGCATGTTTTGTCATTTTAAAAAAAAGAAGGGGCCAAACATATTTTTTTTCGTGGAGCGATGCGGTTGTCATCGGCAGCGTCTTTGTGGTGACGGTATTGATTGGCGTTATCCGTTATGGCGTCAATCTTGATGTGTTCGCGTATTCTCAGGATGACTCGGTAAGGCATTTTTATTATGCGTCCAGTTTAGCGCAGTCAGGAAAATTGCAGGGACGATATACACTTTATTTAATTAACATGATTTTTATGCAGGTTCTCGACCCGGTAATCGGCGCGGTAAACTGGCACAGAGCGTTTTTGATTTCAGAATTGTTTTTGTTTCTGGCAATCGGGGTTCTGTTCTGGGCGCTGATACGAACCCATATAAAAGACAGGTATTCATGGATTATAGGAATTATTATGGAATATCTGTTTTTGCTGGGGTATCCGCTGCTCAATATGCTTTGCGGATTTGAGTATCTTGGCTCGGGAATGCTTTTGTGCATATGGCTGTTATGGATTCTATATAAGATAGAACAAAAGGACAGAGAGAATTGGTTAGATATTCTTCTGCTGATGACCGCTAATCTTGCGATGTGCAATTCATACACGTTGTTTGCGCCGGCATTGCTTATAGGAGAGCTTGTCTATCTGATTGTGCTCCAAAATAAAAGAAAGAAATTTTATTCATGGTATACGTTATTTCTATTTTTATTAGGCTTTCTGGTACCCGGTATTTTATGCGTCTGGTTTGTTGCGCCGGATTACATGAAAATGTTGCTGCCGCTGCTTGCGGCAGGAATGGCGGTTCTGGGGATTTTACTGTGGCTTAACCGCCTGAAATTTTTGCGCAGGCATTATGCGCTTTGCAATTTCTTGTGGACAGCGGGAATAGCGGCGGCGTGTTATTTAGGGTTTCGGTATGTCTTAATGGATGTTGTCGTAAATTATCTGAGGACAGACGGAAGTATTTACAGAGAACCGTACGGTAATTTTTTGTTCTGGGTATTTCCGGTCGTATTATTTGGTCTTCGAAATATCAGAAAGAAACAGTTCGACGCGGGACTGACGATTATGGGATGTGTGCTTGTTTTTGCGGTATGGATGCTTTACTGCGTTTTTATAGGGGAGATGGGCACTTACTATTTTTATAAACTGCATTTTTTGATGTGGGTACTGGTGTATTGGTGCGCATTTCGCGAAATTGCGTCGGCAACGGGGGCGGAAAAACGGTATCTGACAGTGTATCTCGTTACAGGATTTGTCGGTTTTTGTATTTTTTTAACAGGGTTTGAAAAGAATCTTTATGAGAAGCAGGAATATATGTGGCCGAGTAATTTATCGGCAAGTTTGTTTGGCGTATATCAGGAAAATATAGACTCCATCCAGGCGGGAGGAAATGTGACGAGAGAAATGCAGACGATGTATAATCATGTCCGTGAAGTTGTAGATGAACAGAATACCTTTGTACCGTATTTCGGCGTTGAATTAAGGTATCTGAAAGAGTATTATTACTATCTTACGAATCAGAATCCAGGCTGGCATCCGGAACATCTGAATAATGCCGATTATCCTTCTTTTGATATTATGGAGGATTTGGAAAAGCTTGGCTGTAAATATATTTTTGTAGAAAAGGGCTACGGCGGGACGTATGAGGAGTACAAACCGGTATTCGAATGGTTTCCGGTTCGGTTTGAAAATGAATACGGATGGCTTTTAAAAGTGGAGTAAGTATGATATACTGATAGAAATTTTAAATATTATTTTAGAGGAAAAGAAAATGGGAAAATATTTTGGTACAGACGGCTTCCGCGGAGAGGCAAACGTAAATTTGACGGTAGAACACGCATACAAAGTCGGGCGTTTTATCGGCTGGTATTTTGGCAGAGAACATAAGTGTAAAGTGGTAATCGGAAAAGATACCAGACGTTCCAGTTATATGTTTGAATATTCTCTTGTCGCAGGTCTTACGGCGTCAGGAGCGGATGCATACCTTCTGCATGTAACGACGACACCGAGTGTTTCTTATGTAGTACGCACGGAAGATTTTGACTGTGGAATCATGATTTCGGCAAGCCATAATCCGTTTTATGATAATGGAATAAAGCTTTTGAACAGTAACGGGGAGAAGATGGAAGAGACGGTTATTTTAAAGATTGAAGAGTATCTCGACGGTATGGCAGAAGAGATTCCGTTTGCGCACAGGGAGGAGGTAGGCTGTACCGTGGATTATGTTGCGGGAAGGAACCGTTATCTTGGCTATCTGATTTCTCTTGCGACGTACTCGTTTAAAGGAAAGCAGATTGGTCTTGACTGTGCCAACGGAAGCGCGTGGAATCTGGCAAAGGCGGTTTTTGACGCATTAGGCGCCAAGACATATGTCATCAATAACGAGCCGGACGGAACGAATATTAATGCTAACTGCGGTTCCACACATATTGAAGGATTACAGAAACTGGTGGTGGATCAGGGACTGGACGCAGGATTTGCGTTTGACGGAGACGCGGATAGATGTTTGTGTGTGGACGAGAAAGGAAACGTTATTAACGGCGATTTAATTTTGTACATTTACGGCTGCTATATGAAAGAACGCGGAAAGCTTATCGGAAATACAGTCGTGACCACCGTGATGTCAAACTTCGGTCTCTATAAGGCGTTTGACGAGGTCGGCATTGAGTATGAGAAGACGGCTGTCGGCGATAAGTATGTGTATGAGAGTATGACAAATAATGGCCATCGTCTTGGGGGCGAACAATCGGGACATATTATTTTCAGCAAGTATGCGACAACGGGCGACGGAATTATCACAGCATTGAAAATGATGGAAGTGATGCTGGCGAAGAAAAAGCCGCTTTCCGAACTTGCAGCGCCGGTGACGATTTATCCGCAGCTTCTGAAAAATGTGCGTGTAACGGATAAGACAGCGGCACAGAATGACCCGGAGGTAAAAGCGGCAGTGAAGGAGGCAGCGAAAGCGCTTGGAAATAACGGACGCATATTGGTGCGGGAGAGCGGAACGGAGCCGCTGGTGCGCGTCATGGTGGAAGCGGAAACAGATGCAATTTGTGAGAAATATGTCATGCAGGTAGTAGATACCATTGTCCGGCGGGGATATGAAGTAAAATAGGGAGGGGGAGCGGATGAAAAACAATCGTGTGATGATTTTTGTGGTTTGTGCTCTTTGTGTTGCCGTGGGGATTTTTATTGGCGTTACTGGCATGGGGGGCCGGAAAGAAACGACGTCCGGCGAAACGATGATGCCTTCCCGGTCAACAGAGGCGCAGCCGTCAACGGCTGCTTTAGAGACCGGTACGGCAGCGCAGACAGAGCCGGGTACGGAAAATGCAACCGAAGATAATACGGTCAGTACAACACAAACACAAACGCCGCAACAGACGCAGACACAAAAAGATAATAGCAAGGAAGGCGAGGATGATTTTGTGGGTCAGCCGGAGCCGGAACCGGAAACAGAACATGAGCCGGAGCAGGAGCCAGCCCCGGACCCGGATGAATCGGGAGACGGCGAAGATTTGGAATGGTCGCCGGATATCATGTAACAGAATATTTTTAAGGGAGGATACGATTATGGCAATTCTTGTAACAGGCGGCGCCGGGTATATCGGCAGCCACACGGTGGCGGAACTTCAAAATGCTGGGTATGATGTTGTTGTAGTGGATAATCTCATCAATTCCAGTGAAAAGGTACTTGAGAGAGTGAAGGCGATAACGGGCAAGCCGGTCACATTTTATAAGGTTGACATACAGGATAGAGACGGCTTAAATGAAGTGTTTGAGAAAGAAAACATAGAATCCTGTATTCATTTTGCGGGTCTCAAAGCAGTAGGCGAGTCGGTTGTAAAGCCTCTTGAATATTACACTAACAATATTGCGGGAACGTTGACGCTTCTTGACGTTATGAGAGCGCATCAGGTTAAAAATATTGTATTTTCATCGTCAGCGACCGTTTACGGTAATCCGGCGTTTATTCCGATTACGGAGGAGTGCCCGAAGGGACAGTGCACCAATCCGTACGGCTGGACGAAGTCAATGCTCGAGCAGATATTGACGGATATGCAGTACGCGGATAAAGAGTGGAACGTTATCCTGCTTCGTTACTTTAATCCAATCGGCGCTCATAAGAGCGGAACGATGGGTGAGAATCCAAACGGTATTCCCAATAATTTGATGCCGTATATCACGCAGGTGGCTGTGGGAAAACTAAAAGAGCTGGGGGTGTTCGGCAATGACTATGATACCCCGGACGGAACCGGCGTAAGGGATTATATCCATGTAGTTGATTTGGCGGTCGGACATGTGAAAGCAATTGAGAAACTGACGGAAAATCCGGGACTTAAGATTTACAACCTCGGGACAGGCAAAGGCTACAGTGTGCTTGATATTGTCAGGAACTTTGAGGAAGCTTCCGGCGTAAAGATTCCTTATGTAATAAAACCGCGTCGTGCCGGAGACATCGCGACATGTTACGCTGACGCGTCGCTGGCGGAAAAGGAACTTGGCTGGACGGCCCAGCGTGATTTAAAAGAAATGTGCGAGGATTCGTGGAGATGGCAGAAGAATAATCCGGAGGGATACTAAGATGTTAAAAGCAGTGATTCTGGCAGCGGGACAGGGAACGAGAATGAAGTCGAAACTTCCGAAGGTTGTCCATAAAGTAATGGGAAAGTGTATGGTGGAACATGCAATTTGTGCGGCGCGGCAGGCAGGCGCCGACGAAATCTGCGTCGTTGTCGGACACGGAGCCGGGACGGTAAAGTCAGAGATTCTTTCGGCGAAGCAGTCGTCGGGGATTACCTTTGTGACGCAGCAGCAGCAGCTTGGAACGGGGCATGCGGTAAAATGTGCAAGAGAGTTTATCGGAACGCAAGGGGAGACATTGATTTTGTTTGGCGATACGCCGCTGATTACCGGAGGGACGCTTGAGAAGCTTGTTTGTACGCATAGGGAAAAAGAAAATACAATTACAGTGCTTTCGGCAGTTCTTGACAATCCGGCAGGTTACGGAAGAATTATCCGGGACACGGATGGTCTGTTTGTTAAAAGTGTGGAACACAAAGACGCGACAGAAGAAGAGCGGCAGTGCAGAGAAGTTAATTCGGGAATGTACGTGTTTGATTCAAAGAACCTTTACGAGGCGCTGGATTTGTTAAAAAACGATAACGCGCAGGGGGAATACTATCTGCCGGATACGTTAATGATAATCAAAGATAAAGGGTTAAAAGTGGACGCGATGATTGCGGAGGACGCGACGGAGATTGAAGGTGTGAATTCACGGGTTCAGCTTGCCGCAGCGGAGAAAATTATGAAACTGCGCATTAACAGGGCGTGGATGGAGGCAGGCGTTACAATCATAGACCCCGAAACGACCTATATTGCACCGGATGTCCGTATTGAGAATGATGTAGTGATTTATCCAGATACATTTATTTGCGGAAATACGGTAATCAAAGCAGACAGTGTCGTCGGACCGTTTTCATATCTTCAAAACGCTGTAATAGACGAAGGTTCGGAACTTCTTCCGTATACAAAACTGATGGGGTGACGGCAGCAGTATGAAGATAATTGTAGGTTTGGGAAATCCCGAGAAAAAGTATGACGGCACGAGGCATAATATTGGTTTTTCAGTGATTGACAGCATCTGTGATGAATTTAATATTTCACTGGAAATGAGGAAACATAAGGGCCTGTGCGGAAAAGGCGTTATTGCAGGTGAGAAAGTGGTGCTTGTAAAGCCGCTTACTTATATGAATCTAAGCGGTGAATGCGTGCGGGAAGTTATGGACTTTTATAAGGTAGAGCCGCAGGACGTGATTGTCATATTTGACGATATCAGCCTGCCGCCGGGCAAAATACGAATCCGTCCGAAAGGAAGCGCGGGAGGGCATAACGGAATTAAGAGTATCATTTCGTATCTGAACAGCGATGAATTCTGGCGGATAAAATGCGGCGTCGGAGATAAGCCGAAAGGATATGATTTGGCGGATTATGTATTGTCGCGGTTTACCAAGGAGGAACTCCGCGATATTGAGGAAGAGAAAAAACAGGCAGTAAAGGCTTGTCAATGTATGATTGCGCAAGGCATTAACGAGGCAATGAATCAATATAATTAAATGGAAGTTATAAAATCATCCGGGGTATGGAAAACGTATCCCGGACATATGCTGTTGGAGGAAAACATGCGGATTTTTTTGGAACCGGTGAAAAAACTGGGTCAGTATGACGAGCTGATTGAAACTATAAAAGATGAAAAAACCATGATGCTGAGCGGGATTGCGGATTCGGATAAAGCGCATCTGGCTTGGGGAGTCGCGCAGGCGTTTCCCGGCATTCAGAAAGTAATTATTACTTACAGTGAATTGAAGGCAAAAAGTCTTCTGGAGGAATATTCCTTTTATGATAAAAATGTCGTTTACTATCCTGCGAAGGATTTTATATTCTATAACGCGGATGTGCACAGCAATTATATTGTGGAACAGCGTATGGCGGCGGTCCGGGCTGTCATGGAACAAGAAGAACTCACGGTCGTTACGACGATTGACGCGCTTGCCGATAAACTGGTGCCTATTGAATATCTTTCCCGAACGGTACTGACGCTGAAGGAAACAGATGTTGTTGATTTAGAGGAGTGGAAGACGAACCTTTTGCGAATGGGATACGAGCGGTACGGACAGGTGGAAACTGCCGGACAATTCGCGATTCGCGGCGGTATCATGGACATTTTCCCATTTACGGCAGAATGCCCTGTGCGAATTGAACTATGGGACGACGAGGTAGATTCCATCCGTGCGTTTGACGTATCCAGCCAGCGCTCTATTGAGCGCATGGAATCGGTAACTATCTATCCGGTTACGGAAAATCCCGTTACTGACAGACAACTGGAGGAAGGTATTGCGAAGATTTCGGCAGAGCTTGAAGCGGCGGTTCTACGTTTTAAGGAACAAAAACTTCTTGAGGAAGCAGGACGGCTTACAAAAGTTATCGGCGAGGCGCTAGAGGAGATTCGGGAGCAGAGCGGCACAGGATTTCTCGAAAAATATATCACATATTTTTGTGATACGCCCGTTTCTTTTGTGGAATATTTCAAACGCGACGCGCTGTTTTTTCTGGATGAACCGGACAGAATTTCGGAGAAAATGTCCGGAGTGGAGGCTGAATTCCGGGAGAGCATGGGCCACCGTCTGGAAAAAGGATATGTTCTTGCCGGTCAGACGGATATTTTGCGCAGTGAAAAAGAAATTATGGCAAAACTTTGCGCCAGAAGAAGTATCGCATTGTCTGCGCTTTCTTATCAGCCAAAGTTTCTGCAAATTGAAAAAGAACTTATGTTTTGCAGTAAAAGTATCGGTTCTTACAACAATAAATTTGAACTGCTGGTGGGGGACTTAAAACGATACCGTAAGAGCGGATATGGTGTGGTTCTGGTGTGCAGCTCAAGAACGCGTGCCGGCAGAATAGCAGATACGCTTCTTGATTATGATATCGGAGCATTTTATTCTGCGGATTGTGACAAGGAGCTTACGGCGGGTCAGATTATGGTTACGTACGGTCAGATGAAAAACGGTTTTGAGTACCCTGACGTGAAATTTGCCGCGATTGCAGAGAGCGATATATTTGGACAGAGGAAAAAGAAACGGCGTAAGAAGAAAGTATATGAAGGAAAAGAAATTGCGAGCTTCAACGACCTGACGCCGGGGGATTATGTCGTTCATGAGGACCATGGACTTGGAATCTACCGCGGCATCGAAAAAATGACCGTAGAAGGAATTGAGAAGGATTATATTAAGATAGAGTACGGTAACAATGGTTATCTGTATGTGCTTGCCACGCAGCTTGACGTGATTCAAAAATATGCCGGACAGGACGCAAAAGCGCCTAAGTTAAACAAACTGGGCACTCAGGAATGGACGAAAACCAAAACAAGAGTACACGGAGCCGTGGCGGAAATCGCGAAAGATTTGGTAGAGCTTTACGCGGTCAGACAGACAAAAGAGGGATTCTGTTTCAGTGAGGATACGCAATGGCAGAAAGAATTTGAAGAACTGTTTCCGTACGAGGAGACAGACGACCAGATTAGCGCAATAGAAGATACAAAACATGATATGGAAAGCCGAAAAATTATGGACAGACTTATTTGCGGAGACGTTGGTTACGGAAAAACGGAGATAGCAATCCGTGCGGCGTTTAAAGCAGTGCAGGATGGGAAACAGGTAGTATATCTTTGCCCGACAACCATTCTTGCAGGACAGCATTATGATACGTTTGTACAGCGGATGAAGGATTTCCCGGTGAAAATTGAGCTGTTATCACGTTTTCGGACAGGTAAGCAGATAAAGGCCGCCGTGGAAGGGCTGAAAAAAGGTCTTGTCGATATTGTTATCGGAACGCACAGGATTTTATCGGCAGATGTGGAATTTAAAAATCTGGGACTTTTGATTATTGATGAGGAGCAGCGATTTGGTGTTACACATAAAGAAAAAATCAAAAAGATAAGAGATAATGTGGATGTGCTGACGCTTTCCGCAACGCCGATACCAAGGACGCTCCATATGTCTTTAGTAGGAATCCGCGATATGAGCGTTCTTGACGAACCGCCGCAGGACAGACTTCCGATACAGACATTTGTAACGGAATATAATGACGAGATGGTGAGAGAGGCGATTCATCGTGAATTATCCCGTCAGGGTCAGGTATACTATGTATATAACCGCGTGCAGGACATTGACAGAATTGCGTTAAAGGTTCAGGAACTTGTACCGGACGCAAGAGTTTCGTATGCGCACGGGCAGATGGACGAGAGAAGTCTGGAATCTGTCATGTATGATTTTATTAACGGGGAAATTGACGTTCTTGTTTCTACAACCATTATTGAAACGGGGCTTGATATCGCAAATGTCAATACCATGATTATTCATGATGCCGATAAATTTGGTCTTTCTCAGCTTTATCAGCTGCGTGGCCGCATCGGACGTTCGAACAGGACAGCGTATGCGTTCTTAATGTATAAACGCGACAGGATGATTAAAGAAACGGCGGAAAAACGTCTGCAGGCGATTAAAGAATTTTCCGAACTCGGCTCAGGATTTAAGATTGCCATGAAAGATTTGGAAATCCGCGGCGCCGGAAATGTTCTGGGGGCAAGACAGCACGGGCACATGGAAGCTGTCGGATACGATTTGTACTGTAAAATGTTAAATGAGGCTGTGCTGGAGTTAAAAGGCGAGACAAAAAGCAGACCGTACGAGACGACGGTAGACGTCACGCTGGATGCGTTTATTCCATCTTCTTATATAAAAAATGAAGTACAAAAACTGGAAATATATAAAAGGATTGCATCTATTGAAACGCGGGAAGAATTGCTGGATATGGAAGACGAACTGGTAGACAGATTCGGAGATTTACCGCGCTCGGCATCGAACTTGCTTAGTATTGCCCTTTTGAAAGCAAAGGCGCACAATGCCTATGTAACGGAGATTAAAGGCGGCAAGAAGGGCGTGAGGCTTCGTATGTTTATTAACGCGCGGATAGATGTGGAGCGGATACCCGATATTGTGGCGCAGTATAACGGAATGTTAAAATTTAAAGTAGAGACGCAGCCATACTTTACGTTTATCCCGGCTAAGATCTACGCGGGCGCGGAAGGAGACCTGGAATTTTTAGAGGATATCATGGATTTGACGGACAAGATAGGAGGATAAATTTTTAAAGAGTTTTAGTATATATTTTCTTTTTTTTCCACATAATACATATACAGCTTGGCAAGCATTAACAGGTATTGTATGGAGGAAATGAAAATGAAGGCAACAGGAATTGTACGTCGAATTGATGATTTGGGAAGGGTCGTGGTGCCAAAGGAAATCAGAAGAACGCTTCGGATTCGCGAGGGTGACCCGCTGGAAATATTTACGGACCGCGAGGGAGAAATTATCTTAAAGAAGTATTCTCCGATTGGTGAGCTGGGAGTATTTGCGAGACAGTATGCGGATTCGCTGGCACAGACTACAGGACATACGGTATGTATTACAGACCGTGACCAGATTGTTGCGGTTTCCGGTGCGCCGAAGAAAGAATTAATTGCAAAACCAATCAGCAAGCAGCTAGAGAATGCCATTGACAACCGTTCCAGCATCGTGGCGATTAAAGATGACAACAGATTTATTCCGATTGTAAACGGAGATTTAGAAGAGTATCATTCTCAGGTTATCAGTCCGATTATCTGCGAGGGAGACGCGATTGGCTCGGTTGTAATTACCACAAAGGAAAACCGTACGAAACTTGGCGACACGGAAGTAAAGATTGCGGATTCTGCCGCAGGATTTTTGGGAAGACAGATGGAATCTTAGAGAAATTTTGGAATGTTTCTTGACAAACGATAAGGAACCCTTTATAAATATAGAAAAAGGTGGAATGAGACATGAGATTAGATAAATATTTAAAAGTATCCCGGCTGATTAAGAGGAGAACCGTGGCAAACGAGGCCTGCGATGCAGGAAGGGTGACGATTAATGGCAAAGAGGCAAAAGCCTCCCAGGAAGTGAAGATAGGGGATACCATTGAAATACAGTTTGGTCAGAAGGCGGTAAAGGTTAAAGTTACACAGATAAAAGAGACAACCCGTAAAGATGACGCCGCGGACATGTTTGAATATTTGTAGAATAATTTTAAAACCTCCTAATATATTGTAATAACGAATACGCTTATTCTGTTATGAATATAGGAGGTTTTTGTTTTGGAGGAAAAACAGGCAGTACGAAGCGGCAGTCATAAAATTCTCATGGATAACCGCAAGAAAGGCAGCATTACGGGAGTGGCTGACGTCATTTCCTTTGATTTAAAGGAAATACTTTTGGAGACAACGATGGGAATGCTTACAATAAAAGGACAAGATTTAAAGGTTACGAGACTTTCGGTCGAAAAGGGAGAAGTAGATTTAACAGGACAGATTGACAGCATGACCTATACGGAAATTTCGAGTTACGCCAAGAAGACAGAAGGCTTTATTACAAGGATGTTTAAGTAATGGGGACGCTGGTACAGTGGGAATTACAATACGTATCCGTGACAATCACGGTAGGAATAGGGCTTGCTGTTTTGTACGACTGTCTTAGAATATGGAGACGGCTTGTTCCTCACGGAATCATCTGGTTGTCCGTGGAAGATATTCTGTTCTGGATGGCGTCGGCTCTGATTACATTTACCGTATGTTTTGTGGAAGACGCCGGGAACATCCGGTGGTTTGCCGTGGCCGGAGAAGCGCTTGGCGCGTTGATGTATCATTATACTATCGGGCGCATTCTGGTGAAATATATTTCTTTCATTTTAATTACGCCATTTCGAATTGTAAAAAAGGCATTGAAAAAACTGTCCGAATCATTTAGAATAGGTCGTAACAGATAAAGTTGGGAGATGGCGGAAGATGGCGAGAAGAAGAAAGCAGAGCGCGTTCAATCTTGCAGGTTACATTGCGATTTTTGCCGTAGTTATTACGATTGCCGTGGTAACATGGGTAAGAGGCATGTCTCTTCAGGAGCAGCTGGATGATTATGACGTCAGACAGGGACAGCTCAGCGAATTGATTGCGCAGGAAGAAAACAGAACAAATCAGCTTGAAGAGCGTAAGAAATATATGCAGACCAAGCAGTATATAGAGGATGTTGCGAGAGAGAAGGTTGGACTGGTTTATCCGGATGAGATTATGTTTAAGTCCAATAAATAAATTTTGTTGACAAAAAACGGAAGTAACGATATAATGGCATTTGCGGGTGCGCGCAGCGCCCTTTGAGGCGAGATAGCTCAGCTGGCTAGAGCACTTGGTTCATACCCAAGGTGTCGGGGGTTCAAGTCCCTTTCTCGCTACTTACAGACCTTGATAATTTCAAGGTCTTTTTTATGTAACAGAAATTATGCGTCGTTTGGTTTGTCGAAATATTTTTTGTATTCCTGCTTTGTTTTGACATTTTTTTAAAGTCATTGGGGTTATAATAGTGAAGTTAGTGAAAATGGCGAAACGGGGGCGAAATTGTTGGCAAAATATAATCTGGCGTATACAGGAGAGTACTTGGAGAACTCGGCAAAAGTCCTTGATAAAATGGCGGATATTTACGAAAAACTTTCGGACAGATATCATAGTTCAGAGGTTTCCGGTTCCGTCATCGTCCAATTAAGGGAAATTGCCCGGTTGATTATGGAATTTACTGGTGCGTACAGCAGGGAGATGCAGCCGGACGCACAGGTTTATGAAGAAATAGAAAAAAATTTTGACAAACGCGGCATCCGTCTTGGACAGATGCGTATTATTGAACGTGGCGACGGGACAAGGGAATATTACCTGCAGCTGAAAACATACAAAAACAAATGTTCAACCACAAGGGAGGTTGCAGGCATGCTGTCCGATATTCTTGGGACAGGCGTTATACCGGAAGAAAATAACCGTGTGATGCTCAACGGGAATTATAATGAATATATCTTTGCGGAGTGCGGAAGGTTTCATATTATATACGGCGTGGCGCGTAAGAATAAAGCGGGAAACGTTATTTCGGGGGATACGTATTCCGTGGAAGAAATATCCCAGGGAAAGACAATTATCAGTCTTGCCGACGGTATGGGAGCGGGAACGCGCGCGAACGAAGACAGCGCGCTGGTTGTCGAATTGGTTGAAGAAGCCGTAAGGGCCGGCTTCTCGGAGAAAGCGGCAATCGACATGGTGAATACGGCGCTGATGGCAAAAGATAAGGAGAGTGTTCCGATTACAGTAGACATGTGCGTCATAGACACGGTTATAGGAATTGCCAATTTTATTAAACTGGGCGCAGTGGCGACCTACATCAAGAGAGACGGATGGGTGGAGCTCATTCAGTCGGAAACGCTTCCGATAGGTATTTTCAGGAAGGTTGATTTTGACCGTTCCATTAAAAAAATATATGCGGGCGATTATATGATTATGGTCAGCGACGGGGTTTTAGAGGCAATTGAGTCTCTGGATAAGGAAGAGCGGCTGATGAGTATTATAGCGGGACTCGTATCCAACAATCCTCAGGGGATGGCGGAAGAAATTATGGAAAAGGTACAGAAAACGGCGGAACCGAATGATGATATGACGGTGATTGTCGCAGGGATGTTTGCAAGAGACCAGAGGTGAACAATGCTTAACAGAATAGAAAAGTTTATGGATACATATCATATGATTTTAGAAGGTGAGCAAGTCGTTGCGGGAGTTTCAGGCGGTGCCGATTCCGTGTGCCTTCTTGCAGTTTTAAAAGAACTTGCGCATAGAAAGAAATTTGAACTGGAAGCGCTCCATGTTAATCACATGCTTCGTGGGAACGACGCGGACAGCGATGCGGCTTATGTGAAAAAATTGTGTGAAGAGTGGGGAATCGCGCTGTATTCAGTTTCATGCGACGTGGCGCAATACGCGAAGAAATATCATATGTCTTTGGAAGAAGCGGGGAGAAAACTGCGCTATGAGGAATTACAGAAGAGAGCAGGACGGTATGAACGGGCGAAAATTGCCGTGGCGCATCATCAAAACGACCAGGCAGAAACGGTATTATATCAGATGCTGCGTGGAAGTTCGTTAAAAGGGGCAGGCGGAATCCGACCGGTCAGAGAAAATATTATCCGTCCACTTCTTTGTGTAACGCGGTGTGAAATAGAGCTTTATTTACAGGACAGAAATATTGCGTTCTGTATTGATAAAACCAACATGGAGGAAGATTTTGTAAGAAACAAACTGAGAAATAAAGTGGTTCCGTATCTGGCAAAAGAGATTAACACGGAATGTGTTTCCAATCTGAATTATCTTGCTAAGGATTTGCAGGAAGGATATGATTTTATTTGCGGACAGGCGCAAAAAATATTTGATGACGGCGTTAAAAAAGAACACAGTATATCGTTTTCGGCAGAACGGCTCATGCAGGTGCCGTCAATTCTCCGGCGTGAAGCGATACGGATGGCTCTGGAAACGTTGTCGGGTACGGCAAAAAATATTACCAGGAAACATATAGAAGCGGTGGAAGAGCTGATTTTTGGACAGGTATCAAAGCGGGTGACGCTGCCGTACCGCCTGACGGCTTTCAGGGATTACGCGTCACTGGTGATTGGTAATGAAGCAGCTGAGGAATTACGGGATTTTTATTATCCTTACTCAGATTGCGCGCCGGAAGATTTTCAGTGGTATGCGGCTGATTTCGACGGTGACTGGAAAAAAATCACAAATGACTATACGAAAGTGTTAAATTATGATACAATCAAAGATACGATTAAAATTAGAAAAAGGTTACCAGGTGACTATATCACAATAGACCGGAGTGGAAAGAGAAAACTTTTAAAGACGTTTTTTATTGACGAAAAGATTCCGAAAGAATATAGGGACCGAATCTGGCTTGTTACATCAGGCAGTCATGTGTTGTGGGTTGTGGGATACCGTACCAGTGAAGTTCTTAAGACAACAGAAGCGACCGCCAGAGTTCTTGTAGTGACCGTACGGAGGAAAGAACATGGAGTATGAAACACAACATCAAATTGATGTTATGTATACGGAAGAACAGATAAATCAAAAAATATGTGAGCTGGGAGAGCAGATTAGCAGGGATTATGCAGGAAAATCCATTCATTTAATCTGTGTTTTAAAGGGCGGCGCCTGCTTTATGACGGAACTGGCAAAGAGGATTACCGTTCCTGTCAGTATGGATTTTATGTGTGTTTCCAGTTATGGAAGCCAGACGAAGTCCAGCGGGAATCTGATAATGAAAAAGGATTTGGACGAGTCCGTGGAAGGACGGGATGTTCTTGTGGTGGAAGACATTATTGATTCGGGGAGAACACTGAGTAACCTGCTGGAATTATTGAAGGAAAGAAACGCGGCGAGTATCAGACTTTGTACGCTTTTAAATAAACCGGAAAGACGCGTCGTGGATGTAGAGATTGATTATAACGGTTTTACGATTCCTGATGAATTTGTTGTCGGATTTGGATTGGATTATGACCAGAGATATAGAAACCTTCCGTTTATCGGAATAGTAAGGTTATAGGAGGATTTGATGGAATGAAGAAAAGTATTATGAGAGGATTCGGCATTTTTTATATGTTGGTTTTGGTCATCATGCTTTTGTGGTATGTGAATAAAGTAGGCGGTTCACAGTCTACAGATTATACATACCTGAACTTTTTGCATGATGTGGAGACCGGAAATGTCGCAAAGGTGGTTATATCACAAAATTCAGAGGTCCCGACAGGTTCTATGATAATCACGACGAAGGCGGGACGGGAAGCCCGTCTGTTTGTGTCCGACGTTAATGAAGTGAACGCGCTGCTGTGTGAGAAAAATATTCCGGCGCAGATGGAAGACGTAGAACGGGAAAGTTTTTTGGTAACAACAATTATTCCTATCGGCTTTACGGTAATTATGGTGTTGATTCTGATGAGCTTTATGTCGCGCCAGGCGGGCGGCGGCAGCAATGCCAAGATGATGAATTTCGGCAGAAGCCGTGCCAAGATGATGGACGAGACGGCTGTGAAAGTACGTTTTGCCCATGTTGCCGGTCTTGTGGAAGAGAAAGCGGAGCTCGAGGAAATTGTTGACTTTCTGAAAGAACCGAAGAAATATATGGATTTGGGTGCGCGTATTCCCAAAGGCGTCATTCTGACGGGACCTCCGGGAACAGGTAAGACGCTTCTTGCCAAGGCGGTTGCAGGTGAGGCGGGCGTGCCGTTCTTCAGTATTTCCGGTTCAGATTTTGTGGAAATGTTTGTCGGCGTCGGCGCTTCAAGAGTAAGAGACCTTTTTGCGGACGCAAAGAGAAACGCGCCGTGTATTGTATTTATTGATGAGATTGACGCTGTCGCAAGACGGCGAGGAACCGGTATGGGCGGCGGCCATGACGAGAGAGAGCAGACGTTAAACCAGCTACTCGTCGAGATGGACGGATTTGAGGTGAATTCGGGAATTATTGTGATTGCTGCGACAAACCGTGTGGACATTCTTGACCCTGCGATACTTCGTCCGGGACGTTTTGACAGAAAAGTTGCCGTCAACAGACCGGATGTGAAAGGACGCAGGGATATTCTTGAAGTGCACAGCCGGAATAAGTCTATGTCCCAGGATGTGGATTTACAGCGGGTGGCACAGACAACGGCAGGATTTACCGGGGCGGATTTGGAGAACCTTCTTAATGAAGCAGCGATTATCGCAGCCAAGAAGGGGCAGAAATATATCGTACAGGAAAATATTAATGCGGCGTTTGTTAAAGTAGGAATCGGTTCTGAGAAGAAAAGCCGCGTTATTTCGGATAAAGAAAAGAAAATTACAGCATATCATGAAGCGGGACACGCAATTTTGTTCCATCTTCTGCCGGATGTGGGACCGGTGTATACGATTTCCATTATTCCGACAGGAAACGGCGCGGCGGGTTATACGATGCCGCTTCCGGAAAAAGACGAAATGTTTAATACCAAAGGTAAAATGTATCAGAATATTATTGTGGGCTTAGGCGGACGAATTGCCGAGGAATTAATTTTTGACGACATTACGACAGGGGCATCGCAGGATATCAAACAGTCGACGGATTTGGCGAGAGCAATGGTAACCAAGTACGGCTTTTCGGAAAAAGTGGGTCTGATAAATTATGAGACAAACAGCGACGAGGTGTTCCTGGGGAGAGACCTTGCGCAAACAAGACCGTACGGTGAAGCAGTGGCGGGAGTTATTGATGAGGAAGTGAAGGCAATTGTGGACGAATGCTATGTGAGAGCGAGGAAAATGATTGTAGATAATTTACAGGTTCTTCATAAGTGCGCCGCGATTCTTGTCGAAAAAGAAAAAATGTACAGAGAAGAATTTGAGGCGTTGTTTACCCTGTAATCGTGTTTTGTATTTGTATAGGGTAATTGATTTGGTGATTATTGCCAAAAAACAATGGAAAAATTTGTGAGATTTGTGAACACTTTATTGAAGAATTTGGTATAATCATATTTGTAAAACCCCAATACATTATATATATTTTGTTATTCGATAGTGCGAGTTACCTAAACAGGAGATTCTACTATCACTACCCCATAATAAAATGAATACCTTCTCCAAAAAGGACGGCACCCCGAAATGCTGTCCTTTTTACTTTTTATACCGCTAAATTGCCGAAATGCGAAACCCAGACGAAAATATTCTTGAATTATATGGTAATAGAGGGTAAAATAAAAGAAGTAGCTTTTAGAGGTGAATGTATGATTATATCCAAAAACATTGGCTCATATTTACCATACGAAAAAAAGTTGTTTTATATGACCAATAGCAGACCGACATTAAACAGGAGAGCGTTCTTTTCTGACGAGACAGAAAATTTCAGGACGCCTGCTGAGCCGGGAGTTGATGAGGACGTAAAGATTCGTTTCAGAACATACCGCTATAATGCAGACAGGATAGTTTTGGCAACAAATTCCGAGAGACACGTTATGAAACGTATTTATTCGAATATGTTGTTCGATTATTATGAAGCGGTAATTCATACGGGTACAGAGAAGATTTTTTATTATTTTGAGATTTATTTGGGAAAGACGCTGGCATATTATAATAAAGTCGGTGTTTATAAAGAGTTAAATCCTGACTATAACTTTACTATCATGCCGGGGTATAAGACGCCGGACTGGGCAAAAGGCGCGGTTATGTATCAGATTTATGTCGATCGGTTCTGTAACGGTGACATAACGAATGATGTGGAGGACAGAGAATATATCTATATCGGTCAGCCGACAGATAAAGTCAAAGACTGGGATGCGTATCCTAAGGAGATGGATGTGCGTTCGTTCTATGGCGGGGATTTGCAGGGAGTTCTGGATAAACTGGATTACCTGCAGAAGTTGGGAATTGATGTGATTTATTTTAATCCGTTGTTTGTTTCGCCGTCCAATCATAAATACGATATTCAGGATTATGATTATATAGACCCTCATTTTGGAGTGATAGTGGAAGATGGGGGAGAGACTCTGAAAGAGGGAGATAACGACAATACCAACGCGACAAAATATATTAAACGCGTCACAAGTAAGAAGAATTTAGAGGCAAGTAATGCTTTTTTTGCGCATGTTGTGGATGAAATTCATAAGCGCGGCATGAAAGTGATTATAGACGGCGTATTTAACCACTGCGGTTCTTTTAACAAGTGGATGGATCGGGAAGGTATTTATAAAAGAAGCAGTGACGAGTATGAACCCGGCGCGTACTGGGCACAGGATAGTGCATATAAGAGCTTTTTTGATTTCAATGGAGGTACATGGCCCGAAAACACTCATTATGATGGCTGGTGGGGCAACGATACGCTTCCGAAACTCAATTACGAGCATTCGCCGGGATTGGAGGAATATATCCTGCGTATAGCGGCGAAATGGGTTTCACCGCCATATAACTGCGACGGCTGGAGACTGGACGTCGCTGCGGATTTAGGCCATAGCAGGGAATACAATCATGAATTCTGGAGAAAGTTCCGCAAGACGGTAAAAGAAGCAAATCCGCAGGCGATTATTCTGGCGGAAAATTACGGAGACTCATATGACTGGCTGCAGGGTGACCAGTGGGATACCATCATGAACTACGATGCGTTTATGGAGCCGCTGACGTGGTTTTTGACCGGTCTTGAGAAGCACAGCGATGGATTTCGTCAGGATATGCTTGGCAATCCGCGTTATTTCTTTGACGGAATGAGGCATAATATGGCGCGTATGGGAGCGCCGGCAGTATCCGTCAGCATGAATGAATTATCCAACCATGACCATTCCAGGTTCCTCACAAGAACAAACCATCAGGTTGGAAGATTGTCAACCCGAGGCTCTGAGGCAGCCAATTACGGGGTTAACAAGGGCATTTTCCGTGAGGCTGTAGTGGTTCAGATGACATGGCCGGGAGCGCCGACAATATATTACGGTGATGAAGCGGGCGTGTGCGGCTGGACGGACCCCGATAACCGGAGGACGTATCCGTGGGGGCATGAGGATTTGGATTTGATTGCGTTCCACCGTGATATGATTAAGATTCACAAACAAAATCCGGCTTTAATGAAAGGCTCATTGAAAGAACTGGCGGCGGATTATAATTTAATCAGCTATGGGCGGTTCTTGCATGATAATATTATCATAGTGATTGTAAATAACAGTGAAGACGAGAGAAGGGCAATTATCCCTGTATGGGAGCTGGGAGTGGAAGAAAACAGCGTACTGGAACAGTTGATGGTTACAACGGAAAATGACTACAGCACAATGTCGCTTTATTATGAGCTGACGAACGGTATGCTGGATATAGGACTTCGTGGAACTTCGGCGGTGGTGCTTCGGAAGGTCAATACGGATTGAGGTGTGAATGCAATGAACAGAAATATTAAGAGAAACAAGATGCAGCGGGCATGGCATAAGTACAAAAAGCTGATATATCTGATGATAGTTGTTCTGATTATCATTATTGCGATTATTGTTGCGATTGTAAAAGCCGTGGGAGCCAAGCCGGATAAAAAGAAGAAGCCGGAGGAAACAACGACACCGGTAGAGACGACAACGCCGGTACAGACGCAGGAGGTAACGGAGCCGGTGACGCAGGAGCCGGAGACGACGACCGAGGAACCAACGACAGTTTCCAGCGACATTGTAAAGGCGCCTGCCGAGGAAGAGTTTGCGAACGAGTCGTTTTTTGATGATGCCGTTTTTATAGGAGATACATTTATATCGGGAATTGATTTGTACGGCTTTATCGACAAAAAGAAGCTTGTGTTTAATGAAAACTGGACGATTGGAAAGGCGGTATCCAACGGTCTTGGAACCGTAGCGTCGTCAAATGCGAATAAAGTATTTATTGAAATCGGTATTAATGATTTGAATAACGAAAACAACAACGGCGATAAAGTGTTTGAAAGTTATAAGACGTTGATTAACGGCGTGCGCGAGAAACTTCCGAACGCAACGGTTTATGTAATTTCAACGTTTCCTGTAACGTCAGCGTATGAGGCGAAAGATAATACCGCGATTAATAATGATGATGTGACAAAACTGAATCAGTTATTGTCTGAGTATGAAGGTATCCGGTTCCTCAACGTCAATAAATCAATTTCTGACGATAACGGCGACCTCAATGCGGAGCTTTCAAGCAACGGATTGAACATTAAAAAAGCGTATTATGGCTTCATTTTAAATCTGATAGCAGAAATGGCGCAGTAAAACGGGCGGATGAAGTCGTATGATGCATATTTTCAAGTCTTTCGGATATTCTAAGTATAACAACAGGATATTGGGAGGAATTTGCAATGGGAATTGATAACAGAAAAGTAGTTCTTGTCGGATGCGGCATGGTAGGAATGAGTTATGCCTATGCAATGGTCAATCAAAATACATGTAATGAACTTATATTAAGTGATTTGGATGTGAACAGGGCAGAGGGCGAGGCTATGGATTTAAATCACGGTCTTGCGTTTGGGCAGGCAAATATGCTGATAAAAGCGGGAGGCTATGAGGAATGTAAAGATGCTGATATTGTAGTGATTTGTGCAGGCGTGGCACAAAAACCGGGAGAGAGCAGGCTGAATCTTTTAAAACGCAACAAGCAGGTTTTTGAGTCGGTTGTAGGGAATGTTATGAAGAGTGGATTTGACGGGATTTTTCTTGTAGCGACAAATCCCGTTGACATCATGACAAAAATCACGCAGGAACTCTCCGGCATGGACGCGTCAAGAGTGTTTGGAACGGGAACGGCGCTTGATACGGCACGGCTTCGGTATGAACTTGGTGAATATTTTGGTATTGACCCGAAAAACATGCACGCGTATGTAATGGGAGAACACGGTGATTCGGAGTTTGTTCCTTGGAGCCAGGCATTATTGGCAACAAAACCTGTTCTGGATATTTTTAAGAAGCATCCTGAAGAATTTTCTTACGAGGATATGGAGAAAATTGCTACGGAAGTAAGAATGGCTGCCTATAAAATTATTGATGCCAAAAAAGCGACTTATTATGGTATTGGCATGGCACTAACCCGTATTACGAAAGCGATTTTTGAAAATGAAAACAGCGTATTAACCGTGTCGGCTAAACTGGAAGGGCAGTACGGACAGTCGGACGTATATGTCGGAGTGCCTTGTGTTGTAAACAGGAACGGCGCGGCGAGAGTACTTGAACTGAATCTGACGCAGGAAGAACTTGCCCAGATGACCAAATCATGTGAAGTGCTTCGTGAAACATACGCCGGAATATAAAGTTTATTTGGAAGGAATCTTTTGGGGAAGCCTTTTGCCGGCTTCCCCTTTTGACAGAATACATGAAACGTGTCGGGAGGACATTATGGAAGAAAACGGTTTTTTTCTTTTTATGAGCCGTATTGGTGATATTGTTTTTTTGAATTTATGTTTTTTACTGACATGTATCCCTGTCGTTACGGCAGGAACCGCATTGATATCGCTCTATACGGTAACATTGAAGATGGCGCAAAATCAAGAGGGGTATGTTATAAAAAGTTATTTTAAAGCATTTAAGGATAATTTGAAACAGGGCATAATTGTAGGCGTTGTGCTGGAACTGATACTGGCAGTTCTGGGATATGACGCGTGGATGCTGCTTTCGTCGAGGGAGAGTTATTCGGCGGCAGGATTTTTTGTAACGGCTGCTGCATTGCTGATTGTTTTTGCGGTTATGCAGTATCTGTTTCCGCTTATGGCAAGGTATGAGAATTCTATAGGAATGTCTCTTCGAAATGCAGGGCTGCTTGCAATCAGCAGACTTCCGTACACGATTGTGTTACTTGTGCTGGCAGCGGTTCCGGCAGTATTTATTTTACTGACGCCATATGCGTACATATACGTTATTTTTGCGGGGGGTGCTCTCGGCGCGCTGCTGCAGAGTAAACTGCTTGTAAATATATTTTCAAAAATAGAAAACGGAGGAAAGTAATATGCCATTTATTGATTCGAAAGTAAGCGTTAAGATGACGAAAGAACAGGAAATCTTATTAAAAACAAAATTAGGAAAGGCAATTGAGATTGTGCCAGGAAAGTCGGAGAGTTGGCTGATGACAGGATTTCAGGATGAATATCATCTTTATTTCAGGGGGGATGACAGCGTGCCGACGGCATATATCGAGGTGAAAGTTTTCGGAGGAGAAAATAAGGCTGCATTTTCTAAAATGACGGAGGAACTCTGTAAGATATTTGACGAAGTATTGGGGATTCCCGCGGACCATGTTTATGTAAAATATGAGGCGGTAAGTAACTGGGGCTGGAACGGCGGTAATTTCTAAATTTTTTATTAGGAGGGAAAATTATGATGAAAGCAATTGTTACAGAAGACGCGCCGAAGGCAATCGGACCATATTCACAGGGAATGATTACGGGAAATATGGTGTTTACGTCAGGACAGATTCCGGCGGATCCGGCGACAGGCGCGATTATAGGGCAGAACATTACAGAACAGGCAGAGCAGGTTATGAAGAACCTGGGTGGCGTTCTAAAGGCAGCAGGCGTTACATACGATGATACGGTAAAAACGACTTGTTTTCTTGCCAATATGGAGGATTTCGCGGCTTTTAACGCGGTGTATGAGAAATATTTTACCGGTAAGCCGGCGAGAAGCTGCGTGGCAGTAAAGACGCTTCCTAAGAATGTTCTCTGCGAGGTTGAAGCGATTGCCTGCGTTCAATAAAAAGAAAAGGAGGCTGCCGCATTTGCGTACCAATCTGATTGGACGGGCACAATACGGCAGCCTCTTTTATTGCAATATGGGAAGGGCTATGAGCGGTGCCCGCATATAAAACCATCAAATTCCGTAAACATAGTTTCTTCAAATTTGCGCATCATGACAGTTACGTCATTTCCCTTAAAAACAAGCTGAATAAACAGATTTCCAACACATTCGTCTATAATATGCGCTTTTATCAGAAATGTATTCGTGTCCAGAAAAGCGCCGCTTGTACATGCCTTGTACCGGTAGTGAGGAAATTCCACAACCTGATTCGACTGGATGCTGAACGGAAGTGAAAAAACGCCTTTGTCCGTTTCGTAGTCGAATGTTCCGTCATATTTGTCAACAGACAGGGAAACCCATTTAAAACCCATTGGATTCACGTCCATTTCGTAGCGGACTCCTTTGATTCTTTCGACAATCGGTGAAGTATTGCCGCCTTGCACATAGAACAGCGAGCGGGTCTTTAAATACTGTTCCAGATTGCAGGACGGAACTGCCGGAACGATTTCCACGCCGATTTTGTCGTAGATTTCCTGATAAAACGCGTCGTAAATCAGCTGTGTTCCGCCTTGGCGTCCCTGTGTATCCGCGGTGGTGACGACAATAATGTTCTTTTCCGGATAAACTAACGCGTACTGTCCGCCCATTCCGTAGCAGGCGTATCCGCTGTGCGAAGTCATCCAGAACTGGTAGCCGTAACCCTGCATTTCTTCCCAGGTGGCGCTTTTTCCGTACGTATCGGACTGTTTGCTTGTAGCGGCTTTGATATAAGATTCGGGAAGTATCTGTTTGCCGTCAAGACAACCGTTTTTGCTGATGACGTAGATGAAACGGAGTAAATCCATTGGCGTACACATTAATCCGGAACCGCCGAGACTCTCGCCGCCGGGAGCCTCGATAACATAAGCGTCTTTGGAGAAACCGATGTCATCAAGAAATTTTGCGCGCATGTAATCAAGCAGTTTCATGCCGGTGAGTTTTTCAACCAATGCACAAAGCGTATGCGTGGCGGATGTGTCATAAGAAAAGGTTGTACCCGGCGCATGGGACGGCGCTGTGGTAAAAAATGAGCCGACCCAGTCCGTGCATCCGGGAGCCTTATAAGTAGTCTTTGCGTGACAGGAAGTCATGGTAAGCATATCACGGATGGTCATTTCCGTCAGATAAGGGGAAGGCGTTATATCGTTCAGTTTCTCAGGGAAGTAGGAAATAATAAAATCGTCAAGCGTTAATCTGCCCTCCTTAGCAAGCAGTCCTATGGCAACGGATACAAAACTTTTGGTGATGGAAAACATACGGTGCTGTGTGTCCGCTGTATATGGAGCATAGTAGGTTTCCGCCACAATGGAATCATCCTTCATTAAAATGAAACTGTGCATCGGAAGATGGCAGTGTTCCAGACGGTCCAGAAAGTTTGTAATCCATACGGAATCAATGCCTGTTTCTTCCGGTTTTTTGTAAGAAAATTTCAGCGCGCTCATAGTATTCACCTCAATCGTATTTGATAAAGTCATTATACCGTTTTTTTAAAGGGCTTTCAATAAAATCATTTTCCCAAAAGTAAGGGGACGCTTCTTGTTATTTCAAAAAATATATGTTACAATAAAAATAATCATACATTTTTGGTGCGGGAAGGTTTTATAACAGGAGAAGAGGTTTGATGGCAAAGTTTAACACAGGTTCGGTTACAATTGACAAACTGCTTCAGATTAAGAATGCAGATGAGAATTTTTATAAATATGTTGGACTAGACAGTTTTGCTTCACTGGCAAAGAGCGCCCATCCGAAGGACCTTTCAAGGCTGTCTCAGGCAGTAGCCGAGCTGGCGGAAGACGGACATAATGTGATTGCTTACCGTATTAGAAGACAGGATGGAAGATACCGGTGGATTCTTGCCGACCTGGAATACAATACCGTCGAATTAAACGGAGAGCAGCTTATCAATGTGAATATTCAGGATATACAGGCGTTGGAGAGAGAGTTAAGCGATATCAATAATACCAATCTGGAGTATGGAGAATTTTTTGGACTGCTTGATGAATTTTTGTTTATTTACAATATCGATGAGGGCGATTTTAAGATGTTTATGGGCGGCAATAAGCAGACGGTCAGTTTGTTCAGCGGGACGCTGCCGGAGTTCATTGAAGATATTCAATCGAATCATTATGTGGATAAGCAGTATGAGAGTGAGTTTGATGCGTTGTGTGAGGATATCAGGCGGGGAACAAGGAGTTTCCGATACGAATTGCTTTCTTCCAAGTTTTCTCTGAATAAGACGATGGATATGCATCTGATTAAGGGGAAGACGATACTCAATCATTCGAGAGAGCGTAAGGTTATCGGCTGCATTTCTGTGGTGAATCAGCATACCAAGAAGAAAGAGATTAATTATTTTGCCGAGGCAAGCAAAGACGCGGCGATGGATGTGCTGAATAAGAAAGCGATTACAGATTATGTTAAGAATCTGCTTGCGTCGAAGCCGAAGGTTCCGGTACATTTGTGTATTCTTGATCTGGATAATTTCAAAAATATCAACGATACATTCGGGCATATGTTTGGTGACGAGGTTTTGGTCACGGCGGCAAGTATTTTAAAAGAGGCAATCGGAGAAAAGGGTGTTATCGGACGTATCGGCGGTGATGAGCTGATGATTGTTCTGGAGAAGATAGAAAACCATTCGGAATTGCGCGGTGTTCTGCGAAGCGTCCGTTCTAATATAGAATGGGCATATAAAGGAAAAAAAGAAAATGTAGACCTTACCTGTTCCGTGGGCGTGGCGTCTTATCCGGCGCATTCGGATAATTATGAGGATTTGTTTAAAATTGCGGATAAGATGCTTTACAATGCCAAAAAGAAGGGAAAGAACCGCTATATTATTTATACGCCGGAGATTCATGGCGACGTACTGCATGGCGAGATAGAGACTGCCAATAAAGTTGTTCCGCAGCAGAAGAAGGACAAAGAGAAACTTGTACTGAGGATATTAGACTTTTTCCTTCATAAACAGATAATGACGTATGAGACAGCGTTTGAGGAAATTGCCTTGACGATGGATTTGGATGAGATTACCATTTTCTACGGAGATAAGAATAAGATTGGGATGGGGTGGAAGAAAATTCCTGACGATATGCCAAGGTCTATAGAATTTGTAGATAAGGATAATTTCCAGAGCGCGTTTAACGAGAACGGCATCGCGGTCGTTAACAATGTCGCGGATGTGGAGATGGTATATCCGGCGGCATATCAATACATGAAGGAACGTAACATTACGTCTGCGATTTTTTACCGTATGAGTAACCGGCATCATGAGGGATATATTGCTTTTTATAAAAGAAGCACGTCGGCGAGAAAATGGAGTAACGACGATAGAGCGTATTTGAATTTCCTGGGCAAAGTATTTGAATTAGCCATGGATGACAGATAGTACAGACAGGGCGGTACAGTTTCCGCCCTGTTTTTTGATTGTAATTAGGAGAGAAAAAGATTCATATGAAAGCGTTACTTGTGGCAGTTAATGCAAAATACATACACTCTAATCTGGCTGTGTACAGTTTGGCGAAATATGCCGGACGTTTTTCGGAAAACATGGAGCTTTTGGAGTATACGATTAATCAACAGTCAGACAGTGTTGTGCGCGATATCTATACCAGAAAACCGGACGTTTTATTCTTTTCGTGTTATGTGTGGAATATTGAATATGTGCGTGACGTAGCGAGAGAACTGCATAAACTTCTGCCAAAGGTTCCCATATGGTTTGGCGGACCCGAAGTTTCCTATGACGGAGAAAGAATTTTTAATGAAAATCCGTATCTGTCAGGAGTAATGACGGGGGAGGGAGAGGAAACATTTTTTGCGTTAATGGACTACTACGTAAATGGTGGCGCGCTTTTGGATATTCCGGGGATTTTTTATCGCTGTGAAGGAAAAATTTGCGCTGCGCCGCCCCGGATTCCCAAAAGTATGGATGAGATTCCTTTTGTTTATGATGATTTGGAGAAGTTTCATAACAGGATTATTTATTATGAGAGCAGCAGAGGATGTCCGTTTCGCTGCAGTTATTGTATGTCGTCCATTGATAAAACGGTACGGTTTCGCAGCATTTCCCGGGTGCTTTCGGAGATTCAGTTTTTTCTGGATAACCGGGTGCCTCAGGTTAAGTTCATTGACAGAACCTTTAATATCCAAAAAGAGAGAACGCTCACGATTTTAAAATATCTTGCCGAACATGACAACGGTGTAACAAATTTTCATTTTGAGGTGGCAGCCGACCTGATTACGAAGGAAGAGACGGCGGTTATGCGGGAACTCCGCCCTGGCTGCGTTCAGCTTGAAATCGGCGTGCAATCCACGAATTGCGAAACGCTGGCAGAGATTGACCGCAGCATGGACTTTAATAAAGTGCGTGATATCGTGCGGGAATTGAAACAGAAAAATAATATTCATATTCATCTGGATTTGATTGCAGGACTTCCGTATGAGACACTGGATTCGTTTATACGTTCCTTTCAAGATGTATATGCTCTCCGCCCGCATGAACTCCAGCTTGGCTTCCTAAAGATTCTCAAAGGAGCTAAAATGTATGAGAAGGCAGAAGAATATGGAATTGTATATGGCGATAAGGCGCCTTATGAAGTACTTTGCACAAGATGGCTGTCGTTTGACGACATTATCCGTCTGAAGGATGTGGAAGAACTGCTGGAAGTATACTACAACAGCGGATTGTTCGTTTATACATTGAATGTGCTTGAACAGTATTTTGAGAGCGCTTTTGCAATGTACGACAGTATGGCGCAGTATTACAGGATTCACCGCCTCGCGGGAATTTCGCACAGCAGGATTAGCCGTTATGAGATACTGAAAGATTTTATAGAGGAGAGTGTGCCGGACAGCGCGCAGCTAAAACAGGTATTGCTGTTTGATTTGTACCTGCGGGAGAATTTGAAAACAAGACCGGATTTTTCTCTGAAACACCCTGAATATAAGGCGATGACAGCCGCACTTTACAGAAAATATGCGCCTGCCTTTACAGGACAGTTTCACATTGAGCCGTTTCATATTGATATATGTTATTTTATGGAAACGGGGAAATTACGGGAGAAGAATTGTTTTATACTATTTGATTACAGCAGGAGACATCCGGTGCTTAAACAGGCACATTTTACGGAGATTTGGGAGGACTTATGATAAACTCATTTGTAGCGCTTGATTTAGAGACAACGGGAATCAGCCCCGCAGAGGACAGGATTATCGAAATCGGCGCGATTAAAGTCGTTGACGGAAAAGAACAGGCAGTGTTCAGTACATTTGTTAATCCGGAAATGAAAATACCACCGAGGATAACACAGATAACGGGAATCAACGATAGCATGGTCTGCGGTGCGCCGGTTTTAAAGGATATTTTTTTGAATCTTTTGGAATTTCTGGAAGAATACCCGCTTCTCGGACATAATATTATATTTGATTACAGTTTTTTAAAGACGGCGGCTGTCAATATGGACCTGCCGTTTGAAAAACAGGGCATTGATACGCTTAAGATGGCGAGGCGCGTTTACGCGAATCTTGAGAGTAAAAGGCTGGAGTCTTTGTGCGCATATCTGCAGATTGATTCCGGAATAAGCCATAGAGCCTGTGATGACGCGAGGTCGGCAAAGCTTTTATATGAGAAAATGTTTCTGGCAAATTCCGGGGATGAAGGTTTTTTAAAGACGGTGCCGCTGGAATTTAAGGTAAAAAAGAAACAGCCGGCTACACCGGCGCAGCTGCGTTATCTGAGGGCGCTTGTTCAAATGCATGGCATTGTGCCGGATGTGAAGATAGAAAGTCTGACCAAAAACGAAGCGTCCAGAATGATAGATACAATTTTATCTTCATACGGACGCATCTGAATTTAAAGTATAGAATTGATTTTTTCAAGAATCGATTGTTTTACCGGAGATGAGGAAGCTTTGACATGTTCAGTCAGGTATGACTTTCTGTCAAGTCCTTTATCGGCATAGATTTGTGCAAGTGTGGTGATAATAGCGGTCGAAACACATCCCATATCCACAGCCGTTTCCAGAAGAGACTGCGCTTCATCGGCGTATTGTTCCTCTAAGAGGGCGCCTGCCCATTTGGCAAACGTTGTAATCATCAAGGTATAGTTCTCGTCATATTCCGACAAAGCGGTAAGATTGGCGGCTCCGTAAGCCAGCATTAAATCTGTGTTGCTGATGCCGCCCAGATTAATGATACGCTGCTCTTTCAGAAGAAGAATCTGTTTCTGGTATGAGGCAATTTTTTCGGATGGATTATCAATTAGGGGTAACTTTTCATATGGAATTGTGATATAATTTAAGTTATCAATATTTTTTTTACGGGTATTGTTGGCTTCCCGTTCTCTTTCCCAGAATTTCGCACGGTTTTGTTCATGTATGTTAGTGGAACGGCGTAAGAGAGAAGTAAGCAGCAAACAGCATAATGCAATAAACGGAAATAATACTTTCATATGAGTTTCCTTTCTTTCATCTAATATAAAACGGAGGTTGCTATGATTAATTTTAACAATAAGAAAACAAGAAAGATGATGTCAACCATCATAATTATTATTCTTGTAGTCTGTATGGTTTTACCGATTATATTAAGCGCGTTTTTCTAATTATTACTATACTGATTTGTGAGGTTATTGTCAAATATGCATTCAGGAAAACTTTCCGAATCAATTATAAAAAGGTCCGTTTTAAAAGAAATTCACGCGAAAAATCCGCAGGTGGCAAGCGGAGCTGGTATCGGAAAGGGCGCTGCTGTTCTTTCATTTAACGGCGGCGTTTTGGCTGCGACAACTACGGTTACCCTTGGGGAAGGGTACTGGGGGCTTATCGGGATTCACCGTGTGGCAAACGATATCGCCTGTATGGGAGGGCAGATTGCGGGGGTTATGATGAATGTGACGATGCCCTCGAAATTTCACGAAAAACTGTTAAAGGAAATTATGAGGCAGTCCGAAACAGTCTGTAAGGAACTGGGACTGCAGATTATCGGAGGGCACACCGAGCTTTCAAAAGCCGTATCCAAACCGCTTATTTCCTATACCGGTATTGGCAGCAGGAGGTATGATATCTCGGGGAAGGTGCGTCCCGGGCAGCAGATTGCCCTGACAAAGTGGATAGGCATGGAAGGCGCTTTTTTGATGAATCAATACAAAAAAAAGGAGTTATCAGAGCGGTTTCCACGGCAGATGCTTGATTTTGCCCAAAACTGCGGCAGGTGGCTGTCAGTTCAGGAGGAGGCGGATTTAGCGGCAGAGTGCGGCGTTTCCTATATGCATAATCTCTCTAACGGTGGTGTTTTAAACGCGCTGTGGGAACTCTCCGTGTACAGTAAACGGGGAATGACGGTTGATTTTAAGAAAATCCCTGTCCGTCAGGAAATTATAGAGATGTGTGAATTTTATAACATGAATCCATACCGATTGCTTTCCGGCGGAAGTTTGCTGATGACATTTGAGCCGGAATGTGGTATAGTAAGCATGTTAGAGGAGAACGAAATTCCAGTGGCAGTTATCGGCGAGGTGACGGATGGCAATGATAAGATTCTTGTAAATGAGGATGAAGAGCGCTACATTGATGTTACATGCCGGGATGAACTGTGGAAGATAGCAGATGGAGAGGTTTTGGGCAATGAGAAAGAAAATATTAACAATGCTTGAACAAAACGGGAGAATTGATTTAAAGGACCTGGCAGTTCTTTTGGATATTGACGAGGCGGAACTTGCCAATGAGATTGCGCAGATGGAGAAAGAACATATTATCTGCGGTTATAATACGATTATTAACTGGGATAAGACTACGGAGGAGAAAGTAACCGCCTTGATTGAAGTGAAGGTGGCGCCTCAGAGAGGGCATGGATTTGATAATCTGGCGGAGCGCATTTATAATTATAGTGAAGTTTCGTCTTTGTATCTGATGTCGGGTGGTTTTGATTTTACGGTGATTATAGAAGGCAAGAGCATGAAGGACGTGGCGCTGTTTGTTTCAGGCAAGCTGGCAACAATAGACGGCGTACTGAGTACAGCGACGCATTTTGTTTTAAAGAAGTACAAAGTATACGGCGTTGCGTTGGAGAAGGAAAATAAGGATGAAAGGATACTTGTGACGCCATGAGAAATCCATTATCAGACAAGGCGGTACAGATTCAGCCGTCGGGTATCCGAAAGTTTTTTGATATTGTCAGCGAAATGAAAGACGCGATTTCTCTGGGCGTCGGAGAACCGGATTTTGATACGCCGTGGAGGATACGCGAAGAAGGAATTTATTCTCTTGAGAAGGGGAGAACATTTTATACATCCAACGCAGGTCTTAAAGAACTGCGCGAGGAGATATGCGTTTACCTGAAAAGAAAATATCATTTAGAATATCAGTTTGAGCAGGTACTGGTAACCGTGGGCGGCAGCGAGGCGATTGATTTGGCGCTGCGGGCCATGATTAACCCGGGTGAGGAAGTGATTATTCCGCAGCCAAGTTATGTTTCGTATCTGCCGTGCGCGGTGCTTGCCGACGCGAAACCGGTCATTGTCAACCTGAAAGCGGAGAATGAATTCAAGCTGACGGCACAGGAGCTTTTGGATGCAATTACAGAAAAAACAAAGGTTTTGATTTTGCCATTCCCAAATAATCCAACCGGTGCTATAATGAATAGAGATGAACTGATGGCGATTGCGGATGTCATCAGAGAAAAAGATATTTTTGTAATATCGGATGAGATTTACGCGGAACTTACATATTGTGACAGACATGTATCAATTGCCGAACTGCCGGGTATGGCGGAGAGAACTGTGGTAATTAACGGTTTTTCCAAAGCGTTTGCCATGACAGGGTGGCGGCTTGGATATGCTGCGGGACCGCGGATGATTATGGAACAGATGGTGAAGATACATCAGTTTGCAATTATGTGTGCGCCGACTACCAGCCAGTTTGCGGCAGTAGAGGCATTGCGCAGCTGTGACGAAGAAGTGGCGAAGATGGTTGAGGCGTATAATCAGAGAAGAAGATTTCTTCTCAATGCGTTCAGGGAAATGGGGCTTGATTGCTTTGAACCGTTTGGGGCATTCTATGTTTTTCCTTGTATCAGGAAATTCGGAATGACTTCGGATGAGTTTGCTACCCGTTTATTGAATGAGGAGAAGGTCGCCGTAGTGCCGGGAACGGCATTCGGTGATTGCGGAGAGGGATACCTGAGAATTTCTTATGCGTATTCCATAGATAATCTGAAAGAAGCGTTAGGGAGATTATCAAATTTCATCAAAAGACTAGATACCATAGAGTAAAAGGAGGATGTCTCATGGCAGGGGTAAATGTGGAATTTATAAATCCATTTTTGATGGCAGCGTCCAGCATTATGAAGAATATGTGTCAGGTGGATACCAAAGTCGGAAAGCCATATGTTAAGACAACAGAATTTTCAAACGATTCTATCATTATTATGATTGGTGTAACAGGTGAAATGAGAGGACAGGTGGTAATCGGATTTGCCTTGGATGTTGCTTGTGATATTGCATCCAAGATGATTATGATGCCGATTACGGAGATGAATGAGCTTTCAATGAGCGCGATTAGTGAACTTGGAAATATGATAATGGGAAATGCGGCAACGATTCTTTCAACGAAAGGTATCGGAATTGATATTACTCCGCCTACCGTGTGCAGGGGAGGGATTTCAATGATGACGTCTTATGCAAAGAATATCTGTGTTCCGTTGATGTATGGCGATAACAAGGTTATAGAATTAGATATTGCGATTAAACAGGAGTGATATGTTAAACATTGTATTGCTTGAACCGGAAATGCCTGCGAATACAGGAAATATAGGGAGAACATGTGTTGCTGCCAATGCGCGTCTTCATCTGATTGAACCGCTTGGTTTTCATATTAACGATAAGATGCTGAAGAGAGCCGGACTGGATTACTGGCCTTTGCTTGACGTTACGGTGTATGATAATTACCGGGATTTTCTTGAAAAGAATCCGGGCGCGAAAGTATATATGGCAACGACAAAGGCGCCAAAGACCTATTCGGACATCCGGTTTGAGCCGGACTGCTTTATCATGTTTGGTAAAGAGAGCGCGGGGATTCCTGAGAATATTCTCCTTGAAAATCAGGAAAACTGTATGCGGATACCGATGACAGGCGAGATTCGTTCCCTTAATTTGTCGAATTCCGTAGCGATTGTGTTATACGAAGCGCTGCGCCAGAATCATTTTGAGAACATGAATTTACAGGGGCATCTTACAAAATATGAATGGAAATAATTATTTTTCCACATATTTTGTAAGAGAAAATGTAAATTCGGTACCGACGCCTTCGGTGCTGATAACATCAATATTTTCTTCATGCGTATTAATAATTTCTTTTACAATGGACAGGCCGAGACCTGTTCCTTTTTTGTCTTTTCCTCTGGAAAGGTCTGTTTTGTAAAACCGTTCCCATATTTTATTGATTGATTCTTTCGGTATGCCGATGCCGGTGTCTTTCACGGAAATAAAAGCTTTTTCAATCCGTTCCGTTACGGTTATAAAAATCGTGGAATTGTGATTGCTGAACTTAATTGCGTTATCAATCAGATTGTAAAGTACCTGATTGATTTTTTCTAAATCTGCGTAAACGGGAAGCGATTTGGCGCAAAAGGTTAATTCGAATTTTACTCCTTTATTGCTGCAGGTTCCTTCAAATGTCTCAATGGTCCGCTTAATCACGGAATTAATATCAAAGACCTCTAAATTCAGGCGCGTTTTTCTTGAATCAATATTATTCAGCGTAAGCAGATTATTAGTCAGCTTACTCAGACGTTCTGTCTCCGAAATCACAATATTCAAGTATTTGTCCTGCATCTCATGCGGAATGGTTCCGTCAAGGATTGCCTCTAAGTATCCTTTGATTGAAGTAAGCGGAGAGCGGAAGTCATGGGAGACATTGGCGACAAATTTTTTCTGTGATTCGTCCATTTCATAAAGCTGTTTGGACATATAAGTCAGTGAGGCGGCCAGACGTCCGATTTCGTCGTCATTGTATTCGCGGAGCCTGTATTTTAAATTGCCGTGACCAAACTCTTTTACGGCAAGGGTGATCTCCTTAATCGGCCGGTGATAATCAAAGTAAACAATGAAAATAGGAAATAATGTCAGTATCATGCACATAATGAGTGTGATGTAGTTGGTATTAAAAATAGGCGCCAGCTCCGCTTTAATGGAATCAATGGATTTATGTATTAATACATAACCGCGGATTTTCAGGTTGAAAGTGACAGGCGCGAGAACCGTCAGGTGTTCTTCCGAAAAATAACCGTAAAAATTATCGATTGTATAGCGGTGCGTTCCGCTTTCAATAGGGTCGAATGCCTCGATGATAACAGGAGCATCCGGTAAAACAGGCTCGTATGTATTTAACAAAATTTCGCCATAAGGGTCTAACAGCATAATGACAGTATCGTTGTAGGCAGCTACGGTCATAAGCTCGGTAGTAAGCCGCTCCAGTGATGTAACGCCCGAATAGTAGTATCCGGCATAACCATTTGAAATAAACGCGGCCTGCCGGTACATGTTGTCAGAAGCGGCGGTGAGTTCTTTTCGGTAGTCAATGCGGTAGGAAATCACGGCGACACAAAAGAAGGCTAAAATAATGATTGTAATGTATGTAAAGATAAATTTGTTTAGTATTGTGTTACGCATTGCCGTACTCCTGTTTTATTTTCTGACTTCAAATTTGTATCCAATACCCCATACGGTAGAAAGATTCCATTTTTCATGGTCATGGATTTTTTCACGGACCCGTTTTACATGAACGTCAACGGTACGGGTATCTCCCATATATTCATATCCCCAGATATGGTCGAGGAGCTGCTCTCTTGTAAATACCTGGTTTGGAGAGGCTGCAAGAAAATATAATAATTCCAGCTCTTTTGGAGGCATATCAATTGACTTGCCCTGATAAATGACGGAATAATTCGAAAGGTTAATAATTAAATCAGGGTATTCTACATAATTTGAATTATCCTCCACCGGCGCCGCAGCAGGCTGATACCGTCTGAGAACCGCTTTTACACGCGCAACCAGCTCTTTTGAGTCGAACGGCTTTATCATATAGTCGTCTGCGCCCAGTTCCAGTCCGAGTACTTTGTCAAATGTTTCCCCTTTTGCCGACAGCATAATAATCGGAATGTTGGAACCCTTGCGGATTTCCCGGCATACCTGATAACCGTCCATACCAGGCAGCATTAAATCTAAGAGAATGAGGTTCGGAGCAAATGAAGCAGCTGCTGTCAGCGCCCGTTCTCCGTCATTTACAATCTGCGTTTCGTAGCATTCTTTCGTGAGGTATAGGGAGATTAATTCAGCAATGTTGTTATCGTCATCTACTATCAGGATTTTCTGTTTTGAAGCCATAGTTCTCCTCCTATTTAAATTCGGCGATTGTCACACCGGTCTCGCCTTCACCGAATACGCCGAGACGGAATTCTTTAATATACTTTGTTCGTTTCAATTTGTTGTGTACAGCGCTGCGCAGTGCTCCGGTGCCTTTTCCGTGTACAATGCGGACCTGGGGAATTTTGGATAAATATGCGTCGTCCAGGTATTTATCAAGCTCAACCATCGCTTCGTCCACTGTCAGTCCAATTAAATTAATTTCCTGTGAAATGCTCATTGTCTTGTTCAGTTTGATTTTTCCCGCGCTTGTTTTCGTACCGGTGACCGTATCTTCCTTATCCTGTAAAATCTCCAAATCCTTCAGGTTGACCTGTGAACGAAGGATTCCCATCTGGACATACAGGTCGCCCTTCGGGTTTGGAAGCGTGCTGACGGTTCCTTCGAGATTCAGTGAAAGCACTTTGACTCTTGTGCCGATAATTAAATCGGAAGCGGAAATTTTTTTTGTTTTTTTACCGCTGTTTTTCAGAACGAGTTTAGCTTCGGCTTTTTCTTTTTTCTCGCGGATTTTACTACGCTGTTCTTCCATTTCCTTTGCAGTTAGTCCGTGTCTGTTAAATGTCTTAATCGCCTCGTCGGCATATTCTTTTGCTTCGCGCAGGATTTTAGCGGCCTGTTCGTTGGCGTCTTTGAGAATCTTGTCACGCCGTTCGTCTATGCGCTCGTTTTTGGCGGCAAGACGTTCACGCAGTTCTTTTACTTCTTTTTTATAGGTTTCAATCTCTTCCCGTTCCCTTTCGATGGTTACGCGGCTTGTTTCCAAGTCGGAAATTAAATCCTCAAACGCTTTGTCATCCGCGCCGATGCGTGCGGAAGCCGCTTCGATAATATCCGTGGACAATCCGAGCTTGCCGGAAATCGCAAATGCGTTGCTTTTGCCCGGAATACCGATAAGCAGCCGGTAAGTAGGGCTTAAAGTCTCAACGTCAAATTCACAGCAGGCATTAGCGACACCTGGTTCTGACAGCGCGTATAGCTTGATTTCGCTGTAATGTGTCGTCGCGAGGGTACGGATGCCCTGTCTGTGCAGTTTGTCTATAATGGAAATGGCAAGGGCGGCTCCTTCGGTTGGGTCCGTGCCTGCGCATAATTCATCAAATAAAACCAGAGTCTGTGTGTCGGCGTGGTTTAAAATATTGACAATATTACGCATATGCGAGGAGAAGGTACTAAGACTCTGCTCAATGCTCTGCTCGTCTCCGATATCTGCAAAAATTTCACGGAAAACGGACAGTGTGGAGCCTTCCCGCGCCGGTATGTGCAGCCCTGACTGTCCCATCAATGTAAGCAGTCCCACGGTTTTGAGGGTAACGGTTTTACCACCGGTGTTTGGACCGGTGATAATTAACGTATCAAATTCGCTGCCAAGATGGATATCAATAGGAACAATTTTACTGCGGTCAATCAGAGGGTGCCTGCCTTGTTTAATACGAATAATTCCCTCCGTGTTCATGACCGGCATGAAACAGTTATACGCTTTGGCGAAAGAGCCTTTGGCAAAAATAAAATCCAGACGGGTCAGCGTCTGATAATCCGTTAAAAGCTGTGTACTGTATTGCGCTGCTTCTGCGGAAAGGGCAGCCAGAATCCGTTCAATTTCTTCTTTTTCTTTCAGTTCCAGTTCTTTGATTTCATTATTAAGCCGTACAATTGCCATCGGTTCTATAAAAAATGTTGAGCCGGTGGAGGACTGGTCATGAACCATTCCCTGTACCTGCGACTTGTATTCGGATTTTACCGGGATGCAGTACCGGCCGTTTCGGGTCGTGACAACGCCATCCTGTAAATAAGCGCGCATGGTCTGGGAATTTAATATGGAATTGAGTTCAGAATGAATCCGTTCATTGGCGTTTTTCATCTGCCGGCGGATTGTCTTTAAACTGCTGCTGGCGTCATCACTGATTTCTTCCTCGGAGATAATGCAGCGTTTGATTTCGTTATTGAACGGTGTTAAAGGTTCAAGCATTTCAAAAAAAGCGTCAAGCGAGTCGGAACGGATTTCGTCATTCTCTGTCCGCAGATACGAGCGCACCCGCGCTGCGACATCCAGCGTAGAGCTGATGGCAAGCAGCTCCGTGACCGACAGCGTACTGCTGACTTCAAGACGTTTTACGGACATCGAGATATCCTTTGTACCTGAAAAAGAGACGCTTCCCTTGGCGAAGATGCGGCTTAATGCGTCGTCAGTCTGTGTAAGGGCACTTTCTATATCGGCAATATTATCCATCGGAACCAGTCTGGCGCACATAGCCCTGCCGCTCTCTGAGGAGGCATGATTTACCAGTAAATCTATCACTTTATTAAACTCTAAAATTCTTAGAGATTTCGTATTCATAACGGGTTTTCCTTCCTTGATAAACTACAGTTTTCATTTTACATTATTTGAAGGGGTAAAACAAGAAGAAAAATCTACAGATATTTCCCAACAATATTTACAAGTTAGTAATAGAATGTTCATATTTTCGTTATATAATCACATAAATGTGCGAGGTACGATGCGTATGGAAGATAGACAGGATAAATATGATTTGTATACGGAAAAAATTAAAGAAAAACCCAGCGTAAAATACCGTTTCTGGTTTGAGCTTGGTAAATTATTTCTTACTGCTGTTTTTATCGGAATCGTGGCAAGCATTATTTTTCTTGCGATTGTGAGAACGGTTGGCATAGAAAACGAGACTGCGGACAATGAGCGGCAGGAGGTTACGATTCCGCTTGACGAACACCAGACGGAAAGCAATACCGAACAGACGCAGCCGGGAACGGTGCAGACAGAGAGCGGGAATAATGCGGAAAATCCGGATAAGACGGACAATGAAGCCGGTATAGAGACGTATCAGTATGTGTCGGGTATTATTGAAGGAATTAATCCTTCCATGGTGACAATAACTGCAATTAACCACAGAGAGGACCCGCTTTTTGATATTCGTCAGAACAGGGAGGAACTGCCGGGAATTATCATTGCGGACAATGATGTGGAATATCTTATTTTGTCGGATTATGCCATTAAGAGCGTCGATTCCATTCAGATAACCTTTTTTGATAATACAACGGTTGACGGTGAACTGGTACTTGCCGACTCCATAACAGATATGGCGGTTATTGCGGTACCCCGCCATAATATTGCCACATCAACGAAGGAGAAGCTTGCAATTGCGGAACTTGGAAATTCCTATACGCTTAAGCAGGGGGAACTGGTGATTGCAATGGGCAGTTTTTACGGGATTCAATCGGCAGTAGACTTCGGCATCGCAATCAGTACAAAAGAGATAACGTATGATGTGGATTCCAGACATGGATTGATTTATACAAATATGGACGGAGAGTCAGACTGTACGGGGTTTTTGTTTAACGAAAACGGACAGCTTATTGGAAATATCAGCAATAAGTATTCTAAAAACGGAATTGTCGCGTATGGTATTTCCGATTTAAAAATTCGTATTCAGAATTTAAGTAACCGTAAACCGATTGGATATATGGGAATTATCGGTTACGATATCAGCGAGGAGTTCGCAAAGGAAAACAGTATGCCGTCGGGAGCCTATGTTGCTTCCGTAGAGATTAATTCGCCTGCGTATTTCGCAGGAATTATGAATGGTGATATTATAACGGATATCAGCAAGAGAACGATTACAAATGTGTATAATGTCGAGAGAGCTCTCTGTGAGTTCGAACCGGGCACGGAAGTGACGGTGACGGTTTCACGCAGAGGAAAGAACGGGTATGTACCGATTGAGTATACGCTTACCCTTGGCGGGAAGGAATAGAGTTTGGAGGAGCCATGAAATATATAGAGAGTCTGAGAGACGGTGACAAGATTACTTCAATTTATCTGTGTAAGCAGAAAAGCTGCGCAGTGACAAAAACGGGCAAGGAATATGAAAATGTAATTCTGCAGGATAAGACGGGAACGCTGGACTGCAAAATCTGGGATCCCAATTCTTCGGGAATCAGTGAATTTGAACCGTTGGATTATGTAGAAGTGACAGGCAGAGTCACAGTATTTAACGGTGTGCTG